>SPQI01000508.1 GCA_004570315.1 Oxalobacteraceae bacterium OM1 | reverse complement strand
CCGCTCCGGCGACCCCGACCACGACGACTGCCTGCGCATCACGCTCGACAAGATCGGCGACAGCTCCACCTACCGCCTGTGTTTCGTCGAAGTCGCGACCGCTTTGGGCCAGGCCGCGCGCGAGCGCCCGTTCCATGGTCTCGATCCGCGCTATGCCTGCGTGCAGTTCCGCTTCCGGCTCGACTGCGCGGCCGACATCGACTGCCGGTCCGACTCTTCGTGCGCGCCACCCGTCCTCCCGGCGCCCGAGATCGATTACCTCACCAAGGATTATGCGAGCCTGCGCCGGCTGATGCTGGACCGCCTGGCGCTCACCATGCCCGCCTGGCGCGAACAGCATGTGCCGGACCTCGGCGTGACCCTGGTCGAACTGCTCGCCTATACGGCCGACTACCTGAGCTATTACCAGGACGCGGTGGCGACCGAAGCCTACCTCGACACGGCGCGCCAGCGCATTTCGGTGCGGCGCCACGTGCGGCTGATCGACTACCGCATGCACGAGGGCTGCAACGCGCGCGCGTGGGTGACGCTGGAGTCGGCCAGCGACGTCGGCCCGCTGCCGCTGGCCGGCCTCTACTTCATCACCGGCTTCGCGCAACTGGGGGCGCAGGCCGGGGCGGTGCTCTCCCACGACACGCTGGCGCGCTATCCCGCCAGCGCATATGAGGTGTTCGAACCGCTGGCATCCGATCCGCAGTGTTTCCTGATCCTGTCCGGTGAAGACAAGGAACCGGCGCGCCTGCGGCAAGTGCTGGAGACGACGGTTCCGGCCGACATGCGCAGCCGCGTACGCATCGTCGATGCGACGCCGCCGGAGTTCGAGCATGCGTTCTACCTGGCGGCCGATGCCGCCGTCTTCCTGGAACGACGTGCATTGCCTTATTACGCGGCCTGCGTCGCGCGCTGTCTGGCGTGCGGCATGCAGGTCATCTTCAACGCCAACGGCGAAATGACCGGCCAGGTGGTCGATGCGCTCATCGGACTGGAACGACGGAACAAGGAACTGGCCTTCCACGACGCTACGCTGCGCGCCGGCGAACTGATCGTCGATTCGTCTTTCGCAGAAATCTATCAGGAAGCGCTGCAGATTCAGCACGGCCTGCGCAGCGGCTCGATCGCGCGGCAAAGCACGAATGAAACGGTGCCGCTCGCCTGCCGCTACGACGCGGCGCAGCGGCATGTGCCGCAGTTGCTGGTGGACGTGTCGATCATCGCCACGCACAACCTGCATTCGGGCATTCAGCGCGTGGTGCGCAATGTGCTCCTCGAACTGCTCAAGTCGCCGCCCGCCGGTTACCGTGTCATGCCGGTGCGCGAATTCAACGGTCACTATGCGTATGCGACCGGGTTCGCCGCCAGCCTGTTGCAGGCAGAGCCGCCCGCCGAGCCGGACCAGCCGATCGCCGTCAATGCGGACGACGTGTTCCTTGGCCTCGACCTGTTCCCTTACGGTATCCAGCGCAACCTGCCGCTGTTCGACGACCTGAAGCGGCACGGCGTGCGGCTTTACTTCGTGCTGTACGATCTGCTGCCGGTGCGCCGGCCGGACGTGTTCCCGCGCGAGGCCTGCGCCAACTTCTCGCAATGGCTGGAGACGGTCACGCGCATCGGCGACGGCATTGTCGGCATTTCGCGCGCGGTGGCGGATGACCTAGCCGACTGGATGGCCACGCTCGGCCCGCGCCGCGCCGAGCCGCTGCAGATCGGCTATTTCCATCTCGGCGCCGACTTGCTCGCAACGAAACCGCACGCGGCACGCAACGACGCAATCGGCGACTTCCTGATGGTGGGCACGGTCGAGCCGCGCAAGGGCTATGCGCAGGCGCTCGATGCATTCGACCGCATGTGGAAAGACGGCGTGGATGCCCGCCTGGCGATCGTCGGGAAGCAGGGATGGATGGTCGACGAACTGGCCGCGCGCCTGCGCAGCCATCCGGAATACTGCCGCCGGCTGTTCTGGTTCGAAAGTGCCGATGACGGCATCCTGGCCCGGCTCTATACCGAGTCCTCGGCCCTGCTGCTGGCCTCGGAAGCGGAAGGCTTCGGCCTGCCGCTGGTCGAGGCGGCGCAATACGACCTGCCGATCGTCGCGCGAAATCTGCCGGTGTTCCGCGAAGTCGCCGGCGCGCATGCCTACTACTTCGACGGCCAGTCAGGCGATTCGCTGGCACGGGCGCTGCGCGAGTGGATGCAGATGCGCGCGCGCAACGCCGTGCCGCACTCCAGCGGGCTGCGCCGCCTGGACTGGACGGAAAGCGCTGCGCAGCTCATGCGCGCCGTCATCGGCAGCGAGTGGTATCGCAACAGCGCGGAACTACCGCTGCGCCGCTCGGCCTGACACCGCCCGTTGGGGCGGCGTCAGGAGACAGGCTTACGGAAGATCGAAGACGATCACCTCGGCGCCCTGTCCATCCGTCAGCGCCAGCCCGGCTTCGCCGCTCAGCTTGAGCGCATCGCCGGCGCGCAGTTCGACGCCATTGGCCTTCACCGTGCCGCGTGCAACGTGGACATAGGCCCGGCGATCCTTCGCCAGCGCGAGTTCCGCGCTTTCCGCGCCGTCGAACAAGCCCGCATACATCCGCGCATCCTGATGAATCGACACCGAGCCATCGGCACCGTCCGGGCTGGCGATCAGGCGCAGCTTGCCGCGTTTCTCTTCGACGCCGAAATGCTTTTCCTCATAGCCCGGCTCGGTGCCGAACTTGTCCGGCTCGATCCAGATCTGCAGGAAATGCGTCTTGCGATCCTGGGCGTGGTTGTATTCGGAGTGCATCACGCCGCGGCCCGCGCTCATGCGCTGCACGTCGCCGGGACGGATGACGCTGCCGGTACCCATGCTGTCCTTGTGCGCCAGTTCGCCGTCGAGCACGTAGCTGATGATTTCCATGTTGCGATGGCCGTGCGTGCCGAAGCCCGAACCGCCGTCGATGCGGTCCTCGTTGATCACGCGCAGCGGGCCGAAGCCCATGTGGCGCGAGTCGTAGTAGTCCGCGAAGGAAAAGCTGTGATACGAATCCAGCCAGCCGTGGTTGGCATGGCCGCGGTCTTCGGCTTTGCGTACTTCGATCATGATGGGCTCCTTTTCGTCAAAATTTCTGTTCAATCACACTGCCATGTGTAGCAATATAGGGCTTCTCCATCCCAAAAGACAGGGCATAATTTCGGACATGTCGTTCAAATTTTCTGAACATTCATGACACTCACCCTGGAATCCCTGCGCATCCTCGACGCCATCGCCCGGCGCGGCAGCTTTGCGGCTGCCGCGAACGAACTGGACCGCGTGCCGTCGGCCCTCACCTACACGGTGCGCAAGCTGGAAGACGACCTCGACGTGCTGCTGTTCGACCGCCGCGGCCATCGGGCGCGGCTGACGCCGGCCGGCGAAGAATTGCTGTCCGAAGGCCGTCACCTGCTGCGCGCGGCCGATGCCCTGGAGCAGCGCGTCAAGCGCACCGCCACCGGTTGCGAGGCGGAACTGCGCATCGTGCTGGACGGACTGATTCCGTTTGAGCGCGTGGTGCCGCTCATCGCGCAATTCGACCGCGAGGGAACCGGCACCCGCCTGCGCATTTCCTACGAGATGCTGTCCGGCGTCTGGGAAGCGCTGGTGAGCGGTCGTGCCGATCTCGCCGTCGGCGCCGCCTACGAGGGCCCGGACATCGTACGCATGACGGGCGCCTACCGCACGCGGCTGCTCTGCGCGGTGCCCTGGGTGTTCGCGGTGGCGCCGCAACATCCGCTGGCAGCGGCGCCGGAACCGCTGGAGGCGCAGACGATACAGCAGCACCGCGCCGTCAGCGTCGGCGATACCGGCCGCACGCTGCAGCCCGTCAACACCGGCCTGCTCGGCGGTCAGGATACGCTGACCGTGCCTTCCATGCAGGCCAAGCTGCAGGCACAGCTGGCCGGCCTCGGCTGCGGCCACCTGCCGCGCGCCGTGGCGGCGCCTTACCTGCGGGACGGCACCTTGATTGAAAAGCGCGTCGCCGAACCAAAGCCGGATACCGCCAGCCAGATGGCCTGGCGGACCGATGCGCGCGGGAAGTCGATGAAATGGCTGCTCGCCCGCCTGTCCGAGCCGGCGACGCAGGACCTGCTGTTCGGGGTGAATGAAAAGGAAACGCATTGATGGCCTACATCGGACGCTTCGCGCCCTCGCCGACCGGCCCGCTGCACATGGGCTCGCTGGTCGCCGCGCTGGCGAGCTATCTCGATGCGCGCGCCCACGGCGGTACCTGGCTGGTGCGCATCGAAGACGTGGACGAGGCCCGTACGGTGCCGGGCTCGGCAGAGGCCATCCTGGCGGCGCTCGACATCTTCGGCATGCGCCACGACGGGGAAGTGATCTGGCAGAGCCGGCGCAAGGACGTCTATGCCGCCGCCTGCGCGCAACTCGGCGCGATCGCCTACCCCTGCGGCTGCTCGCGCAAGGAAATCGCCGATTCGCGCATCGGCATCGCCAGCGACGGCGCGGCGGTCTATCCGGGCACCTGCCGCCATGGGCTGGCGCCCGGCAAGACGGCGCGCGCCATCCGCCTGCGGGTGCCGGATCCGGGCGCAGACGAAGTCGGCTTCGACGATCGCTGGATGGGCCGGGTGACGCAACATCTCGCGACCGAAGTCGGCGATGTCGTGCTGAAGCGGGCGGACGGCTTCTGGGCCTACCAGCTGGCCGTGGTGGTGGACGATGCGGAACAGGGCGTCACGCACGTGGTGCGCGGGGCCGACCTGCTCGACTCGACGCCGCGGCAGATCTACCTGCAGCGCCTGCTCGGCGTGCCGACGCCGCGCTACCTGCACGTGCCGGTGGTGACGAATGCGGCGGGCGAGAAGCTGTCGAAGCAAACCGGCGCGCTGGCGCTGGACCTGGCGCGGCCGTTGGAGCAGCTGGTGGAAGCGGCGGGCTTTCTCGGCCTGGCGGTCGAGGCGCCCGCGACGATGGAGGTGTTCTGGGAGCGGGCGGTCGCCGCCTGGGGGCGGCGCTTCCCGGACTGATCAGCGCTTGGGCATGCCGCCCAGCAGCGCGGCGACCTTGGCCTTCTGCGGCTTGCCCGGCATGGGCTTGTCGTCGGCCGGATTGGTCTCCGGCGCGGCGGACGGCTCGTAAGGCTTGAGGAACCAGGGATCGACCTTTTCCTTGCGCGGCGCATGACTGCTGCGGCTGTATTGCGAACCGCGCGGCGCACCGCGTCCGTAGTCGCTGCGTCCCTGTTCGCCTTCCTCGTAGCGGCTGCGGCGCTCGCGTTCGCCGGAGCGCGGCGCGAAGCCTTCCAGTTCGAGACGGGTGATCTTGTTCTTGATCAGCTTTTCGATGTCCGCCAGCGACTTGGCATCGCGATCGGTATACAGCGAAATCGCGTCGCCCGACGCGCCGGCGCGGCCCGTACGGCCGATGCGGTGCACGTAGTCCTCGGCGTTGTAGGGCATGTCGAAGTTGATCACGCAGGGCAGTTCGGCGATGTCCAGGCCGCGTGCCGCGACGTCGGTGGCGACCAGCACTTCGATCGTGCCCTGCTTGAAGGCATCGAGCGCGGCCATGCGTTCGGATTGGGTCTTGTCGCCGTGAATGGCGGTGGCGTTCACGCCTTCCTTCTCGAGGTGGCGCGCGAGGCGCGAGGCGCCAATCTTGGTGTTCGAGAAGACGATCACCTGCTTCAGGCCGCGGGTACGGATGATATGGGCGACGGCATCCCGCTTGGCATCTTCCTCGTCCACCTTGTACAGCACCTGGGTCACGGTATCGGCGGTGGCATTGCTGCGCGCGACTTCGATCGTGACCGGGTTTTTCAGGAAGCTGCCGGCGAGTTTCTTGATGTCGGGCGAGAAGGTGGCCGAGAACATCAGGTTCTGGCGCTGCTTGGGCAGCAGGTTGATGATGCGCTGCAGGTCGGGCAGGAAGCCCATGTCGAGCATGCGGTCGGCTTCGTCCAGCACCAGGATATCGGTTTGCGACAGGTTCAGCGTCTTTTGCTGCACGTGGTCGAGCAGACGACCCGGCGTGGCGATCACGATCTCGACGCCGGCACGCAGTGCCGCCGTCTGGGGCGCCATGTCGACGCCGCCGAAGATCACGGTGGAGCGCAGCGGCGTATGGCGCGAATAGGCCTTGACGTTGTCCGCGACCTGATCGGCGAGTTCGCGCGTCGGCGTGAGAATGAGCGCGCGCACCGGATGCCGCGCCGGCGAGGCGCTGGCATTGGCGTGCGGCAACAAGCTCTGGATGATGGGCAGCGAGAACCCGGCGGTCTTGCCGGTACCGGTCTGGGCGGCGCCCATCACGTCATGGCCGCGCAGGACGACGGGAATCGCTTCGGCCTGGATCGGCGTCGGGTGGACGTAGCCCTGGTCGGCGAGCGCGCGCAGGATGTCGGGCGCGAGACCGAAGTCTTCGAAGCGGACGGTGGTGGAGGTGTTCTGCGTTGTTGCTGGCAGGGTTTCTGACATAGTCTCTTTTGCATGCCTGCGGGACAGGCGTTGAAGTACGCGGCATTCAAGTCGGGACGCGAGGGAACGCCGCGGTTCCATGCGAAGTGAACGGCGCGGTGCTGGATCGTGTGGCGGGCATGTGACTCTCGTACCCATCGAACCCATCGTGCCGCGGTGCTGGCCGGCGAAGCGCCTTCCGAAACAACCTTTCATTATACGCCTGCCGCAGAAGCCTGCTTTGCCGCACCGCTCCAGGGCGCATTCGCCGCCCTCCTTGTGCTTCGCCCACTTCGCAACCCGCTGTTACACACTTGTAGTTCCGTCTCTTGACATCCCACATAGGGAAGCGATGAGAAGTGAAACAAATGCAACGCGTACCTGTCTGTTTTCGGAGCGCTACAGCATACGATGGCGCCTTCCGCGCAACCCGATCACAACCCGATACAACGACTTGTCTTCCCGATGCACAAAATCGCCCTGATTTCGAACGAACTGCCGACCTACCGCGTGCCCTTCTTCGAAAAGCTGGGAGCCTTGCCCGACGTCGAGCTGCTGGTCATCTTCTGCAGCAAGCGGGAACCCAACCGCAACTGGACCCTGCCGCCGCTGCACTTCAACCACGTATTCCTCGAAGAGCGCTTCGTCACGCTGCGCGGACGCTACATCCACTACAACACCGGCGTCATCCGCGCGCTGCGCGCCTTTAAGCCGGACGTGGTCGTGACCGGCGGCTTCAATCCGACTCACCTGTACGCCTTCGGCTATGCGCTGGCACACCGCCTGCCGCATGTGGCCATGACCGACGGCACCTTTCACTCGGAGCTCTCGCTGAGCTGGATGCATCGCCTGGTGCGGCGCTTCGTGTACGCACGCTCGCGCGCCTTCGTGGCCGCCAGCAACGGCGGACGCCAGCTATACGCCAGCTACGGCGTGCCGGCCGAGCGCTGCTTCCAATCCTGCCTGTGCGTCGACAACGACGCCTTCCGGCCGGCCGAAGCGCCGCCGGAGAAGCGTTTCGATTTCCTGTTCTGCGGCCGCATCGAGGAAGTGAAGAACCCGCTCTTTGCGCTGGAAGTGGCATGCAAGACGGCGCAGCGCGTGGGCCGCAAGATGCACATGCTCTACGTCGGTGCAGGCGGCCAGGAGGATGCGGTGCGCGAAGCGGCGACCGCCTGGTCGCAACACGTTGCCGTCACGTTCTGCGGTTTCGCCGAGCATCACGCCCTGCCCTCGCTGTACCAGGCTGCCCGCATCTTCCTCTTCCCCAGCCAGTGGGACCCGTGGGGCGTGGTGGCCAACGAGGCCTGCGCCGCCGGGCTGCCAGTGCTGGTGTCGCCGCACGCGGGCGTGGCAAACGAGCTCGTGCGCGACGGCGAGAACGGCTTCGTGTGCCGTCTCGACAGCGAGCTGTGGGCAGAACGCGCCGCCAGCCTGATCGAGCAGCCGGCCGTCTGGCATCGCTTCTCCGAGCGGGCCATGCAGCGCGTGAGCGACTATACCTACGATCGTGCCGCCGCCGGCGTGCGCGATGCCTGCCGCTACGCCATGCATCATCCCGGCAGTGCCGGCCGCCTCACGCGCGCGCGGAGTCCCGTTCGCAGCGTGTAATCGGCCGCAAGGCTTGACGTCCGGTAGCGCCCTCGGTTTTACTAGGCCCATTGCCTAGAACAACGATAACGAGACAGCGCATGGCAAATCCACCCGGCTCGCTTCGCCGCCAATTCCGCCTGCAGGCCACGCGCCTCGTCGCCGGCAGCTGGGCCGTCGACGTGCTGCTGCTTGCCGGACTGGCCAACCAGAAGATCCTCCCGCTCTGGTTCGCGGCGGTCTACCTGGTGGTCGGCGCGCTGGTCTTCGGCGCGGTCTATGCCGCACATCGCACAGGCCTGAACGAAACCTTTCCCGACCCCGACTTGTCGCTGCCGCAGTTCTTCGTCGGACTGATGATGCAGCTGCTGGGCTTCTGGCTCTGGCCGCACGCCGCTTACTTCTTCCTCCTGCAGCTGTTCAGCGTGTTTGCCTTCGGCCTGCTGTCGCTGGGCCTGCGCCAATACCTCGCGCTGCTCGTGCCCTCGACCCTCATGGTGCTATTTCTCGTGGAGAAGACCGGGCCGGCGATGGGCTTTGCACTCGATTCGCCGGACAAGCGTCTGCTGCTTTCCCTGACGGTCGTGGTCGGCCTGGTACGCGTGGTGGGCCTCGCGGTGGTCGTCGGCAAGCTGCGGGCGCGCCTGGCCAACCGCAACGCGGCGCTGGCGGAATCGGTGCGGCGCATCGAGGAACTTGCCGGCCTCGACGAGCTCACCGGGCTGCCGAACCGGCGCCGCCTCATGGGCTTCATTACCGAAGAGATGGATCGTTCGCGCCGCAACGGCAAGCCGTTCTGCCTGGCCATCGTGGATCTCGATCGCTTCAAAGCGGTCAACGACGGCTTCGGCCATCTCATTGGGGACGAGGTGCTGCGCAGCTTTGCCGCCGGCCTGCGCGAAGCCGCGCGCAAGACCGATCGCGTCGGGCGCTACGGCGGCGAGGAATTCATCATCGTGCTGACCGAAGCCTCCCTGGAGGAAGCGCGCCAGCCGCTCGACAGGGTTCGCCTGACCACTGCGGCGCTGCACTGGGAGGGGCCGCTGACCGGTCTGCACATGACGGCCTCCATCGGCGTTGCGGAATACCTCCAGCCGGAATCGGCCGAAACGCTGATCGACCGCGCCGAGGAAGCGCTGATGCTGGCGAAGGCAGCGGGAGGCAACCGCATGGTCGCGGCGGCAACGCCGGCCGGCGAGATGCTTGCCTGAAGGACTAGGGCACCATCACATACGTGCCGGGCGCATCGCACAGCGCCTTGATGGCCGGCGGCGCCACGCGCGGCCCCGACCGCTCGGCCAGCCAGGCTTCCCACGCCGGCCACCACGAACCCTCGTATTGCGGCGCGCCCGCTTCCCACTGGTCCGGATCGACATACGGCGTGCCCGCCTCGCGGGTCGCCAGCTGAAAGCTGCGGCGCGCATGGCCTGGCGGCGAGATGACGCCGGCGTTGTGGCCGCCCGAGGTCAGCAGGAAGGTGATCTCGGCATCGGCCAGCAGATGGATCTTGAACACGGAGCGCCAGGGCGCGACGTGGTCGGTGAGCGTGCCGACGCAGAAGAACGGCACGCGGATGTCGGAGATCGCGATCGGCCGGCCATCGACCTCGTAACGGCCGGCCGCGAGGTCGTTCGCCAGGAAGAGATGGCGCAGGTATTCCGAATGCATGCGAAACGGCATGCGGGTGGCGTCGGCATTCCAGGCGGCCAGATCGTTCTGAATCTCGGGATGGCCCAACACGTACTGGTTCAGGCGGCGCGACCAGATCAGGTCGTTGGAGCGCAGCAGCTGGAAGGCGCCGGCCATCTGCTTGGTGTCGAGATAGCCCTGCTCCCACATGATCGATTCCAGCAGCGACAGCTGGCTTTCGTCGATGAACAGCGACAGCTCCCCCGGTTCGGTGAAATCCACCTGCGCGGCGAACAGCGTGATGCTGGCCAGACGCTCGTCGCCATCGCGCGCCATGGCCGCCGCCGCAATGGACAGCAGCGTGCCGCCGAGGCAATACCCGACTGCATTCACCTGCGGCGCGCCGGTCAGGCGGGTCACGGCATCGATCGCCTCCATCACACCCATGCGGCGGTAGTCTTCCATCGACAGGTCGCGGTCTTCGGCGCAGGGGTTGAGCCACGAGACCATGAACACCATATAGCCCTGCTGCACGAGATAGCGCACCAGGCTGTTTTCCGGCGACAGGTCGAGGATGTAGTACTTCATGATCCACGCCGGCACGAACAGCACCGGAACGGCGCGCACGTCGGGTGTCGTGGGCGCGTACTGGATCAGTTCGATGAGCCGGTTGCGGAACACCACCTTGCCGGGCGTCACCGCGAGATTGCCGCCGACCTGGAAGGCATCCTGCAATCGCGCCGGCCGGCCCGTGACGTAGCGCTCGGCGTCGTTCAGCTGGTTCGCCAGGCCCTGCAGCAGGTTCATGCCGCCACTGCGCAAGGTGTCGCGCCGCGCAACCGGATTGGTCAGCAGGAAGTTGGAAGGCGACATCATGTCGAGCAGCTGGCGCGCCATGAAGGTCACCACGTCCTCGTGATGGCGCGACACGCCCTCGACACCCGTCGTCGCGCGATGCCACCACTGCTGCGACAGCAGAAAGCCTTGCGAAATCACGTTGAACGGCCATTGCTCCCAGGCCAAATCGGCGAAGCGCCTGTCCTGCGGCAGCGGCTCCACGAACTCATCCTCCCCGTCCGGCAGCCCGGCCGCATGCAGCTGCTGGAACTGCCATTGCAGCAGCTTGCGTCCGACCTCCTGCAGCAGCTGCTGCTGCTTCGACGGCGAGAGTTGCAAATGCACCACCCAATCGAACCATGCCATCCATAGCGAGGCGGGCGAGACGTTGAGCGTGAGCTTGGCCAGCGTCGCCTTGAGCGCATGGTCGAGCGTGTCGGCCGTGCCGTGATAGAACGGATCCTGCCGCCGCTCGCGGCCAAGCCAGCTGCTGGCGCGGCGTTCGGGTTTGAGTGGATGGTGGGTGCGGCGGTCCATGTCTGCTCCTCAATGGCCTGGGGTGGCCGGCCGTTCGGTGTGACGCAGCCATGTCGTTGGCGACGCCGCTTCGAGACGGCGGGCCATGGCCGACAACGCGACGGGTTCGGCGGAAATGACGAGGTTCTGCGGAGAGTGCGGCAGCAACGGCAAGACGCGTGTTGCGCGCATCGCTTCGCGCGCGTGAGAGAGGTGCGGCGCGCCGATGTCTGGGTGTCTCCGAATCAGGAGAATGCGGCGCGCCATCGTTCACTCCTGGACGGCGGACGGCGCCATGTAGCGCGCCACCGCATCGGCGAGCGCCTAGTCCATGCTGGCAATGTGGAAGCGCAGCCATTCGGCAAGCTCCGCGACGACCTGTCGCCCCAACGCCACCTCACCCGCCTGCACGCGCGGCGCGGCATGATGCAGCGCGCTCAGCATGCGGGCGTGCTGCTCAACGTGGGCCTGGAAGGACTCGACGCCGACCACTTCCATCAGCAACTCCTCCTCGCGGAAATCGCGCTCGATCGCCGCAACGAGCGGTGGATACCACTCGACGAATTCCTGATCGCGTACGAGCCCGATGGCGTTCAGTTCATCGGCAAGCCTGTGGTGCGATTCGTCCATGGCCGGCATGCCGAGCACGGGAAAACCGCTGTGAATCGTGACGCTCATCGGGATACTCCAGTGATTGTAAGAAGCAGGCCGATGGTAGAGGCGCGGTTCGGTGCTCCGGGTGATCCAGATCAAAAATGGCCGGATGGAACGCCTTCGCAACAATCGTGCGACCGCAAGCGCTTTGGATATTTGTTTGAGACGTATGCGCCCTGTCAAAACGATCAGCGCCCCGTCTGCTGTGATGAAATGGCGAGGTCACCGCGCGCCTCTCTCGGAGTCGAGGCGCGGCAATCCGCTTCCTTATTTCAACTGGAGTACCGTCATGAACCATTTCGCATTCGCCAAGACTTGCACCGTCACCGCCCTGCTTCTCGCCGTCGCCGGCGCCAAGGCGGAACACATTCGCAAGGACCTGCTCGGCGATGCGGTCCCGCCATCGGACGCGTATCGCACGATCGTGATCGGGTCGGATACCCGCTTCGTCAACGTGACGGGCGATGAAGTCGTGAACTTCATGGTGGACGGCAAACGCTTCGCATGGCGCTTCCCGATCGGGACGGGCGTGCGTTCGTTTTCGCTGAACGAGGTGGCGCCAGAGGGAGTGCTGAGTCATCCGGTGCGGGCGTACATTGCGCCGGATCCGTTGTATGTTCAGGAGTGATG
Organism: Oxalobacteraceae bacterium OM1; assembly: GCA_004570315.1. GTDB lineage: Bacteria > Pseudomonadota > Gammaproteobacteria > Burkholderiales > Burkholderiaceae_D > Noviherbaspirillum. The sequence continues at coordinate 12,691 of SPQI01000508.1, read as the reverse complement.
GTTGCGGCGCTTCATTGCACCGCCAGCCCGCATGGAAAGTATGCGATGCCTGGCGCCAAAAATGAAAAGGGGTTACGCCGAAACGTAACCCCTCGTCTTCATTGGTGGGCCTCCCGTGAGTCGAACACGGCACCAACGGATTATGAGTCCGCTGCTCTAACCAAGCATGAGCTAGAGGCCCTTAAGCCTTGATGTTATCCCAACGAAAACGGCCGCCATGCCTCCCTTGGCATGGCGGCCGCTGCATGCTTGATCAGCTGCCTTCGAGGAAGCTCTTGAGCTTGTCGGAGCGGGACGGATGGCGCAGCTTGCGCAGGGCCTTCGCCTCGATCTGGCGGATGCGCTCGCGCGTGACGTCGAACTGCTTGCCGACCTCTTCCAGCGTGTGGTCGGTGGACATTTCGATGCCGAAGCGCATGCGCAGCACCTTCGCCTCGCGCGGGGTCAGGGAATCCAGCACATCCTTCACCACGCCGCGCATCGAAGCGTGCAACGCCGCGTCGGCCGGGGCCAGCGTGTTGTTGTCTTCGATGAAGTCGCCAAGATGGGAATCGTCGTCGTCGCCGATCGGCGTTTCCATGGAGATCGGTTCCTTCGCGATCTTCATGATCTTGCGGATTTTGTCTTCCGGCATTTCCATCTTGACTGCCAGCGTCGCCGGATCGGGCTCAGCACCCGTCTCCTGCAGGATCTGACGCGAGATGCGGTTCATCTTGTTGATCGTCTCGATCATGTGCACCGGAATGCGGATGGTGCGCGCCTGGTCGGCGATCGAACGCGTGATTGCCTGGCGAATCCACCACGTCGCATACGTGGAGAATTTGTAGCCGCGACGGTATTCGAACTTATCCACCGCCTTCATCAGGCCGATGTTGCCTTCCTGGATCAGGTCGAGGAACTGCAGGCCGCGGTTCGTGTACTTCTTCGCGATCGAGATCACCAGACGCAGGTTGGCCTCGGTCATTTCGCGCTTGGCCTTGCGTGCCTTCATCTCGCCCGCAGCCATCTTCTTGTTGATGTTGCGGAGATCCGGCAGCGGCAGCACCACGCGGGCCTGCAGATCGATCAGTTTCTGCTGCAGCTCCTTGATGGCGGGCGCGTTGCGGCCGAGGATGGCGCTGTACGAATGGCCGCCGTTGACTTCGCCGTCGATCCAGTCGAGGTTGGTCTCGTTGCCCGGGAAGACCTTGATGAAGTGGGCGCGCGGCATGCCGCACTTGTTCACGGCCACGTCGAGGATCTGCTTCTCGATGTGACGCACTTCATCGACCTGGCCGCGCAGCGTATCGCAGAGCTTCTCGACGAACTTGGCGGTGAAGCGGATGCCCAGCAGTTCGTTGGAGATGGTCTCCTGCGCCTTCACGTAGGGCTTGGAGTTGTAGCCTTCCTTCTCGTAGGCCTTGCGCATCTTGTCGAACTGCGACGCGATCTCGTCGAACTTTGCGAGCGATTCGCGCTTGAGCTGCTCGAGCTGCTCGGCGGAGAAACCGGCGGCGCCGCCGGCGGCGTTGCCGCCCTCTTCGGCTTCTTCTTCCTCTTCGCCTTCGGCGTCTTCGTCGTCCTCGTCATCGGAGGAGGACGCAGTCACGGCTGCCGGAGCGACTTCTTCGCTGGCATTCGGGTCGACGAGGCCGTCGACGATCTCGTCGATCTTGCTTTCATCCTTGCCGATCTTGTCGGCCGCGGCGAGAATCTCGGCGATCGTCGTCGGGCAGGCGGAGATCGCCTGGATCATGTCCTTGAGGCCTTCCTCGATGCGCTTGGCGATCTCGATTTCGCCTTCGCGCGTCAGCAGCTCGACCGAGCCCATCTCGCGCATGTACATGCGGACCGGGTCGGTGGTGCGGCCGAAGTCGGAGTCGACGGTCGACAGCGCAGCTTCCGCAGCGGCTTCCGCATCTTCGTCGGTCGCGACGGAAGCGACGGCATCGGACAGCAGCAGCGTCTCGGCATCGGGCGCGTGCTCGTACACGGCGATGCCCATGTCGTTGAAGGTGCCGATGATGCCTTCGATCGCTTCCGGATCAACGATGTTTTCCGGCAGGTGGTCGTTGATCTCGGAGTAGGTCAGGAAGCCGCGATCCTTGCCCAGCTTGATCAGGGTCTTGAGCTTCTGGCGGCGCTGCTCGAGTTCTTCCTCGCTCGCTTCGGAGTCGGAGAAGGCGTCCTTGAGCAGGGCTTTTTCCTTGGCCTTGCGGTCCTTGGCCTTGGCCTTGTCGGCGGCCTTCAGTTCGGCGCGCTCGACGGCGTTCAGCGCGGCGACTTCGTCGTTCTCCGGCTGGAATTCCTTCGGCTTGCGGCCGCGGCGGCCCGGCACTTTCACGCTGGGCAGCACGTAGCTGGAGGTATCGATCGCGGCCAGGGCAGCGGCGTCCGTGGTCTGGCTGACGGCCATGACCTTGGATTCGGTCTTGGCTTCAGCTTTGGACTCGGCTTTCGCAGCAGGCTTGGCGGCCTTGCTCACGGTCTTCGATTCGGTTTTCTTGTTCGTCACAGGTGCTTTCAATTTCTCGGGAGCCGGTGCTGCATCGGCTCGGGATGAAGTTTTCGCCTTCGGCGCAGCAACCTTGCCCGGAATCGCCTTGGTGGCAGTGGCCTTCACAGTGGCCTTGGGTGCGGGCTTTGCGGTGGTTTTGACAGCGGTCTTTGCCGGGGCTTTGCTCGGTGTCTTCGCCTTGCTCTCTGGCTTGGCAGTGGTCTTCTTCACGGCAGGCTTTGCCATGGACTTGCTTGAGGCCTGCTTAGTTGCACTCGAAGCGGCTTTTTTTGCGGTAACAATCGTTTTCGCGGGTTTTTTCATTGCGTTTGCCATGGGATCAATACCTACCGGATTGCTCTCTCGCGCTGAGTGAAGTGCGCATCATGGAGCCGTTTTTCAAGACCACTGGCTCTGCATTCGCCCGCGCTGCCTGTTGAATTTTCAGCCTCTTTCCGGACCGGCCGGCAGGTGGGCTGAAGCATGTAAGACCTTGAATCAAAAGCTTTTAATATTACCACAGAGAGCAAGGTTTCTCCAGCAAAATACGCCGGCATAACGCTCCGCGCGATGTTTACCGCGGTACGGTTTCGACCGCAGCCTGCTTGCGGAGTTGCTCCTTCTGCTGCGCCAGCTCGCGGTACCGATTGCGTAATTCCTCCGTGCCCAGGCCCGAACTGGCGAGACGATCGAGTTCGGCGGTCAACATCTGGAGTTTAGTCTGGCGTACCGCACCAGCAAGCTCGAGCCGGACGACGTCCTGATCGGTTTCGGTTTCCGCCGCAATTTCGGCGATCATGCTTTCAAAATCCGGGTTCACGCCGGGAAGTGTCTGCGCGAGTGTGGCAAAAGTGGGACGCTCGCCGAGCGCCAGACAGGCGTCGATGAGCTGGCGCAGCATCTCGGCGTTGTCCGGCGCGATGCGGGCGGCGGCCTCGAGCGCCGCTTCGTCGAGGTCGGCGGCCAGCACCGGATGCGCGACCAGGATGCGCATCATCTGGCGCTCCAGGCCCATGGGCGCGGTGCGCTTGGCCTTGGGGGGTGCGACCTTGGCGCGGGCAACCGGCTGGGACAGCTCGAACAGCGCCTCGATTTCGGCGGGCGTGGTCTGGGTGAGATTGGCAAGGCCGCGCACGATCTGCAGGCGCAGGCCGGACGGCGGCATGGCCTGCAGCAGCGGCTTGGCTTCGAACTGCACATGCGCACGTCCTTCGGCGCTGCGCAGGTCCTGCTCGGCCGACACTTCCTTGAGCAGGAATTGCGACAAGGGCATGGCGTCGCGCACTTCCTGCTCGAAGGCTTCGGTGCCGTACTCGCGGACGTAGCTGTCCGGGTCGTGCTCGGTCGGAAGGAAGAGGAATTTCAGGGTCTTGTTGTCGGTGGCGTACGGCAGGCAGGCTTCGAGCGCGCGCCGGGCGGCGCGGCGGCCGGCGGCGTCGCCGTCGAAGCTGAAGATGACGTGGTCGGTCTGGCGCAGCAGCTTCTGCACGTGCGTCGCGGTGCAGGCGGTGCCCAGCGTGGCGACGGCCTGCGGGAAGCCGAGCTGGGCCAGGGCGACGACGTCCATGTAGCCTTCGGTTACGAGCGCATAACCGGCTTCGCGGATGGCTTGGCGCGCCTCGAACAGGCCGTAGAGTTCGCTTCCCTTCTGGAACAGCGGCGTCTCTGGGGAGTTCAGGTATTTGGGTTCGCCTTTGTCGAGCACGCGGCCGCCGAAGCCAATGACCTGGCCCTTGGTGTTCCGGATCGGGAACATGATGCGGTCGCGGAAGCGGTCGTAGCGTTTGCGGCCTTGGCCTTCCTCGCTCTTGTCGATGATCAGGCCGGCCTCGACCAGCTCAGGGGCGTCGTAGTTGGCAAAGACCTTGCGCAGGCTGTCCCAGGCGTCCGGCACATAGCCGAGGCCGAAGCGGGCGGCGATCTCGCCGGTCAGTCCACGCTTCTTCAGGTAGGCGATGGCGTTCTGCGCGGTGCGAAGCTCATGGCGATAGTAATCGCTCGCTTTTTGCATCACTTCGGAGAGCGCGAGCGTCTTTGCCGTCACTTCTGCGCGCTGCTGCGGCGGCAGCCGGTCGTTGTCCGGCACGGTCATGCCGACGCTCTGGGCGAGGTCCTTCACGGCGTCGACGAAGCCGAGGCCGGAATACTCGATCAGGAAGCCGATCGCGGTGCCGTGCGCGCCGCAGCCGAAGCAGTGATAGAACTGCTTGGTCGGGCTGACGGTGAAGCTGGGGGATTTCTCGTTATGGAAGGGGCACAGGCCCATGTAGTTGGCGCCGCCCTTCTTCAGCTGGACGTAGCGGCCCACGACGTCGACGATGTCGACGCGGTTGAGCAGGTCCTGGATGAAGGTCTGAGGGATCACGGCGCACGCCTGGCCAAGTGGTTACATTGCACAACTGCATGACGGTATCACGGCGCAGGCAATTGCGGCCCGCGAGTGGTCATGTTCCCGATATGGGGGCGGCGGCGCCGATGACAACGCCGCCCGGCAACGGAATTCAGCCCTTGGCGAGTGCGGCCTTGACCTTGGCGGAAACAGCCGTCATGTCTGCGCGACCCGCGAGCTTGGGCTTGAGCACGCCCATCACCTTGCCCATGTCGGCCGGTCCGGCGGCGCCGGTCTGGGCGACGGCGGCGTCGACTTCCTGCTGAATCTCTTCATCGGACATCGCTGCCGGCATGTAGGCGGACAAGACTTGCAGTTCGGCTTTCTCGTTGTCAGCCAGGTCCTGGCGGCCGCCGGCTTCGAATTGCGTGATGGAATCCTTGCGCTGCTTGATCATCTTCTCAATGATCCCGAGGACATGCTGGTCAGTGAGTTCGATGCGCTCGTCGACTTCCTTCTGCTTCATCGCCGCCGTCAGCAGGCGGATAGTGCCGAGGCGGAAGCTGTCCTTGGCGCGCATGGCGGCTTTCATGTCTTCGGTGATTTGCTCTTTGAGGCTCATTGTTTCTCCAGATGGACAAGGGTGGCCGCTTGAGGGTGGCCGATCAGTGGCGCATGCGTATTGACGCATGGCAAATCGAAAAGATGCCGCTCTAAAACGCCAAAACCCGCTGCGGCACACTCCGGAGCGGGTTCGCTAGCTGCCGCACCAATGCGCGGCGCCCTGAAGATTAGTAGAGCTTCTTCGGCAGTTGCTGGCTGCGGATGCGCTTGTAGTGGCGCTTCACGGCAGCGGCGAGCTTGCGCTTGCGCTCTGCAGTCGGCTTCTCGTAGAACTCACGCGCACGCAGCTCGGTCAGCAGACCGGTCTTCTCGATCGTGCGCTTGAAGCGACGCATTGCAACTTCGAACGGCTCGTTTTCTTTCAGGCGAATGGTGGTCATGTAACGTGAACCGGGTTAAATAGTTTTAGGGAAGACGACGAGTATAACAGCTTTCCGCAATCAGGAAAACCCCGCGGTGACTTTGTTGCGGATCTTCAACCTGTGCCCCCAAACCGTTTGTCAAACGGACAAACCCGCCGCCACGCCCGACGCCCATGCCCACTGGAAGTTGTAGCCGCCCAGCCAGCCGGTCACATCGACCGCTTCGCCGATGAAATGCAGGCCCGGCACCTTGTTGACCATCATGGTCTGCTGGGACAGTTCGCGCGTATCGACACCGCCGACCGTGACCTCCGCCTTGCGATAACCCTCGGAACCGTCGGGCACGATGCTCCAGCGGTTGAGCGCGTCGCCGAGCCTGCGCAGCTGCTTGTCGGGCAGGTCGGCAATCCGCGCATCCGGGTCGAAGTCGTTGGCGCGCAACAGGCCTTCGGCAAGGCGGGCAGGCAGCCATTGCGCCACGAGATTTCCGAGATGCTTCTTCAGCGTGGTCTTGCCGGCGATGAGCGTCTCGGCAACGTCGAGCTCGGGCAGCAGGTTGAGCGTGAGCGCCCCGCCCGGCTGCCAGAAGCTGGAGATCTGCAGCACCGCCGGGCCGGACAGGCCGCGATGGGTGAACAGCAGGTCCTCGCGGAAGCGCGTGCGCTGCTTTTTTGCGCCGGTCTCGACATCGACTTCGAGCGCGATGCCGGCGAGCTCGACGAAAGGCTGCCAGCCGGCCATGTCGAAGGTCAGCGGCACGAGGCCGGGACGCGGCTCCACGAGTTTCAGGTCGAACTGCTTGGCGAGGCGAAAGGCGAAGTCGGTCGCGCCGATCTTGGGGATCGAGAGGCCGCCAGTCGCGATGACGACGCGGTCGGCGTGGATCACGCCGACGCTGGCATCGATGCGGAAGCGCTCGCCGTCGCGGCCGATCTGATCCACCTTGCAGGGCATGCGCCAGGCGACGTTGCCCTTCGCGCATTCCGCCTTGAGCATGTCGATGATCTGCTCGGCCGACTGGTCGCAGAACAGCTGGCCCTTGTGCTTCTCGTGATAGGCGATGCGGTACTGCTTCACCAATGCGATGAAGTCCTGCGCGGTGTAGCGCGCCAAAGCGCTCTTGCAGAAGTGCGGGTTGTTCGAGAGGTAATTGGCGGGGCCGGCCTGCAGGTTGGTGAAATTGCAGCGGCCGCCTCCGGAGATGCGGATCTTTTCGGCGAGGCGTGTGGCATGGTCGATAAGCACGACCTTGCGGCCGCGCTGACCGGCGACGGCGGCGCACATCATGCCGGCGGCGCCGGCGCCGATCACGGCGACGTCATAGTGTTCTGTCATGGCTTGCTGTTTCCTGAGGCAAGCCGTGATTGTACGTGCCGCGTAAGACCTTTACTGGAAATGCGGCGAGGTGCTGTGATTCATCCAGAGCTCGGACGACAGCCGCATGACATCGCTCAGCGAGCCGCGTTGCTTGTAAGTCCTGCGCAGCCACGCCGCGTCATTGAGGCGTTCGTAGGCTAGGTGACGCAGCTTCTTCAGCGCCTGCAGCTCCGCTTCGTTGACGGCGAAGCGGCGCAGGTCCTGCAGTCGATCCAGGATGCTTTCGTGAATCGGCATCTTGGTCTTGCCGCCGGCGGTATCGGGCTGCTGCTGCGCCATCTCGCCTTCCAGGCCGTAGCGGCTGGCTTCGAAACGGTTGTACTGGTAAAGCAGGTAATGGTCGTCGCGGATCTCGAACGGACGCTCGTTGATGATCCAGCGCGCCAGCAGCTGCGCGTAGCAGCCGAGCAAGGCGGCATGCTCGACGGTGAGCGGCGTGTCGCACACGCGAATTTCCACCGTGCCGTATTCCGGCTTCGGGCGGATGTCCCAGTAGAAGTCCTTGATGCTGGACACGATGCCCAGCTCCTTCAGCTGCGCGTAGTAGTCCTCGAATTCCGACCAGGTCCGCACCACCGGCATGGTGCCGGCCAAGGGGAAGGCGCGCACGACGTTGCTGCGCGAGGAATCGAAGGCCGTGTCCACGCCCTGGAAGAACGGCGACGCAGCCGACAGCGCAATGAAATGCGGCACGTAGCGCGCGAAGCCGTGCGTGAGGTAGATCGCATCGTCGCCGCTGCCCACGCCGATGTGGATATGCTGGCCGAAGACGGTGAAGGTCTTGGCGAGGTAGCCGTATTTCTTGTGCAGGTCGAGGAAGCGCTCGCCGGGCGTGATGCGTTGCTCGCTCCAGTTCTGGAAAGGATGCGCGCCGCCGCCGGCGACGTCGATATTGAGCCGGCGCGCGCCCTTGCCGAGCGCGCCGCGCAGCGCGTTCAGGTCGATCAGCAATTCGTCGACCCGGGTATGAATGCCGGAATTCAGCTCGATCATGCCTTGCGTGATTTCGAGCTTGATCTGGTTCTGCAGCACCGGGCAGTCGATCCAGGTGAGCAGGTCGATGGCGTCGGTGGCGAGGTTGAAGTTGCGGCGGTTGACGAGTTGCAGTTCAAGCTCCACGCCCATGGTGAACGGCGTGGACGTGGAAAACGGGAGGATGCCCATGGTGACTCCTTACGACAATCTTTCGTGGCCGCCCTCGCCCGATTTGATCAGGGCGAATTGCGTGGCGATCGGACCGAGCAGCTCAAGCACGATGAGGCTGCCGGCGAACAGCGGTGCGACGGCCGCGGCGGTCTGCGGGTAGTAGGCCGTCACCTGCAGCAGGCTGAGGCCGGCTTCCGCCATGGGCAGCATGCCTAGCGAGAGCAGGCCGGCCTGTTTCCATTTCATGCGGGCGGGACGCGCGAAGGCGAATGCGCTCACCGCCAGGGCGAGCAGGCGGCCGCCGACGACCACGGCCACCATGGGGCCGAAGCGGGCGAAGTCGGAGGGGCTGATCGAGGCACCGATGGTCACGAAGAGCACGACCACGAAGAGTTCGGTTGCGACGCCGAATTCGAGTTCCATCACGTCGTACTGCAGGTCGAGATTTTTCGACAGCACGGCGAAGAACAGCATCGTGAGCAACACCGGCAGGCGGAAGGCATGCGCCGCGCCGATCGTCAGCGTGATCACCGCGATCACCAGCACGAATTGCCGGCTGCGCTCGCGGCCGAGCAGGCGCGCCAGCGGCATCATCAGCCGATAGGTGACGTAGGCGAGGAAGAAGGAGCCGCACAGCGAGTACAGCGTGCCCGAGAGCAGGTTCTCGATCGGCACGGTGGAATCGGTGGAGGCGATCGGCAGCACGATGTAAGCCGCCAGCAGCGCGAGGAGGTTGTTCAGCGCGGTCATCGCGGCCAGCCGTCGGGTGACGTGCCCCTCCGCTCCAAGGTCGCGGATGACGACCATGATGACGGCGGGCGCCGTGCCGATAGTCAGCACGCCGGCGAGCATGGCCAGCGGGCGCGCGACGCCCAGCCATTCGAGGCCGGCCCAGACAAAGCCGAAGCACAGCGCCGCGCCGGCCACCACCGTGACGAGCAGCCAGCGTTCATGCCGCAGCCATTTGACATCCACATACCGGCCGAGCTGGTAGACGACCAATGCGAGCGCGATGTCGGCGAAGATGCGCGACAGCGCGAGCACCTCGCCCGACAAGATTTGCGCACCGCCGGTGCCGAGCAGGAAGCCCACCAGCAGGTAGCCGGTGATGCGCGGAATCCACGAAATTTTCGCGACGAGATAGCCGCCGATCAAACCTGCCAGCAGCAAGCTGCCGAACACGAGCAGCGCATTCCATTGCAGAGGCTGCAGCAGGTTTACAGGCGGAAGAGTCAAAGGCATTGGCCCCTCCAGGAAGAGTCGATTCGACAGGCGGGAAGGCGGCGCATTGCATGACCCGCGCATGGCTTGACGCTGCCATGCGCTGTAATGCTTCGTCTCCCCGACGGCGTTACGTGTAGTTATGGTCCGGGCGCGGCAGCGAGGCTACGCTTCGTATGCCATTTGGCCGGACGAACGGGAAAAAGTTCCTGAAGAAAACGTTTTCCGCTGGCAAGCAAATGTAAGCGTTGCGCTATTAGAGCGCGGCGATGACTCGCGATGCATGACATTGCGCAAATGCATCGGACATGTCAGCAGCCGCGCAAGCCACGTGCGACGCGCGCGCAATGCGTTACCTGGTCGGCGATGGGCACTGGCACCGGTTGCTCGCCGGCGAGCGCCTGCGCGATCCAGCGTGCGGTGCTGACGGCGTCGGTCGCTTCGGGCAGCGGCGGCCATTCGTCGACCGGTTCCTGGCGTTCGACCAGCACGCTGCAGCGGCCGGCATGGAACCATTCGATCTGCTGCGCGCGCCGGGGATTTGCCACCGTCTCGCCTTCGGTGCCGCGCATGAGGAAGGCATCGCCGCGCTCGGCCGGTGCGAGCGTGGTGAAGTACTCGGTCAGCATCTGGAAATACTCAGGATGCGTGTAGGACGTCAGGCGCAATGCGGGCCCGGCGAAGGGTTGCAGAATCTTCACCAGCGTATGCGTGGAACTGCGCACGCCGAGGATGCGGCGCAGCGCCAGCAGGCCGGCCATGCGCGGCGCGAGATGCTCGATCGCCATGAAGGCCGGGCGGCCCGAGGCGAAAGCGGTAGCGACATCTGCCGCATGCTGGAGCGGCGGCATGCCCAGCTCATGCAAAATTTCAGCCGTGGTGACCCGCCCCGGGTCAGAGGTGACGCCGTGCATCAGCACAGGAATGCCTTCACGCGCGAGCAGCAGCGCGAGGAGCGGCGTGAGGTTGGCGATCTGGCGGGAGCCGTTGTAGCTCGGAATGATGACGGGCGCAGCCGTGCCCGGCGGCGCAGCCAGAGGCTCGAAGGAGGCTTCGGCGGCATCGAGGAAACCGGCAATCTCTTCCGTCGATTCGCCCTTGATGCGCATGGCGAGCAGGATGCCGCCGAGTTCGAGATCGCTGATGCGGCGCTCCAGCATGGCGGCGTAGAGATCGCGCGCATCGGTGCGCGACAGGCTGCGCGAGCCTTTCCTGCCGCGGCCGATTTCCTTGATGAAGCGGGCGGCGGCGAAGTGGTCTTGGGAGTCGGATCGTTCCATGCGGCCAAGGGTACACCGATTCGCTTAGGCCAAGCTTAATGCCGCGCGGCAAGCGATGAGCACCTCAGATGCCCGCGTACCACTGGTAGCCGTTGCTGTCCTCCCAATACCCGCCCTTGCCGCCGCGCACGCCGGCGAAATCCTCCACCAGCTCGATGCGCATGAGGTACTTGGCATGCTTGTAGCCGAGCTGGCGCTCCACGCGCAATCGCACCGGCGCGCCGTTGGCAACCGGCAGCGGCTTGTCGTTCAAATCGTAGGCAAGAATGGTCTGTGGATGGAAGGCGTCGTCCAGGTCGATGGATTCGTAATAGAACTGGCGGTCGCCCTCCATCGGATCGGCGCAATGGAACACGACGTAACGCGCCGCGGGGTGCGGCTGCGCGCGCATGAGCACCTCCGACAGCGGCGTGCCGCGCCATTTGCCGATCGCGCTCCAGCCTTCGACGCAATCGTGTCGGGTGATCTGCTCGCGCGCGGGCATGGCGCGCAGGTCCGCCAGCGAGAACGACAACGGACGTTCGACGAGGCCGGCAACATTCAACCGCCAGGTCTCGAAGCCGCGCGCAGCGAGCGCCCGATAGGCCGGCGTGCCGGGGTCGCTGGTGCCGTTGCTGCGGAAGACCGGTGACAAGTCTTCCTCGCGAAACTCCTGCGCCATCGAACGGCGCGTGAGCACGACCTTGTGCGCCGTGCGGCTCAGGGTCTCGCCGGATTCGAGCATGCCGGAAAACCAGCGCGTGCCGGCGAGGCGGTCGCATGCAGAGAGCAGCAGCGCGCCGGCGGCGCCAAGGACGGTGCGTCGCTTCATCGCGGCACCTCCGAAGACCGGTGGACGGCGTAGTAGCCGGTGATCATCGAGCGCAAGTTGTTCCACAGGCCGGTGATGATGACCTCGAACACATGCACGAGCACGAAGGCAACGATCAGCCACGCCGCCACGAAGTGCAGCGTGCGGGCCGCCTGTCTGCCGCCGACGAAATTTACCCAGCCGGTGAGCACTGCGTCGAGCGCCGGCGACATCGCCATGCCCATGATCACGATGCCGGGCAGCAGGATGAAGATGACGAAGAGATAGGCCAGCTTCTGCAATACGTTGTAGCGCTTGGAGGCTTCGCCGTGCGGATGCCGGAACAGCACGTGGTCGCGAATCGATGTGCCGATGCCGCGCAGGTCATTGCCGTCAGGTGCGAGATCGCGCCGCAGGTGGCCGCTGGCGACGGCGTAGGCGAGATACGCGGCGCCGTTGATGACGAAGACCCAGGCGAAAAAGAAATGCCACCAGCGCGACAAGGCCAGCGAGTAGTTGCCCGGCAGGGTGATCCAATACGGAAAGGCTTGCGCGCGCAGCTCGCCTTGCGGCGTGTTGGAGAGACCCAGCACGCCGGTCGTGCGGAATTCGTGACCGAACACGCGCAACGTGCCAATGGGCTGGCCGCTTGCGTCGTCGCGCGCGCCGATCTCCAGCAGCGGAGGCGCGCCCGTGTACGACGATTGCCCCCAGTACAGCGCAGGATGCGCATTGAAGATGCCGAGGCCGCTCATCAACAGGACCGTGAGTGCGATCACGTTGATCCAATGCATGATGCGTACCGGCAGCCGGTGCCGGTAATAGCGATAGCTCGCGTCCATGCCGCCCCGCAAGGAAAAAAGGCCGACGCCGTGCCGGCCTCTCTTCATTAAAGCCCTGCTTCGACGCGCGATGTTGATGTCGCGCGGATGGCGTGCGGATGCTTGGAGTTTTTATGCTCGTTGCGGCACTCGGCCGGCAAACACAAGCTGCTTGACTTCGGGCAGGCAGGAGCCGCAACTCGTGCCGCATTGAAGCTTGGCTTGCACCGCTGCCAACGCTGCGGCGGGCGTCCCGGCGTTGATC
>SPQI01000425.1 GCA_004570315.1 Oxalobacteraceae bacterium OM1 | reverse complement strand
ATCCAGGTGTCGTTCGTTTCATGTCGTCTCCTATCGAAAGCACAGGAATGTTGTGCTTGCATGAAAGGTACAACCTCAAGTAACTTGAGGATCAAGGACATTTTTCGAAGAGGTCGCCATGTCGCAAGCCAATCTGACGATCGGCGAGTTGGCCACGCAGGCCAGTACCAATGTGCCGACGATTCGTTATTACGAGGAAATCGGTCTCTTGCCCACGGCGCGCCGGTCCGCCAACGGCCGGCGCCATTACCGGGATGCGGATGTGAAGCGGCTCGCCTTCATCAAGCGTTGCCGGGATTTCGGTTTCCCGATCGAGCAAGTCCGCGAGCTGGTCAAGCTCTTCGAAGACGGCGACAGGGCATGCGTGGAAGTCAGGGATCTGGCGCAGACGCATCTTGATACGGTGCGCAGGAAGTTGCGAGACATGCGGCAGCTGGAGGCAAGCCTGGCGTCCTATGTGAAGAGCTGCGATGAGGCTTGCTGCGCGGGACCGACTCGGGACTGCACCATCATCGAAGACTTGTCCGCTGTGACATCGGAGGCGGCGGCCGGCAGCGCTGGAGAGCGTCGGCCGGGGTCGCGCAAACCGAAGGGAGCCGACACGCCGGCAAGGCCAGCTGCATTCAAGCAAATCAGGCGGACATAAGCATGGAATGGACTGGTTTCACGCGTACGTTCGGCTTGTTCTTCGCCACGGCGATTGCCGAACTGGTGGGATGCTATCTGCCTTTGCTCTGGCTGTCCGGCAAGGGCGGACCCTGGCTTCTGCTTCCAGCGGCATTGAGCCTCGCCGTGTTCGTCTGGCTGCTGACCCTTCACCCGGCCGCTAGCGGGCGCGTCTATGCCACCTACGGTGCGGTCTATATCGCAACGGCACTTGGCTGGCTATGGTTGGTCGATGGCGTGCCTCCGACCTGGAGCAACATTGCCGGCGTCATCCTCGCCCTGTGCGGAGCCGGTGTGATCGCCATGGGGCAGCGGCCCGTCTGATCATTACTTCTGACGTGCATCCGGGCAAGGGGAAACCCGGCGTCGTCCATGCCGTCCAAGGTGTCAAAGGTTTTTCATGTCGAAGACCATTTTCACTGCGGAAGGAAAGACCATGCTTACCCAAAAAACGAAGGAGACGGTGAAAGCGACCGCACCGGTCCTCGCCCAGCACGGCTACGACATCATCAAGCATTTCTACCGCAACATGCTGAGCGCACACCCGGAGCTGAAGAACGTCTTCAACATGCGGCATCAGGAACGCGGCGAGCAACAGGAGGCGCTGGCGCGCGCGGTCTATGCCTACGCCGCCAACATCGATGATCCCCAATCCCTCGAAGCCGTACTGAAGAACATCGCGAACAAGCATGTCAGCCTCGACGTGCGGCCGGACCAGTATCCGATCGTCGGCGAACACCTCCTTGCTGCCATCAAGGCAGTGTTGGGCGATGCCGCGACCGACGACATCATTTCCGCCTGGGCGCAAGCCTACGGCAACCTGGCCGATATCCTGATGGGCATGGAAACCGGGCTGCGGGAGGACGCCAGCGAGAAGCCGGGTGGATGGGTCGGTTGGCGTGACTTTGCGGTGGTCGCCAAGCAGCCGGAGAGCGATGTCATCACGTCGTTCGTCCTGAAGCCGGCGGACGGCCAGCCAGTGATGGACTTCGAGCCGGGGCAGTACATCAGCGTGGCCGTGCAGGTGCCGCGGCTCGGCCTGCAGCAGATCCGCCAGTACAGCCTGTCCGACGCCCCGAACGGACGCACCTACCGCATTTCAGTCAAGCGCGAAGGCGGCGCCGATCCGGCCGATGCCGGCTATGTGTCCACGCTGCTGCACGACCGGATCCAGGTCGACGACGTGATCAAGGTCGCCGCACCGCATGGCACGTTCTACGTCGACGTCAATGCGACCACGCCCGTCGTGCTGATCAGTGGCGGCGTCGGGCTCACGCCGATGATCAGCATGTTGAACCGGGTGCTGCAGTCGCCGGGCCGCAACCTGGTGTTCGTGCATGGGGCGCGCAACAGTGCCGTCCATGCCATGAAAGACCATTTGCGGCAGACGGCGCAGCAACACCCGCATTTCGAGACGATCATCTTCTACAACGAGCCCTTGCCCGCCGACCGGCAAGGGCAGGACTACGACTGGGCCGGGCTGGTGGATATCGACCGCATCGCCGACAAGGTGCTGTTGCCGGAAGCGGATTACTACATCTGCGGCCCCATCCCGTTCATGCGCATGCAACATGACGCCTTGCTTGCCAAGGGCATCAAGGAACCCCGCGTTCACTATGAAGTCTTCGGCCCCGACTTGTTCGCCGAATGACTCGGAATGACGCTGAATAACGTTGGAGCGCGGCAAGCGGCCGCCTGCGCCGTATTGTCGGCACGCGACCTGGCGGCGCGCAGCTGCAAGCTTCCCCGGACCACGATCATGGACGCCGGCAGTGCGCAGCGTGCCGAGGCGAAACGTGTTTCGTTCGGCTTGCCGATGCTAGACTGGCCACATCGACAGACTCCGGAGCCCGTGGCCGCGTCCGCCGCCGCAACATTCATGCTGCACCGAATCTTCCGTTCCCTTCTGGTTGTCTTCGCCTGCCTGTGGATCGGCATCCCGGTCTGGGCAGAGCAACTCGACATCATGGTCGAGGATGGCGCCGCGCCGTGGTCCAAGCCGGACGGCACCGGTTACGCCAACGACATCGTTGCCGCCGCGTATGCAGCCGTCGGCGTCGACGTCAAATTCACCGTTCTTCCCTACAAGCGGTGCAAGGCCAAGATCGTCGCCGGGGTTGCGCCGGTCTGCTTCAGCGTCAGCCCGGAGCCGGGGCTGCCGGACGCCATCGTGCTGTCGGATAAGCCGCTGTTTACCTTGCACTGCAAGTTCTACTACAACGTGACGCGACCGAAGAAGGCGAACAGCGAAGATGACCTGCAACCGGGCACGGTCGTCGGGCTCGTCAATGGTTACGAGTATCCGGAATCGATTGACCGCCTCAAGTGGCGCGGCATCATCATCGACTTGGCCAATTCCGAACGCCTCAGTCTGAAGAAGCTGTCTGCCGGCCGCATCGATTTCGCAATCATGAACGTCGACCGCATCAAGACCGAGGCGGATATCCTGCGCGATGCCGGCGTCGACAATCTGGCATATGCATTCGATGGCGGTACCCTCGGCGCCTACGTCGGTTTCTCCAAGGCGCATCCGCGCGGCGAGTATGCGCGGCTCAAGTTCAATGAGGGCTATGCGATCATCACGCGCAACGGCGTAGTGCGGAAGATACAGCGGCGCTGGGAACACCCGGACGTCCCAAGGAAGAACTGAGGACCGGCTGCATCGGTAACCGGCCCGCGTCGATATAATTGCCGGTGCGGGCTCGGCGCAGCAGGGCAGCCGTCTACCGCTCCAGGCGCATGGGAAGCCGGCAAGCCGCCCACCGCCCACCGGCCCACTCGGGTAATTCCAGCGTGAAGCGCACCATGCACTACGCTCTCTCCCCCCGCACATTCTTCTTCAGCCACTATTTCTACACCGGCATGCGCATCGCGACCGGGGTGGTGGGCATCGCGCTTCTCGGGACGCTTGCCGTCAATGAGCGTATCGGTGTCGCGCTCGCCTTCGGCGCGCTGTGCAACAGCCTGATGGATTTACCGAGTCCGTTGCGCCACAAGTTCAACGAGATGCTGACCAACGTGCTGCTTTGCTCCGTGATCGCCCTGGTGAGCGGCCTGTGCGCGCCGTATCCCTGGCTGCTGGTCCTGCTGTCCGGCCTGATCGGCTTCATCACGAGCATGCTCGTGGTCTTCGGACGCAAGGCCATGCCTTTACAGTTCGCCGCGCTCTTCACCATGATGCTGATCGGCAGCAATCCGGCCGGCAGCCAGCATGCCCTGGCCGCCGGCATGCTGTTCTTTGTCGGGGGCTTCTCCTACATGCTGTATTCGCTGGCGGTGTCGTGGTGGCTGCGCGAGCGCATCAAGCAGCAGGTGCTCGCCGAATCCTTGTATGCGCTCGCCGCCTACCTGCGCATCAAGTCCGGTTTCTATGATGTGCGACGCGATCTGACGGAGCAGTTCACGCGCCTGGTGCGTCAGCAGACCACGCTGGCGGAAAAGCAGCAGGCCTCCCGCGACCTGATCCTGCGCGTCGGTCCCGAGCAGAGCAACACGACGCTGGTGCGCGCGCATTACGCCATGCTGGACGTGTACGAACTGGCGCTCGCCATGCATCCGGACTACCCGCTGCTGCGCAAGCATGTGGCGGATAGCGCGCTGCTGGCGGAATTCGGCCGGCTGGCCAGTCTGCTCGCCGACGACATCGAAACGGTCGCGTTCGCCCTGGCGCAAGACCGGCTGCCGGATGCGGTGCCGGACTACGGACCGCAACTCGACCATATCGAACGGCAGGTCCGGCAAGCGACCGAGAGCGGCCGCTCGACGCCGGCAGCGGACTATGCGCTGCGGGTCACGATCGTCAAGCTGCGCGAACTGCTCGGGACACTGGAACGACTGCATCAACCGACGAGCGCAGACAACGTTCCGCCGCCGCCGGCGACCCGCGATCCTTGGGCGCCTTTCCTGAGCCGGCAACGCTACGAATGGCGGATCCTGCTGTCTGAAATCCGGTTGGGCTCGCCCACCTTCCGTTACGCGGTCCGCGTCGCCGTCGCGATCTCCTGCGCCCTCGCCATTGCCCGCGTCCTGCCGTATGCGACGCATGGCTACTGGATCGCACTGACCGTGGCGGTGGTGCTCAAGCCCAACTACAGCATGACGCGTCGCCGGCGCAATGACCGTGTCATCGGCACGCTCGTCGGTTCCATTCTGACCGCGCTCGTCCTGAAAGTCGTCCATGCCCCGATCGCGCTGCTCGGGATGTTGTTCATCGCCACCGCCGCTGCGCCGACCTTCCTCAACATCCGGTACCTGTACACCGCGATCGCCGCCAGCGCGCAGGTCCTGCTCCTGATCGGCCTGACCACGCCGGAAGCGGCGCACGCGGTTGCCGAGCGCTTGCTCGACACCGGCGTCGGCGTACTGATCGCCAGCCTCTTCACCTATGTGCTGCCGTCCTGGGAGTACGAGACGATCCCGCGCCAGGCCGACCGCGTGCTGACCGCAAACCGGAGCTATATCGACGCATGGCGCAATCTGTTGCTGGGCAAGGACAGGGACGACTTCGCCTACCGGGTCGCGCGCAAGCGTTTCATGGACAGCATCGCCGGTCTCGGCAACGCCCTGCAGCGCATGCAGGACGAACCGGAAGCCAAGCGCTACGCGTTGATGGAGCTGGACAGCTTCGTGGTGCAGAACTACCTCGTGGTGGCACACTGCGCCGCCATCCGGCTGATCATGCAGCGCCATCCGGTGCCGCCTGGCAATGAGGTCCCCGCGTCGATGATCGAGCGGATCGCGGGTCATCTGGGCGCACGAATGGCGGCTGCGCAGGAAGCATTGCGGACGCCTGCCGCGCAGGTTCGAACGGAAGAGGACAACCAGGAAGCGAATGTCGCGCCCGACGAGGAAGCGGAGGCGGCAGCCGGCTGGTCGGGATATCGCCTGTTGTTGCAGCGCGCGCATCAGTTGGACCGCGACGCAAGCGTGATCGCCGACATCAGCGCGGCAATCCGTGCCGTGTTCCAGGAGACCGGCGCCGTCGTCCTTGCCTCGCGCGAAAAACGGGTGCGTTGAAGGGCGCCAGATCGCGACCGAACAATTGCCGTGCATCGGGTTCTAATCCGATATGTCGGCATTGCCCGGAGGGTTGCCATGGAAGCCAAGGTCACGTCATTGCCCGAAAAAAGGCAGTCGAAAGTCGGAATGGTGCTGCGCGTTACCAGCGGCAACTTCCTCGAAATGTTCGATTTCTTCCTGTTCGGTTTCTACGCCACCTACATCGCCGAGACCTTCTTTCCCTCCAAGGACGAATTCAGTTCCCTGCTGTTCACCTTCATGACCTTCGGCGCCGGCTTCCTGATGCGGCCGCTGGGCGCCATCGTGCTGGGCGCCTACATCGACCGCATCGGTCGGCGCAAGGGATTGATCGTCACGCTGGGCATCATGGCCTGCGGCACCATCATGATCGCCGTCGTCCCGGGGTATGCCCAAATTGGTGTGCTTGCGCCGCTGCTCGTGCTGATCGGGCGCTTGCTGCAAGGCTTCTCCGCCGGTGTGGAATTGGGCGGCGTCTCCGTCTATCTCGCCGAAATGGCAACGCCGGGCAACAAGGGTTTCTACGTGAGCTGGCAATCGGGCAGCCAGCAGGTGGCGATCATCGTCGCGGCAGCCCTGGGCTATGCGCTGAACGTCTGGATGTCGAAAGAGATGGTGTCGCAGTGGGGCTGGCGCATTCCATTCTTCATTGGCTGCCTGATCGTTCCCTTCCTGTTCGTGCTGCGCCGCTCGCTGCAGGAAACCGAGGCATTTCTCGCGCGGCGGCACCACCCCACGATTGCCGTCATCTACCGCTCCATGCTGGAAAACTGGCGCATCGTGCTGGCAGGCATGCTGCTCGTCGCCATGACCACCGTGTCGTTTTACCTGATCACCGTCTATACCCCGACGTTCGGCAAGTCCGTGCTGCACCTCACCACGGGCGACAGCTTGCTGGTGACACTGTGCGTCGGCGTATCGAACCTGTTCTGGCTGCCGGTGATGGGTGCGCTGTCCGATCGCATCGGGCGGCGCCCGGTCCTGATCGGCTTCACCGTCCTGACGATCCTCACCTCATACGTGGCGGTGTCGTGGCTGGTGGCTTCGCCGAGCTTCTCGCGCATGCTCGGCGTGGAGCTCTGGCTATCGTTCCTGTATGGCAGCTATAACGGCGCCATGGTGGTGGCGCTGACCGAGGTCATGCCGGTGGACGTCCGCACCGCAGGCTTCTCCCTGGCGTACAGCCTCGCCACGGCAATCTTCGGCGGCTTCACGCCCGCCATCGCCACCTGGCTCATCCAGGTCACCGGAGACAAGGCCGCGCCCGGGTGGTGGATGACGTTCGCGGCAGTCTGCGGATTGGGCGGGACGCTGGCGCTGTACCGTACCCGCGGACGCCCGGCCCGGGCACAACCCGAGGCGGCCTGAACTTACGCCGCGGGCAGGATCGTGCCGGCGCACTCGCCGAAGCCGATGCGATATCCGTCGCCCTGGCACCAGCCGGCCAGTGTCATCCGGTCGCCGTCTTCGACGAAGGCACGCCGTTCGCCCGTTTCCAAGGTCAGCGGGTCCTTGCCGTTCCAGGTCAGCTCCAGCAGGGAACCGAAGGACTCCGGCGTCGGCCCGCTGATCGTCCCCGAACCCATCAGGTCGCCCACGCGGGTATTGCAGCCGGACACGGTGTGATGGGCCAGTTGCTGGGCCATCGACCAGTACATGTGCTTGAAGTTGGTGCGCGCAATGGTGCTGGCCCGGCTTCCGCCGGCCGGCGTCATGCGCACTTCGAGATGAATGTCGAAGGCATGCTCGCCGCTGTGCTGCAGATACTCCAGCGGCTGCGGCGACTGCATCGGCTGCGCGGTGCGGAAGGGCTCCAGCGCGTCCAGGGTGACGATCCAGGGCGAGATGGTGGTGGCAAACGTCTTGGCGTTGAACGGCCCCAGCGGCACGTACTCCCACGCCTGCAAGTCGCGCGCGCTCCAGTCGTTCAGCAGCACCATGCCGAAGATATGCGCTTCCGCATCGGCGCAGGGAATCGGCGTGCCGAGTTCATTCGGCACACCGATGATGAAGCCGGTTTCCAGTTCGATGTCGAGCTTGCGGCACGCCGTGAAGACCGGCCGCTCCTGGTCCGGCAGCTTGACCTGACCCTTGGGCCGGCGCACCGGCGTGCCGCTGACGACGACCGAAGAGGCGCGGCCGTTGTAGCCGATCGGGATCTCCAGCCAGTTCGGCAGCAGTGCATTCTTCGCGTCGCGGAACATCATGCCGACATTGGTCGCGTGTTCCTTCGAGGAATAAAAGTCCGTATATCCCGGCACTTCCACCGGCAGCAGCATGGTGGCCTCGTCCTGCCGCACGAAGGCCTTCTCGCGCAGTGCGCTGTCGTCGCGCAGCCTGGCATTGCCCGCCTCGAGCAGGCTGCTCACCGCTTCGCGCACGCCGCGCCAGGTTTGCCGCCCCGCAGCGATAAACGCGTTGAGACTGGCTTGCGCGAACAGCCGCGCTTCGGCAGGCAGCAGCCGCGCCTCCGCCAGCACGTGCAGATCCAGAACGAGGTGTCCAATCGCTACGCCGGCACGCGGCCCGCGGTCCTGCGTGCGGAACACGCCGTAAGGCAGGTTCTGGATCGGGAAGTCGCACAGCGGATCATTGGCCGATTCGACCCAGCTCCGGAGTTGCTTCGACGTGGTGATGTCGTTGGTGCCGGCGTGGTTCATTTGCGCTCCGGGTTGAAGTTCTTCTTGATGTCCTGCGAGCAGCGGAAGTATTCGCTCTGGAGCTGCGAGGATTCGAGCGCGAAGCGCGTCGGTTTGATGACGGTCCGGGTCTCGAACATGAAAGCCATGGTGTCGGCTACCTTGTGCGGCCGGGCCGTGTCCGCGGCCGATGCCTTTTCGAAGGTCTCGGCATCCGGGCCGTGTCCCGACATGCAGTTGTGCAGGCTCGCGCCGCCCGGCACGAAGCCCTCGGCCTTGGCGTCATAGGCGCCGTGGATCAGGCCCATGAATTCGCTGGCCACATTGCGGTGGAACCAGGGCGGGCGGAAGGTGTCCTCGGCGACCAGCCAGCGCGGTGGAAAGATGACGAAGTCGATCGCATCGACGCCCGGCGTGTCGCTCGGCGATTGCAGCACCAGAAAGATGGACGGGTCGGGATGGTCGTAGCTGATGGAGCCGATCGTATTGAACAGGCGCAGGTCGTACTTGCAGGGCGCGTAGCTGCCGTGCCAGGCCACCACGTCCAGCGGCGAATGACGAATCGGCGCGCTCCAGAGATGGCCATGCAGCTTTGCGACCAGCTCGAATTCGCCTTCCACGTCCTCGTACCAGGCATGCGGCGTGAGGAAATCGCGCGGGTTCGCCAGGCCGTTGGAGCCGATCGGCCCGAGATCGGGCAGCTGCAGCAGCGCGCCGAAGTTCTCGCAGATGTAGCCGCGTGCCTGGCCGTCGGGCAGCTCGACGCGGAAGCGGCAGCCGCGCGGGATGACGGCAATCTCCTGCGGCGCGACGTCGATCAGGCCGAACTCGGTGGCCAGGTGCAGCCTGCCTTCCTGCGGGACGATCAGCAGCTCGCCGTCGGCGCTGTAGAAGAAGCGGCCCTGCATGGAGCGGTTCGCCGCGTACATGTGGATGGCGCAGCCGTTCATTGACTCCGCCGAGCCGTTTCCGGCCATCGTGACCCAGCCTTCGATGAAATCGGTCGGCGCGACCGGCATCGGCAACGGGTCCCAGCGCAGCTGGTTGGGTGGCGTCGGCGGGACGGCGGCAAAATCGCCGACGATGCCGCCGGCGTCGATCTGCCGGAAGGGCAGGTGCACGGCAGCCGGGCGAATGCGGTAGAGCCAGGAGCGCCGGTTGTGGCTGCGCGGCGCGGTGAAGGCGGTGCCGGAAATCTGTTCGGCGTAGAGACCGTAAGGCGCCTTCTGGGGCGAGTTGCGGCCGACCGGCAGCGCGCCGGACAGCGCCTCGGTCGCAAACTCGTTGCCGAAGCCGGACTGGTAGCCGGCTTGTGCGGCCGCGACGCCCTGCGGCGTCAGGAGATCGGTAGCGGTGTTCATGTGGTCTTTCCCTTTCATTTCCGCAGCGGCGAGATCAGGCCGCCGCCGTGCTGCGCGTGGCGAAGTGCAGGCGGGCAATCGAGAGCGCCGAAATGATGACCGGCACGGAAGCGGCGACGAAGAGCGCGCTGTTCGTCCATTGCAGGCCGATGAGCTGGCCGCCGATCACCGGACCGATCACCGAACCGATGCGGCCGATGCCGAGGCTCCAGCCGATGCCGGTGGAACGCAGCGACGTCGGATAGTAGGTACCGGCCAGGGCGTTCAATGCGGGCTGGCCGCCGACGATGCAGAACCCGGCCACGATCACGGTGAGGATGAGCAGCGGCAGCGCAGACGCGACGCTGCCGATCAGCGCGACGCTCGCCGAGGCAAGCACGAAGCAGGCGCCCAGCACCTTGGTGAAGCCGAAGCGGTTGATCAGGTTGCCCAGCAGGAGCGTGCCGGCGATGCCGCCGACCTGCAGCATGGTGGCCGCCAGCACGGCGGTGCCGGTGCTGTAGCCGGCATCCTTGATGAGCGTCGGCAGCCAGTTGGAGAGGAAGTAGAGGTTGATCAGGTTCATGAAGCTGATCAGCCACAGCAGCAGCGTGACGCCCGCACGGCCTTCACGGAAGAGTTCGGCGACCGGCATGCCGGCTGCCTGGTGTTCGGTCACGACGATGCGGGTGTCGGAAGCAAGCGCGACACCCGGTTCGATCTTGCGCAGCCACCGCGCCACCTGGGCCAGCGGCCGCTGGCGCACCACGAGGAACTGGATGGACTCCGGCAGCCAGAGCAGCATGGCGAGACCCAGCGCCGCCGGCACCAGGCCGCCGACCCAGAACACCGATTCCCAGCCGAAGGCCGGAATCAGGGCCGCGCTGACGAAGCCGCCCACCGCCGCGCCGACGGTGAAACCGCACGAGACCAGCATCATGCGCGTGACGCGCGAGCGGCTGGGGCTGTATTCGCCGGCGAGCGCCATTGCATTCGGCATGATGCTGCCGAGGCCGAGCCCGGTGATGAAGCGCAGCGCGAGCAGGGCATCGATGGAGCGAACCTGCGTCGTGGCCAGCATGCAGGCAGCGAAGAAGAAGGTCGAGCCGATCAACACGGGACGGCGGCCGAAGCGGTCGGCGACGGGCGTCAGCACCAGGGAACCGAGCAGCATGCCGAACAGGCCGGCGCCGAACACCGGGCCGAGGGCTGCCTTGCTGATGTGCCAGTCCTGAATGATGGCGGGGGCCACATAGCCCATGGCCTGGACGTCGAAGCCATCGATGATCAGGCACAGGCCGCACAGGACGAGCAGGCCGAATTGGAAGGGCGACATGCCGGCCCGTTCGATGATGGGCTCCACATGGAGGAGCTTGGAATCCATGGAAAAGTCTCCTGATAAGTCGTTCGCGCGACGGATTTTCACTGTGTGGCCCTAGTGTAGGGTAGGCGCCATGGCATTAAAATCGAAATAAGAAAATGATCCATATTCAGGAAATGAATGATGCGCGAACCAGCCGACATCGACCTCAATCTGCTCGTAGTCTTCCAGGAAATGTTTCGGCACCGCCATGTATCGACCGTGGCCAAGCATCTCGGGCTGTCGCAACCCACGGTGAGCAATGCGCTCGCTCGCTTGCGCCGCACGTTCAATGACGAACTCTTCGTGCGGACGCCGCACGGCATGTTGCCGACGCCGTATGCCGAGGAACTGGCCGAGCCCGTTTCCTATGCGCTGGAGAATGTCCGCCAGGCGCTGAACCGCAGCGAACGCTTCGACCCCACCACCAGCACGCGGCAGTTCGTCATTGCAATGACGGATGTCGGCGAGCTGCACTTCATGCCTTCCCTGGTGGAACGCTGCAGCAAGGCGGCGCCGCAGGTACGGATCAGTGCGGTGCGCCTGTCATCGATCAATTGGCAGGAAGAAATCGGGGCGGGGCGCATCGACCTCGCCGTCGGCGCCTTTACCGAAGTGCCGGAGAGCCTCTACCAGCGGCGCCTGTTCTCGCAGAGTTACGTCACCATGTTCCGGCGCGGGCATCCCTTCGCCGGAAAGGCAGTCAGCCTGGCGGAATTCCTGAAGGCGCAGCACCTGCTCGTGGCCTCGCAGGAGAGCCCGTACGACCAGATCAACCAGCGGCTGGAGCGGGCCGGCGTGGGCAAGGCTTCGCAGTTCCGCGTGCCGCACTTCACCTCCGTGCCCTACATTGTCAGCACGACCGATCTGGTCGTCACCGTGCCGGAGAAACTGGCGCAACGCGCGGCCGGCGCCTTTGGGCTCGCTTATATCCGGCCGCCGCTTCGTCTGCCGGTATTGCGGACCCATATCTTCTGGCATCGCCGCTTCAATCAGGACAGCGGGAACCAATGGCTGCGCGAACTCATCGCCGCTTGCTTCACCGAGTAGAAGATCGTTCACGCGACGACACCTTGGCGGAACATGCCGGAGCTGCCTTGGCGATGGCGCTTGGAATCGAATGGCCGGACTGGACGAGAAGCGGACATGTCGAGGGGCTGAACGCTTTGTCTTTGCACGGCCAATAGCGGGCCGATGCAAACAAGTTCATTTGTTCATGCATTCTTCCTCGCCTCGAGTATGCGTAAATTCCTTCAGGAAGGGAGCGGTGCGGCTGGCTTTGGTCTGCACGATCTCCGCAGGCGTACCCGATGCAACGATTCTGCCCCCTTCATCCCCTGCGCCCGGACCGACGTCGATCACCCAGTCGCTTGCTGCCAACACGCGCATATCGTGTTCGACGACGATGACGGTGTTGCCTGCTTCAACCAGTTTGTCGAGCTGAATGATCAGCTTGTCGACGTCAGAAGGATGCAGGCCCGTGGTCGGCTCATCCAGAATGTAGAGCGTCTTGCCTCGCGTGGTGCGTTGCAGTTCAGTTGCCAATTTGATGCGCTGCGCCTCGCCCCCGGAAAGTTCTGTCGCAGGTTGACCGAGCCGCAGGTAACCAAGACCGACTTCACGGAGCACACCCAAGGAACGGTGTATCGCCGGCTCATCGACAAAAAATTCGTAAGCGGCATCGACCGTCATGGACAGCACATCGGCGATGTTCTTGTCCTTGTATGTAATCTCCAGGGTCTTGGCATTGAAACGTGTTCCCTGGCAGACCGGGCAAGGCGCATAGACGCTTGGGAGAAAGAGCAGCTCGACCATGACGAAACCTTCGCCCTCGCAGTTGCCGCAGCGCCCCTTGGCGACATTGAAGGAGAACCGCCCGGCGTCGTAGTGGCGTGCCTTGGCTGCCCGCGTGGAGGCGAAGAGCTTGCGCACGTGGTCGAACAGGCCGGTGTAGGTGGCAAGGTTGGAGCGCGGTGTACGGCCGATGGGCTTCTGGTCTACCGTGACCAGGCGCCCGATGCCGGCCATGCCGGCCGTGATGCGGCCACCCAGCGTGGTAGGCGCGTCATGCACGATCGCATGCGCGATCGATTCGCTCTGGTCTGCTTCGGCAACCACCTCCTGGCCCAATTCCCGGGACACCAGTTCAACCAGCACCTGACTCACGAGGCTGGATTTGCCTGAGCCAGAAACACCGCTGACGCTGGTGAACACGCCTAAAGGGAATGCTGCACTGAGGTTGTCGAGATTGTTTCGCGTGACGCCTTCCAACCGCAGCCAGCCTTGCGGAGAACGTATCGGACGCCTGGCCGCGATGGCGGGCGCTGCGTCTGCGAACAGGTAGCGCCGGGTATGCGAGTCGGTTACGTGCTCCAGGCCTGTCGGCGGACCGCTGTACAGGATGCGTCCGCCATGTTCGCCTGCTTCGGGACCGACATCGACGATCCAGTCGGCATGACGGATCACGCCGAGCGCATGTTCGACGACGAACAGGGAATTTCCCGCCTGCTTCAATCGGCCCAGCGCTTCCAGCAGCGCTTGGGTGTCCACGGGGTGCAACCCGGCCGAAGGCTCGTCGAGTACATACACCACGCCGAACAGATTGGAGTGCACTTGCGTGGCCAGCCGGAGCCGCTGCAACTCGCCGGGGGACAGCGTCGGCGTGCTTCTCTCCAGCGTCAAGTACCCGAGTCCCAGCGACAGCAGTACGGCGAGGCGATGGGACAGATCGGCCGCAATGCGCTGGGTGACAATCGCCTTTTCGGGATTCTTGGCTGCCATCTTGTCCCAGCCCGGCGCATTCTCTTGCGCATAGGGCTGCAGCAGGGTTGCCAGGTGCTTCAACGGGATCCTGGACAGCTCGGTGATGTCGTATCCGGCAAAGGTGACGGCGAGCGATTCGGGGCGAAGCCGCTTGCCCATGCAGAGCGGGCATTCCTTGCCGACCATGTACTGAGACACCCGCTTCTTCATGGACGGGCTTTCCGTGTTGGCAAAGGTATCGAGCACATACTTGCGTGCGCTGGTGAAGGTGCCCTGATAGCTGGGCGTTTCCTTGCGCTTCAAGGCACGCTGCACTTCATCCCGGCTGAATCCGGCATAGACCGGAACCACTGGCTGTTCTTCCGTAAACAGGATCCACATGCGGTCCTTCTTCGGCAATTCGCGCCAGGGTATGTCGATGTCATAGCCAAGGGTGGTCAGGATGTCGCGCAGGTTCTGTCCATGCCATGCGGGCGGCCATGCGGCAATCGCACGTTCCCGTATCGTCAGACGATCGTCGGGCACCATGGATTGCTCAGTGACTTCATACACGCGTCCCAACCCATGACAGGTGGGGCACGCTCCTTCCGGCGTATTGGGAGAAAACGATTCCGCATACAGGATCCCCTGGCCTTTGGGGTAATGTCCGGCGCGCGAGTACAGCATGCGCAAGGAATTGGACAGCGTGGTGACGCTGCCTACGGATGAGCGGGTCGTTGGCGCGCCGCGCTGCTGCTGCAGGGCGATGGCGGGAGGGAGCCCTTCGATGCTGTCCACTTCCGGCACGGGCATTTGATGGAAGAGGCGACGAGCATAGGGAGAAACCGATTCCAGATAGCGTCTTTGCGCTTCGGCGTAGAGTGTGCCGAATGCCAGGGACGATTTGCCGGACCCGGAGATGCCGGTGAATACCACGAGCGCATCACGGGGAATCTCAAGGTGCACATCTTTCAGGTTGTGTTCGCGTGCGCCACGAATCTGCACAAAACCGTCTGCAGGCGTCCCCATGGTCCCATTTTTATGTACGCCGCCTTGTTTTTTCATTTACGTTTTCCTGATGGATAGCCTGATCGCTGCTGCCAGTGCGAATACGTGTCCCGGACCCGGCCATCGCGCGTCACCGACCGTGCCGGGGTCGTTAACAAATATTCACTAATGTGACTATGAGAAATAGGAAATGGTTCGCTTTCGCGGATCATTGACACCAGAGCCGGCGCGACTACCTTCCTGGCTCCAGCGCTTCGCTGATATCGCCGGGTTGATTCGTCCGCTCGGCCGCTGGGTATTGGAAGGCGCATGCCGTCGGCTGGCGATGTGGGGGCGCCAGGAAGAGACTGCGCATTTGACGCTTGCGGTGAATGTCAGCGCCAGTCAAGTGCATTGTTCCGATTTCGTCGAGGACGTGCTGAGAACGCTGGAAGACACCGGTGCCGACCCGCGTCGCCTCAAGATCGAGCTGACTGAAACGCTGCTGGTAGACGACGTCGAGGGCACTATCCAGAAGATGGCGGCGCTAAAAGCAAAGGGAGTCGGTTTTTCGCTCGACGATTTTGAAACCGGTTACTCGTCGTTGGCGTATCTGTCGTGAGCGATGCGTTGAACGATCACAATGCAGCTGTCATCGGCAATGCGATTATCCTGCTCGGAAGGAGTCTCGGCCTTGACGTCATCGCAGAGGGGGACGAGACCGAGGCGCATCACCATTTTCTCGCTAAAAACGGCTGCCAGTTCTATCAAGGCTATTTCTTCAGTCGGCCATTAGTTGTTGAGCAGTTCGAAGCGTTGGCGCATAGCAGGCTACAGCAAGGTTTCTGCTCCAAAGCATGACATGTCTGTAGCTTCCGTGGAGATTCGACCGTTCAACACACCAATGCATCGGTTGTGTTGAACGGCAGACGTCTCATGGTCGAGCGATTTTCCGCGCTGTTCATTCAGTCGGCGGGCGGGCGGGACGGACGTTATATCTTTTCTTCCAGCCACAAGATCGCCTGTGCCATGTCGTTATAAAACACCCGGTAGGCGCCTTCGCCGAATTGACCAAAAGCGATTCGCGCCAGATAAGCAATACGCGTATTGGGAACCAGAATGGCTCTTCGCAGCGGAATGGGCCCGTACTGCGCCCACGCATCCGAGTCCATTTTTTGCTGTAACAGCGCCATGTCGACTGTCGGCTCTTCCAATTCCAGTGCGTCATACAAGACCTTGACCTGACCCGTATCTTTCACGAGCTCGATCACGCGGCGCTGGCATTCCTTCAATACTTCCTCGTCGCATCGTCCGCGCAGGCGCGCCAGGACAATTTCGCCAACCGGCTCCACCCAAAGTTGCTGCTGATCCATCTGCTGACTCAATGGCCTCATGACTGGACTTGAAACTCTATCAGATGCCCCTGTGCGATGTCTCCGTGCCGTTTACGCGGCGTTTATGCCGGACACGTCAGCTTTTACGCCCCGTTTAGCAAATCTCAACTAACCTGTTTCGTACCAGGCACTCGCAGAACATGGTGGCGAAGAGGCAATGTGGTGTGCCGGCTTTTGAATAGACTTGTCATGAACATTTGCGGCGTTCAATGGATACAGCGCTTGTCGGACCGCATCGAAGCTGAACCGGAGGAATGGCGACTTCAGTTCGCTTACGTGGCGGCCATCGCCGTGCCGCTACTGTGCGCGTTTGGCGCGAGTCCGCTGCTGGCCTTCTTGGACCAAGCCAACATCGCGATGCTCTTCCTCTTGAGCGTGGTGATCGTGGCGGTCTTCTTTGGCCGCGGACCGGCGATCGTGTCCACCATTGTCAGCGTCGCGGCGTTTGACTTCGGCTTCGTCCCGCCCAGGTTTTCCTTCGGCGTATCGGACCTGCAGTACCTGGTTACGTTTGCCGTCATGTCAGTCGTCGGCCTGCTGATTGCTCAACTCACCAGCAGGCTGCGCTTTGAAGCAAACTTGTCCGCAAGCCGGGAGAGCGAATCCCGGGCGCTTTACGAATTTGCCCGCGACCTGTCCGGCGCCTTGCAGACAGAGCAAATTGTCGACGTGTCGCTGGCGGTCATCAGCCGAACGTTCGACGTGCATGGCCTCATCCTGCTGCCCGATGCGGACGGGCGGCTCCGTGAAGCCCCCTGTTCATCGGTCCAGGCGTCTGGCGCGCCGCGGCTCGGGGTGATGGATTTGGGACTGGCACAGTGGAGCTACGACCATGCGAAGCCAGCCGGTATCGGGGCCGATTTCATGCCATCTTCGGAACAGGCGTTCATTCCGCTGGTTTCGCCAATGCGGACCCGCGGCGTGCTCGTACTTCGTCCCGTCAGCGCAAACGGAACGCAGACGCTGAGGCAGTCGAGCCAAGTCAGGTCTTTCGCGGCATTGGTCGCGATCGCACTCGAACGCCAGCACTACATCGACGTGGCACAGGAAGTGACCGTCCATATGGAATCGGAGCGGCTTCGTAACTCGCTGCTTTCAGCCCTATCCCACGACATACGGACCCCCCTGACATCCCTTGTCGGCTTATCGGAATCTCTGACCCGGTCAAAGCCGCCGCTCGCACCGCATCAAATGGAGCTCGCTCTTGCGTTGAACGAAGGCGCGATGAGGATGACGGACCTGACGTCGACCATTCTCGAGATGGCACGCATCCAAAGCGGGAAGGTGCAATTGAACCTGCAATGGCAGTACCTCGAAGAAGTGGTCGGCAGCGCCCTGCGAGCATGCAAACCGGCGCTGGAACGTCATGTCGTCCACACGAATCTTGCATCGGACCTGCCGCTCGTGCAGTTCGATGCGGTACTGGTGGAACGCGTGCTTTGCAATCTTGTCGAGAATGCGGCGAAGTACACCCCAACCGGTTCGCACATCACGATTGCCGCGCAAGTGGCGTTCGACTTTCTTGAAGTGGACGTGCGCGATTCCGGGCCCGGCTTTCCGAAGGGAAGGGAAGACGAGGTCTTCGGAAAGTTCGTACGGGGTGACCCGGAGTCGGCCTTGCCGGGCGTCGGTCTGGGACTGTCGATGTGCCGCGCCATCATTGAAGCGCACCGGGGAACGATATGCGCTTCGAATCTTGGACACGGCGGCGCCCGGGTGCTGTTCACCTTGCCCCTTGGTACGCCCCCGTTCGTACCGGAAGCCGAAGATGCGCTCGAAGTCCAGGGTGTCCTCGATGTCTGAGTCCAGGAAAGTTGTGGTGCTGGTCGAGGACGACCAGCAAATACGACGCTTTGTGCGCGTCTCCCTGAGTGAAGAGGGATGGCAAGTCTACGAAGCGGAGACGCTGAAGCGCGGCCTGATAGAAGCCGGCACACGCAAGCCGGACCTGATTGTCCTCGACCTCGGCCTGCCAGACGGCGACGGCGTGCACTTTATCGACGACGTCCGCACCTGGACTGCCGTTCCAATCATCGTCCTTTCCGCGCGAACCGGGGAAACTGAAAAGATTCGCGCCCTCGATGCAGGTGCCGACGACTATCTGACGAAACCATTTGGCATCGGCGAGCTCCTCGCGCGCGTGCGTTCCGTTCTGCGGCGCCAGCAGTACACCGAGCAAGCATCCAACCAGCTCGGCTTCGGTGATGTGACTGTCGATACGCAGCTGCGTCTGGTGAAAAAAGGCGGTCAGGTGGTGCGTCTGTCTCCCACTGAATATCGTGTGCTTGCCGCCTTGGTGGCAAGCGCTGGCCGCGTTGCGACCACGCAGCACCTGCTGAAGACCGTATGGGGGCCGACGCACGTCGAAGCGGCGCATTACCTCCGGGTGTACATGGGGCACCTGCGGCAGAAGCTTGAGGACGACCCGGCACAGCCCCAATTTCTCCTGACCGAGACCGGGGTGGGCTACCGACTGCTCTTGACTCCGTAACGCCTGTCAGCACCTCCTTGACCTTTCCGCGTCCACTTGCCCCATGCAGACTACCGCACTTGCCATCCCCCGCGAACCACAGAAGTTCAGCATCGCCACGTTGACCATTGCTGCCATTGGCGTTGTCTATGGCGATATCGGCACAAGCCCCCTCTACACGATGAAGGAGATATTCTCCGAAGAGCATGGCCTTCTTTTGAACGAGCCCAATTTGCTCGGCGTGGTATCGCTCATTCTCTGGGGGCTGACCTTCGTCGTATCGCTCAAGTACGTCACCCTGATCCTGCGAGCAGACAATCGCGGCGAAGGCGGCATCATGGCTCTGGTTGCCTTGGCCCTTGCTTCGGTGACCTCGAATTCGCGCTGGTACTTCCCACTGACGCTCGTAGGACTCATCGGCGCCGCGCTGTTCTTTGGCGACGGCGTCATTACACCGGCCATTTCGGTCCTGTCGGCCGTCGAGGGCTTGGAGGTCGCTACTCCGGCATTGAAGTCCTATGTCGTGCCGTTGACCGTTGTCATCCTGTGCACGTTGTACGCTCTGCAGCGGCGGGGGACCGCAGGTATCGGTAAGTGGTTCGGCCCCGTCATGCTGGTCTGGTTTGGCACGCTTGCGGCCATGGGACTCGTCAACATCACGTCCAACCCGCATGTCCTGCACGCGTTGAATCCAGCGTATGCCTTCGATTTCCTCGTCCGGAACGGCTGGCTGGCTTTTCTGGCGCTGGGTGCAGTGGTCCTCGCATTTACGGGAGCAGAGGCGCTGTACGCCGACATGGGCCATTTCGGGAAGCGGCCGATCCGCCTGGCCTGGTCCCTGGTCGTATTCCCGGCGCTCGCCCTGAACTACCTCGGCCAGGGCGCACTGATCCTGGCCAGACCCGAAGCGGTTTCCAATCCGTTCTTCCAGCAGCTTGGACCATGGAGCGTGTTTCCTCTGGTCGCGCTGTCGGCACTGGCCACGGTCATTGCTTCCCAAGCGACGATATCCGGAACATTTTCCATGGTCCAGCAGGCTATTGCCCTTGGCTACTTGCCTCGGATGCAGGTTATTTTCACGTCCGAGCGGGAGATGGGGCAGATTTACATCCCGTTCGTCAACTGGCTGCAACTGACTGCGGTGGTCCTTGCGGTGGTCGGCTTCGGGGATTCGACCCATTTGGCGTCGGCCTATGGCATTGCAGTCACCGCGACAATGCTGATGACCACCATCCTGACCTTCTTTGTCGTCCGGTATGGGTGGAAGTACAACCTGGTTCTGTGCTGGGCGGCGACCGGCTTCTTTCTATTGATCGACGTCGCATTCTTCGCGGCGAACACACTCAAAATCGCGCATGGCGGCTGGTTCCCGTTGGTGCTCGGCGCGGCGATCATGACGATCATGCTGACCTGGAATCGGGGCAGGACGCTGGTCTTCGAAAACGTCATGCACCACCTCGTGCCCCTGGCCGACTTCCTGCAGTCGCTCTTCATCAGTCCGCCGACCCGGGTCGACGGGACGGCCGTGTACTTCCGCATGGAAGGCGACGGTGTCCCCCATGCGCTGCTGCACAACCTGCTTCACAACAAAGTCCTGTATGAGCGTATCGTGTTCCTGACCGTCCTCAACGTGGACATACCGAAGGTGCCGGAATCGGAGCGCGTGAAGGTCGAACACCTGGGCCATAACTGCTACCAGGTGGACGTCTGCTACGGTTTCATGGACGAGCGCGATATTCCGCAGGCGCTAGCGCTTTGCCGCAACGCGGGGCTACGACTGAATCCGATGGAGACGTCATTCTTCGTCGCCCGCCAAAATGTCATTCCAAGGGTCGGCAGCGGAATGGCGCTGTGGCGGGAGTCGCTCTTTGCTGCCATGTCGCGCAATGCTCGCGACGCGGCAGATTTTTTCCGTATTCCCGCGAACAGGGTGATCGAACTGGGCACGCAAGTCGAAATATGACAGCAGCCCAGATTCAGTTGCAGATGCGCGCCAGCGTTGCCCCTCATGTCGTGCCGGCTGAATGAGATAGGTAAGCGACAGGTGAGGCGTTAATTCTCGCGACCGGTGCCCGAGGCTTTTTGTCTTATCGCGACCCGGTAGTACGAAGTGTTTTCACCAAGCCAGCCCGTTTGGCCATAGAGTGGCGATCATGAACCCTTCATTAACGACCTGTATTGCCTTTGCCGGACTCGCTATCGCTGGCTGCTCCGGTAAGGAAAAGGTCAGTGCGAGGCCCGTGACGCAGTTACATGAAACCACATCCGCTGGCTCGGCCCCGAATGTATCGGCTTCATTTCCGTACAAGGCCTATCCAAAAACCGTCTTGGTCCAATATGACGATAAAGACGCATATTTACGGGCGAACAGGCTTCGAGTCGCTCAAGGTTTGCCCTTCTGGGACAACAGCGTTCTTCAACAATATGAAGCCGACTTGGCGGTAGTGCGGCAGCAAATCCTTGGTGCGTGGATCGGCAATGGAATCAAGATCATCGCTGCATCGTCGGTCGTTCCACAAGCGACGCTACAGGTATCCAGCAAAGAAGCCTTGGAGTGGTTGTACGCCAATCCCGCGATCACACGGATATGGCTCAATGCAAATCCAGTTGTGGTGCCTTCGGGAGAAGCGCCGACTGCGCGATAAAGGGCAGCCTTTGAATCCACTCATCCATTGAGAAAAATGTCCCGGTTGAGAACCAAGCCAGACGTCGACGACATGTTGAAACAGGGTTTGTCGCCAGTACTGATGAGGGCAGATCGCTGATGCCTGACCGCTTGCGCGGGGGAAGCGACCCCGCCTTCGTTCATCATTTTTCTGCAACGAAGGATGATCCGGCCGGACGTCCATACATTTGCCGGTATTCGGATGTCGTCATGCCAGTTGTCCTTTTAAAGGACCGCATCAGACTGGCCTCGTCGGGAAAGCCGGTGTCAGCACAGATCGTCTTGATGGAAGCCGTGGATGACGTCAGGGCATCGGCGACCTGACGCAGTTTGATCAGGCGCAGCCATTTGCCGGCACTGATCTGCGTATGCTGTTCGATGCGCCGGCTGAGTGTCCTGGTGGACAGCGCAACGCGGTCTGCGGCGGCGCTCAGGCTTAACTCCGTCGCCGGTGTTTTTTGGGCATACGCGATCAACTGCTGCAATTGCGGTTCCGCTTGCGCCATGAGCTCCACCGGCCGGAATGCGGGATGTCCGGACTGCGAGCGCGGAAGGAGCATTGCCTGTTCCACGTCACGCATGACGTGCACGGGTATCCGGCGCGTCAGCAGCGTATTCAGCAAGGCCCAGTAGCCGTTCGCACCCGCGGCGGTGATGATGCTTCGCTCTTCGATGACGGGCTGCCGGAAGTCCCATCTGACTGCTGCAAAGCGTTCGCGAAGCGGCTTCTCCAGCCACCATGTCGCGGTCGCCTCGCAGCGGTCGATCCTCCCCGCCGCTGCGACCAGGGCCACACCCATGCAGTAAGTCCATAACGCGGTTCGCTTCGGCAGTTGCCGCAACCAGTCGAGCAGATGCGCTTGTTGGTCGAGCATGCGATCGAGGTCGGCGGCCGACTCGGCCCAGAATCCCGGCAACACGTAGGCATCGCATGGCTCATGCAGTGCGTGCTGCACGTGGAGCGCGGGACCGCCAATCATCTTGATGCTCTCGTCGCCGGGGCCGATCCAGACCGGCTCGAACACTTGCCTGCCCATGCGCCGGTTGATGGCCCGAAACAGGTCGGATGCAGCAAAGAGGCCGGCCGGCATGCATCCGGGGTAGACCACCAGGCCGATTTTGATGGGACTCGCCAGGCGAGGCCGACTCGATGAGGTTGGCATAATGTGCAATGATGATGGCATAAAGTGCCATGGTCAAGGGCATTCGGACACGTCAGACTTCAACTGCGCGCACTTTGTCGCACTTGACTACAGGGGGAGGAGAAGATGTTCGTTGACGTTCATGGAGCAAGCATTCATTTTTCGGATTTGGGGGCGGGCATTCCAACGCTCTTCCTGCATGGCATCCCGGACTCCCGCACGGTGTGGGACGACGTCATTGCAGGAGTGCGCGGCTGCTATCGATGCATCGCGCCCGACCTGCCCGGCTTCGGGCAATCCGCAGTCCCGAAACGATTCAGGGTGACGCTGGACGACATGGCGGATTTTGTCGATGCGTTCCTGGCCGCGCTCGGGATCACGCAGCCCATCAACCTGGTCGTCCATGACATCGGCGGACCTTACGGTCTGGCATGGGCCGTGCGCCATCCGGACAAGGTCCGCAGCATCGCGATCATGAATACCGTATTCCAGTCCGAATACCGCTGGCATCGGTATGGGCGCATCTGCCGCACCCCGGTCCTTGGCGAACTGCTGCAACTGCTTACCTCGCAGTCCGGCCTTGCGCAGGCCATGCGCCTGAACTCCGGAGTGAACAAGCCAAGTCG
Organism: Oxalobacteraceae bacterium OM1; assembly: GCA_004570315.1. Lineage (GTDB taxonomy): Bacteria > Pseudomonadota > Gammaproteobacteria > Burkholderiales > Burkholderiaceae_D > Noviherbaspirillum. The sequence goes on along the minus strand of SPQI01000425.1, from coordinate 5,018 downwards.
CGCTCATATCAGCGCCACGTATCACGGCTTTACGGGCTCGGTACGCCGCATGGTGCTGCGGCTCTATCGCGGCCTTGATCCGGAAGGATTTGCGCACTGGGACGAGCAGTTGCGTGCGTTGTCGGCAAGGGTGCCGTCGCTAGTGATCTGGGGAGATCGCGACACCTACATCGGGAATGCCTTTGCCGACCGCTTCGGTGCCAGGCAGGTCATGCATCTTCCGCAGTGCGGTCACTGGCCAATGATCGAAATGCCGGAGGCCGTGTCCCGGTATCTGCTGGAGCTCTTCGCGAAAGCGGCGAGCGCGCGCCCAGCGGCCTATGCAGATACATCGGAAGCATCGACTTAAACGACTCACGTTGAACACAAGGCGATCGGCACATCCAGCCCCACTTTGACCCTGTCCATGGCGACCAAGGTCTTGAAGCGCTTTATGTTGCCGCTGCCGAAGAAGAGACTACGCGTCAGTGCGCTGTACTCGTCCATGTCTCTCACAATCAGGATCAGCACGAAGTCCCACTCGCCAGTGACGTAGTAGCACTGCTGAACCTGCGGACATTTCTCGAAGGTGCGCTTCATCTTGTCGAGAAGATCGATCTGCTCACTTTCGACTTCCACGCTTGCCACGATGGTCAGCGGATGGCCGACCGCGTTCGGCGAGACGACCGCCGTGTATTTTTCAATCACGTGCTCCTCAACGAGCCGTTTGAGGCGGCGATTGACAGCGGCAGCCGACAGATTGACGCGTTCGCCCAGTTCACTCTGCGGAACGCGCGCATTTGCTTGCACTTCCGCAAGGATTTTCCGGTCATAGGCATCGAGTTCGATCGACATGAGCTTTCTTCCTTATTGGCGAATCTAAACGCAATGTCGTTGCGTCGCGAGCACGCTGAACGCGAAAAAATGTCGCGTGAGACGCAATATTATTTCTTTGGGTCGATTGCTTGGCAACCATTCCCTGCCGTTTGCACGACGACCCCACTGTGCCCCTTGCAACTACGATGACGGGCATGAGTGCTCGCTGCCCAAAGACTCTTACCAGGTACTGTTGACCATGTTGCTCCGAAATCCCGCGGCGTCGCGCAACGCCTATCCCGCCGAATTTGCCAGAATCCTCTCCATCCGCGGCGCCACGGAAAGTCGTGAGTGGCTTCGATGCTGGGATGGCCTCCATGCCGGCAGTACGCCGTTGCGGAGCATGTCCGGGCTCGCGCGGCGCTTGAATGTCGGGGGTATCCACGTCAAGGACGAATCGGTGCGCTCCGATCTCGGCAGCTTCAAGGCATTGGGTGCGCCGATCGCACTGGTTCGGCTGATCCTGCGTCTGTGGAAGGATCGAGGGCTCGATGCTGGCGATGTGTTCCGCGGCGTTCACAAGAACCTTCTGTCCGGGTTCACCGTGATCAGTGCGACCGACGGCAATCACGGCAGGGCTCTTGCGGCCGCAGCTCGCTCCGTCGGCTGCCGCTGCGTGATCGTCCTGCATGCCCACGTCAGCGTCGAGCGCGAAGCCGCGATCGCCGCCTATGGCGCCGACATCGTGCGCATCGAGGGCAACTATGACGCGTCCGTCACGGAAGCGGCCCGCCTTGCGGCAGTCCATGGCTGGCACGTCGTGTCGGACACGTCCTACGATGGTTACGAAGACATCCCGCGCGACGTCATGCAAGGTTACGGTGTCATCGCCGCCGAAATCATTGAACAAGCCGCTGCCCAACCGGAGCATCCGGCATTCACCCATGTCTTCTTGCAAGCCGGCGTGGGCGGAATGGCGGCGGGTATCGCGAGCTATTTCTGGGAATTCCATGGGGCGCAGCGCCCCTGCTTCATCGTGACTGAACCCGCGCAGGCGGACTGTCTGTTCCAAAGCGCCATCCAGGGCAGGGCCGCGCACGCCACCGGGACGGTCGATTCGCTGATGGCAGGGCTGGCGTGTGGCGAGACGTCGCCGCTGGCCTGGCGCATCCTTGCACCGTGCATCGACGCCTTCCAGACCATTTCGGACGACCAGGCGGTGCAGGCGGTGAAGTTGCTGGCCGAAGGCAGCGATGGCGACATTCCGATCGTATCCGGCGAATCGGGGGCTGCCGGACTGGCTGGATTGCTCGGGCTGGCAGAGAACAAGGAATGGGCGGAGACCGTGGGCCTGAATCGGGACTCGCAGATCCTGCTGATCAGTACCGAAGGGGCCACCGCGCCGTCGGTCTACGCGAGTGTGGCGGGGCAATCGGCGGGCGCCGTGCTCGCTCGGCAACAGGCATTCCTGGCTGCGATCGCTGCGTGAGCAGTGGCTTGTAATGAAAAACACGAAAGGAACATGACAATGCAAAGCGAACTGCACAGGCAGCTGGCGGCATGGCGCCATCACTTGCACCAGCATCCGGAGACCGGTTTCGAGGAAGTCGACACGTCGGCCTATGTGGCGAATGCGCTCGAAGCGATGGGGCTCAAGGTTCATCGCGGCATCGGTGGTACCGGGCTCGTCGCGAACCTGACGGTGGGTGACGGCAAGGGCGTCATCGGACTGCGTGCCGACATGGATGCCCTCAACATTACCGAAGCGGCGCAGCAGCGTGCGCATGCGTCATGCAAGCACGGGAAGATGCACGCGTGCGGTCATGACGGACACATGGCGATGATCCTCGGGGCCGCCAAACTCCTGACGCAGGCCCGGGACTTCAACGGTACGGTCCGCTTCATCTTCCAGCCGGCCGAGGAACATGGCCGCGGTGCCAAGGCCATGATCAGCGATGGCTTGTTCGATCGCTTTCCCGTCGATGCCATCTTCGGCGCCCACAACATGCCCGGCATGGCCGCCGGCACGTTTGCCACCCGCGCGGAGGGCATCATGGCAAGCGAAGACAACTTCGTCATCCGGATCAAGGGGCGCGGCAGTCATGCAGCGAGGCCGCACATGGGGGCAGATCCGATCGTCATTGGCGCGGAGATCGTCATGGCCCTGCAGACAGTGGTATCGCGCAACGTCGATCCCGGCCTGCAGGCCGTAGTCTCATGTACGGAATTCATTACCGACGGACTCAGGAACGTGATTCCGTCGAATGTCGTCATCAAAGGCGATACACGCAGCTATGACGTCGCGGTGCAGGCGCTGCTGGAAAGGCGCATGCGCGAGATCAGCATGGGCATCTGCCAGGCCCACGGCGTCGAGTGCGAGTTCGAATACACCCACGAATTCGCGCCGACGATCAATTCGCCGGAATTCGTCGATCTTGCCGTCCAGGCCGCCGCGCGCGTGGCGGGCGCTGCCAATGTGGATGCCGACGTCAAGCCGATGATGATCTCGGAAGACTTCGGCGCTTTCCTGCGCGTCGTGCCCGGGAACTTCACCTTTATCGGCAATGGCGCCACCGGCAAGGAAGGCGGCACACCTTTGCACAACGCCACCTACGATTTCAACGACGACATCCTGGAAATCGGCGCAAGTTACTTCGCCGAAGTGGCGAGATTGGCGTTGCCGTGCGCGTAGCCAGATGCGAGTCCGCCGTGCCAACAGGACGTGACTCTGGAGTGCCGCACTGAGCCGATCGTCGCACCGCTCGACAGCAACGCCTGGTCAAACCGTGACCGCACAGCTTATTGGCTTGTGTTCGCTTTGCGCTTCGGACGGCGCACGACACGGATCTTGCCGCTGCCGCCGCCGCCGCAAAAGAATTGGTCGGCACCGTCCGACTCCAGCCCGGACACACCCGACCCGTTCGGCATCTCGAGCGCTTCCAGGACCTGACCGCTCTGCGGATCGATCCGCCGCAGCTCGCTCTGGTCGGCTTCCCAGGTGCCATGCCAGAGATCCCCGTCGACCCAGGTGACGCCCGTGACGAACCGGTTCGAATCGATGGTCCGCAAGATGGTGCCGTCGGCGGGATCGATCTGATGGATTTTCCTTTCGCGATACTGACCGACCCACAGCGTTCCCTCCGCCCACGCCAGGCCGGAGTCGCCGCCTTTTCCGGGCGCCGGAATCGTCGCAAGAATTTGTCCGGTTCCAGGATCGACCTTGTGGATACGGTCTTCAGCGAGCTGGAACAGATGCTTGCCGTCGAACGCGGTGCCGGCGTGGCCCGCGACGGGCAGCGATCGCGTGATGGTCCCGCTCGACGGGTCGACCGCATTGATGCCGGGACCCCCGGCAAACCAGATGCGCTGGCCGTCGTAGGTCACGCCGTGTACCTTGCCGTCCGGTTCGAAAGGGCCATATTCCCGGATGACTTCAGCTGCAGCTTTCTTCATATCCATTCCCCAGTAGGTGTGTTCGGAAGCCCATTCTATTGATGCGGCAACACCGCGGGGAGTAACAAGGTCGTCGCGAAACCGGGGAGCGGCGGCGTCACCCAGCGGCGCGCCCTGCCGCGTCCCATGGCCTGCACCTTGCCTGCGGCCGCGAGGCTGTCGAGTGCGCGTTGCACGCTGCGCTGGCTGGTCCCGAGGGCGAGCGCCAGGGCGGAACTGGACCATGCTTCGCCATCCGCCAGGCAAGCCAGTATCGATGCATGCGCTTCGTCGACCGGCGGCGCGAGCACCGCGACTTTCGATGCGCGTCGCGGCACCAGTGCATAGCCAGGCGGCGTGGCGCTGACTTCGGCGCACTCGGCAAGCACCGTGCGCAAGCGGCCCAGTTCCACACGCAAGCGGACGCGATGCGAATCGTCGATGTGGCGGGCACGAAAGGCCCGCCGAATGAGCGCATCGCGAGCAACGTCACCGGGCCACACCTCCGCCAGTGCGCGCGCGAGCATGAACAGCACGGGACGCCGCGTCAGGGAAATCTCCATCTCGCCATCGCGGATCACATTGCGGCAAGCGTCCACGACTACAGCCCGGGACGCCATGAGCGCTTCGACGTCTGCCAAGGTCAGCAGGCGCTCTTCGCCTTGCGCGATCAACCGTGCAGACGGGGATGCCAGGATCTGAAATCCCTGTTCGACCTCCGCTTGCAAGGTCGGAATGTTCGCCTGCCGCGCGCTGTGCGCCGCGCGCTCGAGCGCCGCCCGCGCCGGAGC
>SPQI01000209.1 GCA_004570315.1 Oxalobacteraceae bacterium OM1 | reverse complement strand
TCCCCAAGCAATGACCGCTCAACGCCCGCAATCCGCCGCTCGAAATCCGACCTCAACCCAGGGAAAGACCGCAATGAAGATTCCGAGCACGACTGCTGCATACGACTGCAGCCTGCTCTCCCTCTGCTCGTCCCCGGCTCGCCCGTCGTTCAGGGAAGCGGCGCCACGCGGGACGGTTCGCGCAGCTTCGGGCTGCCGGCGTCATAGGCACGCTCGAACGTTTCTCCGTCGTTCAAGCGCTGAATCAAGGCCAGAAGTCCTGGCGTGCCAGCTGCTACAAGCCAAGGCCGCACCTCGTGCCCGGCCGCGGCATAGACGCTATGGATCTCCTGCTCCCCGCGTGCTCTTCGCTCGATGTTCTTGTTGTCGCTGTACCTGCGGACCGCATCCAGCCATTGGCCTAACGACTTGAGTGAATGCAGCTCGTCGGGCCCTGGACGGGGGATATTGGATTCGACCAGGAATCGCCAGTGTTGCTCCGAATGCTCCGGCGCTTCACTCACGGTTACGGCAAGGCCGTCGTCAAACCATTGCGGCATCCGCTTCCACGCGAACACGTTTAGGCGTGTGCTCATTTCGGCGTGGGACCATTCATGCGCGATAAAATGCCAGTTGAGCGCACGCGGGGAAAGCAGTATCCGCTTGCCGTACACCTTGGCAAACTCGCCCCTCCCTCCGAATGACCAGAAGCAGCGTTCCGTCACGCAGGCGTTGATCACGGGAGCTGCCTGGGCGTCCCCGAAGGTGTGCGTAATGGCTGCGTGGGCGCGGACGGCGGCGTCGCTCAGTATGGCCTTCGTGCGATCGTCGGCGTCGCGCTCGATGTACACGTTCGGCGCTACCGGGACCAGGCCAAAGGTCTCCGGCGCGTATAGCTCGCCTCCCTGAAGCACGCTGCAGCCGCTCAGAAGCGTCAGGGCGAACAACAGGGTGAGGTTCAGTCGACGATGCATGAGGGCACGGCGATTGGCCGCTATCGTTTAAATGCAACCAATCTAGCATGAGGCCCTGCTGGCTGACATCCCATGTTCTTGGGCCGCCCGACACCAGTACCGCCAGGTTGCGCTCGCTTACGGAATGTCGACCGCCACCTTCACCGCATGACGCATGCGGTCGTCAAGCTAGCCGAAGCGCTCCACGATGAACTGCACGAAGGTGGTCATCTTTGGTGTCGGCGTACGGTCGCGCGAATAGACCAGCGCCATCGCACGCGGCGCTGGAAGGTACTTCGCCAGCACGGGGACCAGCCGGCCTGCCGCCACATCCTCTTCGAGCAACGCCGCCGACTGCAGGACGATGCCGTAGCCGGGCAGCGCCGCCATGCGCAACGCGACGCCGTTGTTGGCGCGGAAGCGGCTGGCCGGAAATTCCGAATCGCCGTAGCCCGCGAGATTCCAGCGTACGCGGCGGTTCAGCCGCGCGAAGTCGAGACACTCATGGTGCTTCAGATCGGCCGGCGTGCGCGGCGTGCCGGCGCGGGCCAGATACGCCGGGGAAGCGCTTAAACGTCCGGGACATGTCCGAGAAGAGACGTACAGATCTGAACATCAACCGGCTCGACGCGACCCGCAGCTGCCGATCGGCTTGGCGAAAATTTTCCCTTCGTTGAAAGACCCTCATTCCACCGATTCATGGAGTTTGGTATCGGGAGCGGTTCGGTCAGTCAGAAGCCGAGTTGTTTGCCCGCACCCAGCAGTGTCGCAATGCCCAGCACCGCAAAGATGCCGGCGGCAATCGAATGCACCAATTTCATGGGTATCCTGTTCGCCAGCTTGTCACCAATGAATACCGCCGGCACATCGGCGATGAGCATGCCAAGCGTCGTGCCAGCCACGACGAACAACGGATTCGAGTAATGGGCTGCCAGGGCAACGGTCGCAATCTGGGTCTTGTCACCCATCTCAGCCAGGAAGAAGGTCACCAGCGTCGCACCAAAGACGCCAAACTTTTTGGCGACTTGGGTTTCTTCCTCTTCGATCTTGTCCGGGATGAGCGTCCAGATGGCCATGCCAATGAACGAAGCCCCGAGAATCCAACGTAGGACCTCAGGACTGACCATTGCGGTAATCCAGGCACCTACAGCCCCGGCGAGACCATGGTTGACCAATGTGGCACAGAGAATGCCGATGACGATGGGGAGCGGCTTCTTGAAGCGCGCTGCAAGGATGAAGGCGAGGAGCTGGGTCTTGTCACCAATTTCTGCCAAGGCGACGACGCCAGTCGAGATAAGGAGTGCTTCCATGATGGTTCCCGGCCGGGCCAATGACAATTGACCACAACGCTCCCCCGGCCAATGCAGAGGCGATGTGGTCAAAGGTCTTGCCAAGTCTGGAAACCGCTTACGCCATGGTCTGTGGACCAAGTATGTTGACGCAAGCCCCTTCGGGAGATGAAGGGCGGCTACTCCCCAATGACAGTTCGGATTTTATCCGGTTTTCTGACCGACGGTCAGCAGCGGTGGTGGATTTCAATCGTCGAGTGCACGATTTCCTCGTGAACCGTGAGCTGGTCACGCACCTGGCTGGCAGTCAGATGCGGGTTGCTTGTCACCACGCTCAGCGCACAGGAGTAAAACTGGCGTCCGACTCGCCAGACATGCAAGTCCACTAGCTTTGTTTTCGCGTCGTTCACGTTGGCCTCGACCGCTTCGCGAATCTCCTCGACCACGGGCGCGTCCATTTCCCGATCCAACAGCACTTTGCCGGTATCGGCAATCAGACCCTTTGCCCAGACCGCGACCACGACGGCACCGACAATGCCGATGACAGGGTCGAGCCAAGCCCAACCAAATGCCCAGCCGCCTGCCAAAGCGGCAATGGCGAGTACGGACGTGGCGGCATCCGCGATGATGTGTACGTATGCGGACTTGAGGTTGAGGTCGTGGTGATGGTGTCCGTCAGAGCTATGGCCGTGATGGTGCTCATGGCCATGGTGATGGTTGTGCTCACCGTGGTGGTGATGGTGCGCATCGCCAAGAATAAAGGCGCAGATCACGTTAACCGCCAGCCCGACTGCAGCAATGATGATTGCATCACGGTAATGAATCGGCTCCGGCGAAAAAATACGCTCAACGGAGCTGAACACCATCAGGGCGGCAATTCCGAGCAGGAATACCGCGCTGGTATAGCCAGCTAGGATTTCGATTTTCCAGGTGCCGAACGTGAAGCGTGGGTCTTCTGCATATTTGCGGGCGGCGGAGTACGCAAAGGCGCTCAAGCCAATGGCGACGGCGTGCGAGCTCATATGCCAGCCGTCGGCCAACAGCGCCATCGAATTGAACCACCAACCCGCCGCAATTTCGAGGACCATCATGGCGGCGGTAATCCACATGACCAGATGCGTGCCGCGTTCGGCCGCATGGCTTCCTTCATGAAAGGCGTGGTCATGGGTGAAAGCGGAAAAACTGTCGTTTTGCTTACTGTGAGTCATGGTATTTCCCTCGCTCCCGGCGTTATTTGCTGGTGAGCTTTCGTTCGCGCCTTGCGCGCTCGTTGATGATGGAATGGCGGCGGTGGTCGGGCATCTTCTTCCACGCGCGCGCTTCCGTGCGGGTCCGAAGACAGCCCGTACAGAAGCCAGTCTTGCCATCGAACCGGCAGCGTTCGACGCAGGGTGACTCGACTGCCATTAGAAACAGCTACTTGAGATAGGTGCGGACGACGCCAACAAGCTCGTCAGCCGCCTGCGCCCGCTCGCGGTCAGTATGCTCGGGACTGGCCACGTGCTCCCGGATGTGGTCTTCGATCACCTCGGCCATGAGGCCATTCATCGCCCCTCGCGTGGCGGCAAGCAATTGCAAGACTTCCGCACATCCGCTTTCTGCTTCCAACGCGCGCTCGACAGCTTCCACCTGGCCGCGGATCCGTCGTACCCGCGCAAGCAGCTTCGCCTTTTCCCTTGTGGTGTGCGCCAACCAGAACTCCGTCAAGAATACCGTGGGGGGGTATATTACCGCACGAGGCGTCGAGGGCACAATTTCTCCGCCGTTGCTGCGGCGAGCAAGGAGGCAAATGTTCATAGCCCTCCGTGTGTTACAGACCGCAGCGCTGTAGCGCCTGTCACGATGAGGCAACAGTGCCCAAGTATCGTCGCAGACGCGACAGCTGCTTCAGTCGAGGATGCGCGCCTCGCATTTTTACGGAATTTTTTCTTGACGCTGGAAAGGATGACTACATAGAATCCAGCCTGTCTTTATTTCTGTGGAGCCCCTTTCATGGGCACTTGTTCAGGTGTCAGTTGTTGCCAGCTTCGTGCTGGTCCTGCCTTGGCAAGATAACGCGGGTCTCTCTTCCCCTGCCGTCATCTTGCACTACGCAGATGATGGTTCCGAACGTTCCGCATAGCCGGGACAACACGGTTTCCTCGACAATCTGGTTCATGCTATGTCTGCCATCCCCATTAACGGGTAGCGGTGGTCACTGCTTGCCTTTTGCGGTCCATGATGTGGGTTGCGCTGGCACGGCATCGTTGCTCTGGCAGTGACATTGGTTTCGACAAGCGCGCATGAAAGGTTCTCCCGTTACATCCAACGGAGGTACCTGTGCTTCGATTTGCCGCTCAACTATTGGGAATGCTCTGGCTGGCAGCCGCTGCATCGCTTCCTGCCGCCTTCGCCGAAGACGTTCCCCAGGAAGCTTGGAACGCTCACTTCCAGAGCACATATATCTGGCAAATCAAGCCGACGTTTTCTGCTCGTTACACAGGGGCATTGAGCCTGCGCCCCGAGCGTGAAACTGCGTACTCATTCAGCGCGACGGCAGCGTTTGGTTTCCGTCCATGGCTCGGCGGCGAGTTGTATTTCGATCCTGAGCTAGTCCAAGGCGTGCCGCTATCCGAACTGCACGGGCTGGGCGGCATGACAAACGGCGAGCAGCAGAAGACGAGCGGCCCGAATCCTACGTTGTATCGGGCGCGCGTCTTCTTGCGGCAGACGTGGAGCCTTGGTGGTGAGCAGGAAGCGATCGAGTCGGACATGAACCAGCTTGCCGGCTTGGCCGACAAGCGCCGTGTCGTTGTCACGGTGGGCAATCTTTCCGTGACAGACCTCTTCGACAACAGCAGCTATGCGCATGATGCCCGTACCCAGTACATGAACTGGGCATTGCTCGCGCATGGCGCCTATGATTTTGCGGCCGATGCGCGCGGATATTCGTGGGGCACAGCGATCGAGTACTTCTATGATGATTGGGCGCTTCGGTTGGCCGCTTCATGCAGCCGGCCGAGTCCAACGGCCTGCCGCTGGACAAGCGGCTCTTCACGCATTACGGCGACCAGGTAGAACTCGAGCACGCACATACGTTGCTGGAGCAACCGGGCAAAGTGCGGCTGATGGCTTTCCGCAATCGTGCCCACATGGGCAGCTTCCGCGATGCATTGGCTGATGCGCCCAATAATGGCGGAGTTCCAGATGTTGGCCGGGTCCGCACCGAGCGGAGCAAGGTCGGATATGGCATCAATGTGGAACAGGGATTGGCTGCTGATGTTGGTGTCTTTGCGCGCGCCAGCTGGAATGACGGCGCGTCTGAAACCTATGCGTTCACTGAAATCGAGCGCTCAGCGTCAGCCGGTGCCGTCATTAAAGGAGCGGCGTGGCACCGGGCCGAAGACACGCTCGGCATTGCCATCGTGCGTAACGGCTTGTCCAAAGCCCATCAAGAGTATTTGGCTGCCGGTGGTGTTGGCGCCTTTATTGGCGATGGGCGTTTAACGTATCGGCCCGAATCGATTGTCGAAGCGTTTTACAGTGTACCGGCCACGAAGCACGTCGTCGTGTCGCTGGACGCGCAGCATATTGTGAATCCCGCTTACAACGGTGATCGCGGACCGGTGAACGTGGCCTCCCTGCGGCTGCATGCATCATTCTGACCCGGAGAAGTCGACATGTTTGAACTGTTCACTCCAAAACGGACAGGACGGTCCTTTCTGACCACAACGCCGAATCGCTGGGACTGGGCGTTGCTGCCGCTGGTACTGGCGGTCCTGGCGGCCGTGGCGTACGGTGCGATGCAGATGAGCCGCCCGTTCACGGTTGGCCAGCCAACGCCGATTTCCCTGGACCCGGCGTTCCTGCCGTATTACCTGCTGCGTACCATCCTGCGCATGTTCACGGCGCTCGGCTGCGCGCTGCTGTTCACCTTCATGTTCGCCGCCGTAGCCGCTAAGAATCGCGCGGCGGAAAAGGTGCTGGTCCCACTGCTCGACGTATTGCAATCGGTGCCGATTCTCGGCTTTCAGGCGATTGCCATTGCCCCGTTCATTGCCCTGTTTCCTGGCAACCTGCTCGGCGTCGAGTGCGCGGCGATCTTTGCGATCTTCACGTCGCAGGCATGGAACATGGCCTTCAGCCTGTACCAATCCATCAAGACAATTCCACCGGAGCTGAACGAAGCCGCGCGGGTGTTTCGCCTATCGGCTTGGCAGCGCTTCTGGCGTCTCGAACTGCCGTACGGCACACCGGGCCTGTTGTGGAACATGATGATGTCGATGTCGGGCGGCTGGTTCTTTTTGGTGGCGGCGGAAGCCATCTCGGTGGCGAACCAGGACATCAAACTCCCGGGTATCGGCGCCTACATCGCCGTAGCCATCGATGAAAAGGACGGTGCGGCCATCGCTTGGGCGATCGGCGCCATGCTGGTCGGCATCATCCTGTACGACCAGTTGTTCTTCCGCCCGCTGCTGGCTTGGGCCGACAAGTTCCGCTTCGAGGAATCCCAGAACGAAACGGCACAGCAATCCTGGCTGCTCGATTGGGGCCGCCGCAGCGCATTGATTCGCAGTATCACCGACCGCTTCTGGGCCAGGATGGCGCGCGCCCTCGGGTGGTTCGGCAGCGCGAACGAAAGCCGTTCGGCGGACGCGGCCACGAAGCCGCGTCCCGCATGGTGGGCCAGGGGCTGGGATGTCCTGATCCTTGCGGTTGCCGCCATCGCCGCCTGGCGCTTCGTCGTCTTCGTCCACAGCGACGTCGGCTGGGGTGAAGCTGCCCATGTCGTCGGCCTTGGGTTCATTACGCTGGCACGCGTGCTGCTGCTTATTGCCTTGGCCTCCATAGTCTGGGTGCCAATCGCTGTCTGGATTGGTCTGCGCCCCAAGTACTCGCAGAAGGTGCAGGCAGTCGCACAATTCCTTGCCGCGTTTCCGGTCAACCTGATGTTCCCGCTGGTCGTGTACCTTCTTGTGACCTACCGGCTCAACCCGAACATCTGGCTGAGCCCGCTCATGGTCTTCGGCACCCAGTGGTACATCCTGTTCAATGTCGTGGCGGGAGCGTCGACACTGCCCAACGAATTGCGGCTGGCCGCCGACAACCTCGGCCTCAAGGGCTGGCTGAAGTGGCGCCGGGTTTATCTGCCGGCGGTGTTTCCGAGCTTCGTGACGGGTGCCATCACTGCCAGCGGCGGCTCCTGGAACGCCAGCATCGTGGCCGAGTACGTCACGTGGGGCAAAACTTCGTTGGTTGCGGATGGCTTGGGCAGCTACATCAAGCAGATGACCGACGCAGGCGACTTCCACCGCATTGCGCTCGGCATCGGCATCATGTGCGTCTTCGTGATGCTGTTGAACCGCTTCTTCTGGCGCAAGCTCTATCTGCTCGCCGAAGACCGCAGCCGTTGAGAGGGAAAAATGAATAAGAATGTTTTGATCGAACTGCACGATGTGACGAAGTCCTTTCGCAGCGCCGAGGTCGCGCCGCGCCGGGTCCTCGACGGTGTCGACTTCGCGCTGGCCGACGGTGAAATCGTCGCCCTGCTCGGCAAGTCGGGCTCCGGCAAATCGACTTTGCTGCGCATCATTGCCGGTCTCATTCCCGCCGACAACGGCACGGCGATGTACCGCGGCAAGGCGCTGCGCGGCCCGGCCAACGGGATTGCCATGGTGTTCCAGTCGTTCGCACTGTTTCCGTGGCTGACCGTCCAGCAGAATGTGGAGCTGGGCCTGGAGGCGCAGGGCATGCCGCCGGAAGAACGGGAAGAACGCGCCGATGCCATGCTCGAACTGATCGGCCTGGCCGGCTTCGGCGGCGCGCTGCCGCGCGAGCTGTCGGGCGGGATGCGCCAGCGCGTCGGCATCGCCCGCGCACTGGTCACCAATCCGGACGTCCTGCTGATGGATGAAGCGTTCTCCGCGCTCGACGTGCTGACCGGCGAGACTCTGCGCAACGACATCCTGGAGCTGTGGGACAAGAAGCAGATTCCCACCAAGGGCATTCTCATCGTGTCGCACAACATCGAGGAAGCGGTCATGATGGCCGACCGTATCATCATCCTCTCCAGCGATCCCGGACGCATCCGCACCGAGTTCAAGATCGACCTGCCGCGTCCGCGCAGCGTGGACTCGCGCGAGGTCCGCGCCATGATCGACGAGGTGTACGGCCTGATGACCATGCGGCCGACGCCCGCCGTACCGGCCGGCATGGCGCCAGTGCCGCAGGTCGACTACCGCTTGCCGGACACGGACGTCAATCGCATCGAGGGCGTGCTCGACCTGCTCGCCGCGCCGCCCTTCAACGGCCGCGCCGACTTGCCGCAGCTGGCCGAGGATGCCGAACTGCCGGACGAGGAATTGTTCCCGACCTACGAGGCGCTCGGCCTGCTCGGGCTGGCGCATGTGGAAAAGGGCGACATTGCACTGACCCCGCTGGGCCAACGCTATGCAGAGGCCGAACACACGCTGCGCCAAGAAATCTTCGGGCAGCAGCTGCTCACCCATGTGCCGCTGGCGGCGCGGATCCGGCAGAAGCTGGAGAACGAGCCGGCCGGCACCTTGTCCGAAGGGCCGTTCCTCGACTTGCTGGAAGAAGGGCTCGACGCGGAGGAAGCGCAGCGCATGCTGGAAGTCGCCATCGAATGGGGCCGCTATGGCGAGGTGTACGAATACGACTTCCACACCGGACGGCTGAAACTGCCGGATCAAGACGAACAATGAGTTTCGATGTCGCCCAAACGCATTCGCAAGTCTAGCGGTGTCTGAATCGTCGGCTCTGATTTCATTAGTTGATGCACCGCGAATGGTCTTTTATGCGGCGATTGACGGAGCAGTAGATGTGCATTCCATTGGCTGCGTCCGCTTCTGGCCGTAGGCCGCCTATATGGACTTCTCCTCGTTTGCAAACATTCCGTTTTTGGCTGGTAGGTACGACTGCTCACGTATATTCGGTCTCTGACTGCTGCACCAGCATTTGGTGCCGGACCATAATGGGCTATGCGCGCGCCGGCTCCCAATCGCTTTTTCGGGCTATTCCGCCTCGGACATTTTCGGGTTTTGCCTGCGCCGGTTCGACCTGTAGGCAATCAGCTGTTCATTTTCGCGACCATTGACCCAGCTTTTTCACCCAATCGTGATCCAGTAAAGCGGAGAACGCGAGCGGTGCGGACAAGCGATCCACTGAAATAGCCCGGATCAAAATTTGCCCTAAATGGCGATTGCCAACGCGCGAAAATCAACATATTATTGGCCGGTAGGCGTCTGTGATCCTACTCCCGCTCCTCACTTGGGGAACCTAAAGCCGGTGCATGCCACAGTCTGCATTAGAGTCAGAGCCACCTGCGGGTGGCTTTTGGCTTTCTAGGGACACATCGTTCATGTCGGTGCGTTTTTTTGGGGGCGGAGACTGACCACCTCATCTTCGTGCTGACACCGCATTACCGTATCCAGCAACCTCTCGTGCGAATCGTTCCAGGCAAGCCTCGGCCCCAATGGTTGATAGCGTCGAAACGGTCTAGATGGCAGCCCATCCAGGTAAATCAGCGAGACAGCCCACGCGTAGCGGTCGGGTCCGATGCGTACCCAACTCACGCGAAACGACTCTTTGATGACGGTCGAGCCGTCAATGGTGCCGAGACGCTCCCGGAGATTTGGTCCGAGCCGGCCTGCAACACCGGCGAAGGCGGCGAGGAAGAACGCGCGCCAATACAGCCGGCCCTGCCATTGGATCGGCATACCTATGCGCCGGAGCTTTCCACGGGCGACCTGGCACTGCCGATAGTCCTGTTGCCAGCTTCCATCCCGCCTGGCCCAAAACACGCCCGAAAGATTTCTAGCGTCTGTTCAAATAGGATGGGCTGCCACCATGGCCATGGCGCGGGCATACATTGGCGGCGGAGCCGCCCTGCGACATTGATTGACAGCCTCAAAGTCGCACGGTACACCGTGCTAATTTCGTCGATTGGCACCGTCTCATGGTCATCCATCGTCTCCATCGCCGGGGCGCAGGGTGTTACCCACAAGAGGGTCATCTTTGGCGCGTGGATCTGCTTCTTTGTAGCAAGTCGCGTGATAGGCGCAGCCGCGACCTGTGCCCACGCCCGGTCTAACGGCGGCAAGCCATACGCGTGGGTCGGCATCAATTGCCGCCGGCACGCCACAAAGTGCTTAGACCAGTCCATCACACTACCAAACTGCTGGGCGATCATATCGGCCTGCTGGCGCAGTTCTACATGAGTCGACACCAGCAACGGCGCGCCTGCTATCGGAGCGCCGCATGCGCTGCAAAGAAAGGGAGTGGCAAGGAGTTGGGTGGACAGCGACCACAACGGCAGTGCGGCGGCACAGGACTGACAGTGCTGTTCCAAAGAGACCCCATGCAGGGGACGCGCTTTCAGCCAGCGTGACTGATGCCAGTAACTGTGATAAGCCGCTTCAAAACAGAGCGGACAAATACGCAGGTGCGGTACAAATTCGGCGCTCATTTGACCCAGCGCCCATCTTTCGTCACGGAGGTTAAACGACCAGCCGGTCAAACAATCCGCGCTTCCGTGGGCGCCATCCCGGACGCAGGAGCAGCTATCATCGCTGCGTATTTCTCACCCAGGAGCCGTACATGGAAATCGATCCAATGGAAGTCGCGCAGCGCGCCAATGAGCAAGCCGAAGCCCGCGCCGAGGCTGACCGTGCCGCCTCCCGCCTGAACACCCTGGTAGCGATCACCGTCGCGATCCTGGCCACTTTCATGGGTATCTGCAAGGTCAAGGACGATAACATCGTGCAGGCCATGCAGCAGGCGCAGGCCAACAAGATTGACCACTGGGCGTTCTACCAGGCGCGCAATATCCGCGAGGAGGTCGCAAAGGCGGAACTGGTGCAGCTGCAGCTCGCGGCGGCCGGTGCGAGTCCAACCCAGCAGCCGCGCTATGCCGAAGCCATCGCCCGCTACCAGGCGCTCGCCGAAGAGCAGAACCGCAAGAAGGATGAACTGAAGGCGCAGGCCGACCAGGACCAGAGGGACTATGATGCGGCCAATTATCGGGACGACCAGTTCGATCTTTCCGACGCGCTGCTCGCGATTGCCATCGCGCTGCTGGCGGTCACGTCGCTCACGCGCAAATCGTGGTTGTATGTCGTCGCGCTCGTGCCCACCGCATTCGGCATCCTGATGGGTCTGTCCGGCCTGCTCGGCTGGGCAGTGCATCCAACGGGACTGATCAGGCTGCTCTCGTAAATCGGACAAATTGCACACCAGACGGATTTGTCGGCATGACTGGGATTCGATTCGCTGGACGATCGTCGAGAAGGATAAGCGCCGGATGTCAGCGGTATCCAAGTCCAAATGACGGATATCCGCTAATCAGCGTTGACGCCGAGTCTTGAGGTGCTCGGAGCAACTAACATGTACATGAACACAAGCGGCTACGCCGCTGGCTATCTCGGACGTCGGGGCCAGAAAGCACCAGCGTCCAATCACACAGGAGCGCGCATGCCCATGATTCGCACCACTTGCCACTGCGGCGCAGTCAGCATCGCCATCCCGCGAGCACCAGAGGCGGTCACCAACTGCAATTGCTCCATCTGCCGTCGCTATGGCGCTCTTTGGGCGTACTTCAACTCAACGGAGGTCGACATCCAAGCTGCGCCTGGCGTCACGGATGAATACGCCTGGGGCGAGAAGTCGCTTGCCTTTGTGCGTTGCAGCCATTGCGGGTGCGTCACGCACTGGCGTCCACTGGAAGGCCGGACGTCACCACGCATGGGCGTGAACGTTCGAAACTTCGAACCGGAGCAAATCGGTCCCGTGCGCATCCGCTTGCTGGATGGAGCAGTGACTGAGCAATATGTTGGAGAACTCGGTGTTGGGCAAAGTGACGCCTGACTCCTCCATTGGGCGCACGTTGAACCTCGGGGAGCGAAAACATGCAGATGAACGGCATTCCTTTCACTACGACGGACCGTTCAGCAGTGGAATGCACAGAACATCGTGGTGAAACCGGCACAGCGTACTGGCGCACGCGCACCTTTGGTGGGGTTCGGGTTCGCTTGGTCGAATACAGTCCTGACTATCTTGCGGACCATTGGTGTTCCAAAGGCCATATCCTGTTTTTGCTCGAAGGGAAACCGCACACAGAGTTTGAAGATGGACGAAAGTACGTCCTTAAACCGGGCATGAGCTATCGGCTTGCGGACAATGCTGAAGCGCACAGTTCATATACGGCAGTCGGGGCAAAACTTTTTGTCGTCGACTGACCGATTTTCTTCTCACCGATCAGCGGCTGACTGCGTCCATTCGAGCGGCACCGTCGCTACCAGAACTTTTATCTACAGGGCGCTCCGCTGCAGTGGGTGCGCGACGATGAGAACGCGTTCACGGTACTGATGAATGCAAGTGCGTGTGCCCGTTGGGACAAGCCAGCGATGCTTTGCTCCAGGGGCGCGGGCAGCATCGTCGCATGTGGCAATATGCGTCAATGCGCCGTCCGCCAGCGCCGCACCCATTCTTCCGCTTCGGAACGCTGGGTGTCCTGCAACTCACCCACTACCTTGCCGATGTTGTATGCCGCGCCGGGATAGGCGGCCAGCTCGGCCAGCTTGAACCATTCATAAGCCTGAACCGGATCACGCGCCTGCCCTTGGCCGAGCGCCATGACGCCGAGGTTGTAATACGCGCCGGCGAAATCCTTGCCGGCGGCGCGCACGAACCAGTGGCGCGCTTCCGCATAATCCTGGGTCACTCCCTTGCCGAGGTAGTACTGCGTGCCGAGGTTGAACATGCCCATCGGGTCGCCTGCGCTTGCGGCCCGTTCGTACCAGCGGCGGGCACAAGCGAGATCGGGAACGGCGTCCGCTTGTCCTTGACCGTATTCGCACATCCACCCCAGATTGACCTGAGCCTGCAGCGATCCCTGTCCGGCAGCTTGCTCGAAGTGGCGGCGCGCCGCGTCGAAGTCAACCGGGATGCCCTTGCCTTGATACAGCATCATCCCCAGCAGGAACTGTGCATCGGCAGACTGCGGCGCCGCCTTTTCATACCAGCTCCGCGCAGCCGCATAATCCTGTGGCAAACCGCGTCCCTGCTCGCTGAGGATGCCGAGCCGTACTTGAGCCTGCACGTCGCCTTCGTCAGCGGCTGCCTGGAGTGCAGCAGCAGACCAATCGTCCGAATTCCCATGCAGGTTGTAATACAGCAGACTCCCGCGCTGGAACTGGAGCTTCTCCGCTTCGTAGTCCGGCTCGGACGGCAGCACTACCGCGGTCGGCTGTGCATGACTGATGCTGCAGGCAACAATCCAGATCAGGGTACAAGGCAGCCGCATGCTTTTTCTCCGAATCGTGTCAGACCTTCGATGTCGCATAGGGGAAGCCTCAGGCATCGTAGCGCGTCAAGGGGACGGCCCGCTTAGACCGTTGTACGACGGAAGCGCTGCCGCCAAGCTTCATGACGGCTTTCTGAATGAAGCGGTAAGGCCGCCAACGATCAGCAAGGCACCTAGAACAAGCGTCCAGGATAATGGATCGCCAAGAACGATAACAGCAAGGGTGACACCAATCGCAGGCATGATCGCGGTGAACAAAGACGCTTTCGTGCCGATTTGGCGAACGGTTTCGTTAAACAGGAAAATCGAGAAAACGCTGACAAGCAAACCTTGATAAAGCATCTGCACACCAAGTACTTGTAAGCTCAATTCAAAGACGCCAGTACCTTGCGTAACGAGATATGCCGGCACGTACAGCAAACCGCTGACCTGTACGACAGTGACCACGGCACTCGGGTCAGTTTTCCAACGGCGCATCAATATTGTGTACGTGGACCACATCAATGCTGCGCCCACAAAGAGCATGTCTCCGCGCCAAGCACCCGGGGCGACTGCAGACGCAGGGTGCAGCAGACCATCCAACTTGATGACCACTACGCCAAGCAACAACATGGAGACTGCAAAAATCGGCACCCTCCCTTCGCTTTTAAGGAACATCCTGGTCAATATGGCAGTAAAGACTGGCGTACAGGCCGGATAAATCAAGGAGCTGTGGGAGGCGGGAGCCCAAGTGAGTCCGCCGATCAGCACGAGGTTATACAAAGGTCCTGCAAGTACCGCCAGGATGATGGCGCGCTGCCACCCTATTCCGCACGCGGACTTGACGCCACGCTGGAGAAACGCCGGAAGCATGACCAGCCCACTTGCGGCGAACCGCAAGAACGTCAGATCCAGGGCATTGAGTCCTGCGCGATAGCCAAACGTAGCAACAACTGGCTGGGCTCCCCAAATGATCGATACAGCGAGGCCGTAGAAAATGGCTCTTCTTGGAGACGTGTCAGACATCGGCTATCTGGGATTCGCTACGCATGAAAATATCGTATTCCTTGAAGAGACTTGGCCGGTAGATTTGGGTGTCCCGTGGCCCGCGAAGCGAGCGCGCCGAGGGATGATGCTACAAGGAGGTAGCGGCGCGCGCCGCCTGGTCATACAGCCCCGATAACACCCTCAGGAAGCGAGCCAGTTCACTGAGCTCGAAGCTTTCGGTTCCGGTACCGGTCAGAGCCGATACAAGCACCTGCTCCCGGATCTCGTAATACCGCCTGCACAGCGCCTGGCCTTCTTCGTTTGTCGAGTACAGCACTTCCTTGCCGCGTTTTTCGGTTTTCACCAAACCCAGTTGAAGCAGCTTTTTCAACGAATAATTGACGATATGCGTGTCTTCGATATTGAGGATGAAGGCAATGTCGGCCAACTTCTTCTCGCGCGCACGATGGTTGATGTGGTGCAGCACGAGCACGTCGGTAATCGTCATGTCCTTCATGCCAGCCGCCGACATGCAACGCACGGCCCAGCGGCTGAAGGCATTTTCCGCAATGATCATGCCGAACTCGAATTCGCTCAGTTCTGCGCTGCGGCCCGCAGCCAGATGCGCGGAGGACACGATCGGGACCTTGGGACTTGCGGGAGGCGTGATGGACTTTGCTTGTGCAAATGTGGCTTTGCTCTGTTCCTTGGACATAAACTCAGCTCCGAAGATACGGGGTTACTGATTCAAAAGATCGGTAACGAACATCTTACCCGGCGAGTGAGTAATGCAGAACGGCGTGCGGCTAAGTTCGGCGACGTATTGCGGGGTGACGCCGCAAGCCCAAAAGACAGGCAATTCGTCGTCATGAATAGCGACGGCATCGCCGAACTCAGGCTGCGACAGATCGCGAATCCCGATCAGCTCCGGGTGGCCGATGTGCACCGGCGCCCCGTGCACCTGCGGGAATCGGCCGGAAATTTCCACCGCGCGGGCAACATCGCCGCTCTTGACGGGCCGCATGCTGACTACCATGTTGCCGCCAAACCGGCCGGCCGTCCGGCAAGGAATATTCGTTTTGTACATGGCGACGTTGCGTTGCTGCTCGACGTGCCGCAGTGGAATGCCTCCGGCCATCAAGGCATGCTCGAAGGAGAAGCTGCAGCCGATCAGGAAGGTCACGAAATCGTCGCGCCAGTACTCGCGAATGTCGTTCACTTCGCGGACCAGCCGTCCGTGCTCAAACACCCGATAGCCGGGCAGATCGGTCCGGATGTCACCGCCGGGCGCGCAATGCGGCTCGACCTGGCCCGGGTCGAGCACTTCGACCAGCGGGCACGGTTTGGGATTGCGCTGGCAGAAGAGGAGGAAATCGAACGCATCTTCCTTCGGCAAAATCATCATGTTGGCTTGAATGTACGGACTCGCGGCACCCGCCGTGGGGCCCGTGAAGCTGCCGCTGCGGCACAACAGCCGGAATGCGTCCGGCGACATGTCAGTTGTATGGTTCATAGTCCGAGATACGCTTTCCTGATGTCTTCGTTATTGAGTAACTCTTCGCCGGTGCCCTCCATCACGATGCGTCCGGTTTGAATGACGTATCCGTAATCGGCAATCGCCAGCGCCTTGTGCAGGCTTTGCTCGACCAGCAGAACGGAGACGCCTTGCTGGTTGACCATCTGGATTGTTTCAAGGACCTTGGCAACAAATTTGGGTGCGATGCCCCACGACGGTTCGTCCAGGAGCAGCAGCTTCGGCTTGCTCATCATGCCGCGCCCGATCGCCAGCATCTGTTGTTCGCCGCCGCTCATCGTTCCGGCCAGCTGACCGTGGCGCTGCTTCAGGATAGGAAACAAGGAATAGATGTAGTCCAGCGATGCCTCGATCTCGGCCCGATCGCTGCGCGTATAGGCACCCAGTTCCAAGTTGCGCTGCACCGTCAACCGGGCGAACAAGCGACGCCCCTCCGGCACCAGACTCAAGCCCATGGGCACACGTTTGTGCGCCGGGACGTTCTGGATCTCCATGTCGTTGAAGCGAATCGACCCCTGCTCCGCCGCATTCAAGCCGGCAATGGCGCGCAGCGTGGTGGACTTGCCATTGCCGTTGCCGCCCACGAGCGCTACCAGCTTGCCCTTGCCTACATCGAGACTCACCTTCGATACGGCCAGCACGCCGTCGTAACTGACCTTCAGATCACGTACCTGCAGCACTATTCTTCTCCCAGGTATGCCGCAATAACCTGCGGGTTGTTGGAGACTTCCTCCGGCCGCCCCTCGGCGATCTTCTTGCCGTAATCGAGCACGACAATGGCATCGGCGATCGGCATGATCCCTTCGAGCACGTGTTCGACGATCAGGCATGCGATACCCTTGTCGCGGATCTTGAGGACGACGTCGACCATGTCCTTCACTTCCGTGGGATTCAGCCCCGCCATGACTTCGTCCATGAGCAGGAGCTTCGGATGCAGGGCCAAGGCCCGGGCGACTGCCAGGCGACGCTGCTCGCTGATGGTCATGCTTCCAGCGGGCTTATCTGCGAAGCGGCCGAGGTTGACGAATTGGAGCAACTCGTTCGCGGTGCGGCGCGCATGCCCGACGCTGCGGTTATTCAGGAAGGCCCCGACCATCACGTTTTCCAGTGCGGTCATGCTGGTGAAGGTGCGGGCGACCTGAAAGGTGCGGCCGATACCGGCACGGGCACATTGCTCGGGGGTGAACGCCGACACCTTCTTGCCGTCGAACCAGATGTCGCCCGACGTCGGCGGCGCGTAACCGGCAATGGCGTTGAACATGGTGGTCTTGCCGGCTCCATTCGGACCGATCAAGCCGACGATCTGACCCGCCTTGACCTCGAAGGAAACGTCCTGATTGGCGGTCACGCCGCCGAACTTCTTCGTGACGCTTTCTACACGCAAAAGAGTCATCTCACCTGTCTCCCGCCTGAAGCTTGCGTGCGTTACGGCGCGCAATGAAGTTTTTTACCCAGCCCAGTACGCCGGCGGGGTAGTACATCGCAATGATGATGATCAGCGCAGAATAAATGATCAGATCCGTGCCGCGGCCGGAGCCGCCGAACAGGATACGGGTGCCTTCATCGATTGTGGTCAGGACACCGGCGCCGACGATCGGACCGAACAAGGTGCCGATACCGCCGAGAATCGAAACCAGCGCCATCTTGATCGACAGGCCGGTGCCTAGTACCGAAGCCGGGTCGATATAGAGCTCCTTCTGTGCGTAGAAGCTGCCGCCCAGCGCGGTGAAGAAGCTGCTGACAGCGAAGGCAACTTGTTTATAGGTGCTAAGGCTCACGCCGAGGCTGCGTGCGGCATCGGGCTCGTCCTTGATCGCGCGGAAGTAGTAACCCAGGTAGCTGCGCTCGATCGCAAAATTGGCGAGCAACGTGAGGAGCAGGAGTCCCAGCGCAATGTAGTAGTAGGGTACCTTGGAGGCGAAGATCAGGGCGCTCCAGCCGTCGTTATCCATCGGGATGGTGACGCCGACCGCTGCCCCGGCAAACTCCCAGTTGGTAAAGACGATTTGCGCGATTTCTGCGACGGCGATCGTCGCCATGGTGAAGTAGTGCCCTTTCAACCTGAAGCAGCTCCAGCCGACCACCAGGCTGATGAGCGCGGCCAGCAGTCCGCCAGCCAGCATGCCAAGCCAGGGACTCCAGCCAAAGTGCACCAGCAGGAGCGAGGAGGTGTAGGCACCGATGCCGTAGAAGGCGGCATGGCCGAGCGATACCTGTCCCGCATAGCCGCCCACGATGTTCCATGCGACGCCAAGCTGGGCTGCCATCAGGATGAGTATGGCCACGTTCTGGTGCGCCGGGTTCTCCATCAGCCATGGCAACAGCAGAGCGATGGCGAGTGCCGCCAGCAGAAGGACATGGATGGCCTTCAGGCTGCGCTGGGGCAGTACCGGCGCATCCAGCGCGGGAGACAAATTGGTTTGCTTATTCATGTATGCATCCTCCTCAGGCCTTGCCCAGCAAGCCCTGTGGGCGGAACATAAGCACGGCAAGGAACAGCGCCAGGACGATGGCGAGCTTGTATTGCGGTCCAACGATGAAGCCGCCCATCACCTCGATGACGCCGACCAGCACTCCGGCGACCAGCGCGCCGATGATGCTGCCGAAGCCGCCCAGGTTCACGACGACGAAGGCGATGAGGATGAAATTGGCGCCGACCTCGGGAAAGATTGGAAAGAAGGTGGAAAGCAATGCACCCGCCACACCGGCGCACGCGGCGCCGAGTCCCCAGGCAAGCGCGAACATCTTCTGTGAATCGATGCCCATCAAGCGTGCTGCGTCCTTGTCGGCCGCCGTTGCCTCCAGCGCTGCGCCGACCTTGGTGCGGGTGATGAAGAGATAGACCCCGATGGTCACGAGAATGGCGCCGACGCCGGCGACAATCTGCGGCAGTCCGAGTGTCACGCCGCCTAGTGAGACATTGCCGCTAACCATGGTTTGGTTGATGGTGCGGAAATCCGGCTTCCAGAGAAACTGGGCGATGCCGCGAAACAGCAACATCAACCCGAAGGTCGTGAAGAGCTGGGACACCATCGGCGCGTTGATGATCTTGCTGATCACCATTCGGTAGACCAGAACGCCGAGTCCGAACAGGAACAAGGTAGTGAGCGGCAGCGTGAACACGGGATCCAGCGCATAGAGCGCATACAGCCAAAAGCTGGAATACATCCCGAACATCAGGAACTCTCCATGCGAGAAGTTCACGATGTCCATCACGCCGAAAATCATGGTGAGCCCGACGGCAACCAGCGCGTAAATCAATCCGATGAGCAGCCCGGACGCAAGGGTCTGCAGCAGGATCTCCAATGACATTTCTCTCTCCTTGGTGGCAATGAGGCCGGTCTCTTGCAGTCCCTTCCGACGCGGAAGGGACTGCGCTCAGCCTGTCTTATTTGCTCGTTTTCGGCATCGGCCACACGACGTCGCTGGTGGCCATGTCAAAGGGCCACACGGTGTGGTATTTGCCGTCAACAATCTGCACCAGGATGCCGGAGCCATAGATGTTCTGGCCGTGGTTGTCGAACTTGATCCCCTTCCACGGCATGATGATTTTGTTGCCCGGGATGTCGGTCTCGATCAGCGCCTTGCGGATCGCTTCCGGCTCAGTCGAACCAGCACGGTTGATCGCATCGACGAGGGTCATGAGGCCGGTAAAGGTACGCGACGAGTTGCCGGTGAAGTCCGCCTTGTAGCGTTGGCTGAACAGGTCGTTGACTTGGCGGATGAGCTGGTTGTTCTTGGCAAGGTCGGGCGACCATACTTCACGGGTAATGACGTAGTCGGCGTCCTTGCCCAGAGTACGGCGGAACTCCGTGTCGGTGAAGCCGGCGTTGTTGGCCAGGATCATGTCAGGCGCAAAGCCGAGTTCCTTGTAGGTCTTCATCGCCAGGATGGCGTCGCCGAGGTAAGAAGACTGCATCACGACCTGGGGCGCCGCAGCCTTGAGCTGCTGCACTTCCGAAGTCAGCTGGGTGCTCTTGGCCGGGTAGGTCACGGTCTTCACCAGGTTGTAGCCGCGCTCCTGGGCGAGCTTGGTTTCCAGCTTGGTGGTTTCATTGCCCCACAGGGTATTCTCGTTAAAGGTGGCGAGGTTCTTGACCTTGATGCCCTTCTTCGCCTCGATGTCCTTGAAAAACTCGAAGAAATTTTGGACAAACAGGTCGTCATGCGGCGTGGTGCGGAAGAACCACTTGAAGTTGCGTTGGGTGAGCGTTGCGGAGGACGATTCCGGATTGAGGAACGGGACCTTATAGCGCTCGGCCACCTGGCTGGCGGTAGCGGTAACGTTGCTGAAATACGAGCCGACGAGAGCAACGACTTTTTCCTGCGTGATCAAGCGCTCGGCTTCGCTGGCACCGGTCTGCGGATTGCCTTGATGGTCAGCGAATACGAGTTTGATCTTGGCGCCCTTCAGGTTAGGCAAACCGCCGCCTGCGGAGAAAGGAAGGTTGGGAACGCCTTTCGCACCGTTATTGACAATATCGGCAGCCAGTTCCAGAGCATTCTTCAGTTCTGCTCCGGTCGATGCCGCCGCGCCCGTCAAGGGATAGATGACGCCAATCTTGATTTCCTGCTGCGCGAACGCGGGAGCACTGACAGAGAGTGCGAAGCCAACTTGCAGAATCCGCTTGAGGGCATGTGTAATCATGTTGAGACGCTCCATTTTGTTATAACGTTTTGATTTGACTCTCCATTCAGAGGGCCACTTCTCGAGTCAACAGACCGGTTACTGCATCGATCGGTCCGTCGTGTACTTCAACAACACCTTCCAATCTTCGTTTCGAGCCTGCTTGAACCAGTTCCAGGCAAGCGCTTCCCCGCCCCGTTCGAGTGAGCTTCGCATCAGCGGGTCGAGCTGCTGTACGCTCAGGTTGTTTGCGGCGAGTTGGTTTTCGTAATCCTGATCACTCTCCTGGCTCGGACGCCAGTCGCGTTCCTCGGCGCTCTGCGCGAGTTCCAGCATTTTCTCTTGAATCTTCGGTTCGAGCTTGGCGAAGACCGCCTGCCCGACAAATACGACGCTCTCCGGAATCCAAGCATTCGTCTCGCAGGCGTACCTCAGCTTGGTCCGCGCGTGCGATTCCGCACCCGTCGAACTCGAGATCAACATAAGCTTGAATTTATCTTCGGCGATGGCGCGATTGAGTCCAATCACCCGGATCTGCACAGGAGGTGCGTCCATCAGCCGGGCGATACGCACGATCGCCGGGTTGCAGCTTCGCCGAGCGAATTTCAGCATGTCTCACCCCAAGATCGAACAGCCCGCTTCCCGCTGACACTTCATTAGTTGTACTTCTTGTTGGATTGAAGTCTAAGTTCGATAACGACGAAATGTCAATAAATTGTTTTACATTTCGTCGGCGTTAAAACTACAATGTGCCGTAGAGTTATTGCAAAAGTGGTCCAAGTTGGCGCGCAATGAACGGGTAAAGCGCGACGCGTGATCCAAATTGGGCGTCGGCGACGCTAGCTAACGACATCGAACCTGGCCCGGGGCCAGCATGAGAAGAAAGGTGTGGAAATGCACGAATCGAACCAAGGGAATTTGCAATCAGATGCGAAGTGGCAGTTTTGGATCGACCGCGGCGGAACATTTACCGATATCGTGGCGCGCCGTCCCGATGGCGCCCTGCTGACCCACAAGCTGCTCTCAGAGAATCCCGAGCAGTACAAGGACGCTGCTGTCGCCGGCATCCGCCGCCTGCTGGGATTGGCCGAATGTGATGCCATCACCCCGGACCAGGTCGAGGCGGTCAAGATGGGGACAACGGTGGCCACGAACGCACTCCTGGAGCGCAAGGGCGATCCCACTGTACTGGTGATCACCAAGGGCTTTCGGGATGCGCTGCGCATCGCGTATCAGAATCGCCCGCGCCTGTTCGACCGCCATATCGTCTTGCCCGAATTGTTGTACGACAAGGTCATCGAACTGAACGAGCGCATCGATGCCCATGGCAACGTCATCGATCCCTTGGACACGGCTGAGGCGCGCCGTCAGCTGACGGCTCTCCATGAGGAAGGGTATCGCGCCGTGGCGATCGTGCTCATGCATGGTTACCGCTACACCGCGCACGAGGACGCCGTCGCGCAGATCGCCCGGGAAATCGGTTTTACCCAGGTCTCTGTTTCGAACGAGGTCAGCCCGATGATGAAGCTCGTTTCACGCGGCGATACGACCGTAGTCGATGCTTACCTGTCCCCAATTCTGCGTCGCTACGTGGACCAGGTTGCGACACAAATGGATGGCGTGCGTCTGTTGTTTATGCAGAGCAATGGCGGCTTGACCGATGCCCATCGATTCCAGGGCAAGGACTCCATCCTTTCCGGTCCGGCCGGCGGCATCGTCGGCATGGTGAGGACGGCGGCCAGCGCGGGGTTCGACAAGATCATCGGCTTTGATATGGGCGGCACATCGACCGACGTGTCGCACTATGCCGGCGAGTTCGAGCGTGAGTTTGAAACCCAGGTGGCCGGTGTCCGCATGCGTGCGCCGATGATGAGCATTCATACTGTTGCCGCCGGCGGCGGCTCGATCCTGCATTTCGATGGCTCCCGCTATCGGGTCGGTCCCGACAGCGCCGGCGCCAATCCGGGGCCGGCGAGTTATCGGCGCGGCGGCAAGCTCGCGGTCACGGACTGCAACGTCATGCTCGGCAAGATCCAGCCGCGGTATTTCCCGACTGTCTTCGGTCCGAATGCGGACCAGCCGCTGGATCGCGAAGTCGTCGTCGAGAAATTTTCAGCGATGGCAAAGGAAATCTTTCGCGCTACCGGCAAGCTCAAATCGCCGGAAGAAGTCGCCGAAGGTTTCATTGAAATCGCCGTCGGCAACATGGCCAATGCCATTAAATTCATCTCGGTGCAGCGCGGGCATGATGTCACCGATTA
This sequence comes from Oxalobacteraceae bacterium OM1, assembly GCA_004570315.1. Classification (GTDB taxonomy): domain Bacteria; phylum Pseudomonadota; class Gammaproteobacteria; order Burkholderiales; family Burkholderiaceae_D; genus Noviherbaspirillum. Next base: position 5,203 of record SPQI01000209.1, on the reverse strand, counting down.
CACATTGGTGACCTTCGGTGGAGCGGGCGGCCAGCATGCCTGCCTGGTCGCCGACGCCCTCGGCATGACGAAAATCTTCGCGCATCCCTTTGCCGGCGTGCTGTCTGCCTACGGCATGGGCTTGGCGGACCAGAGCGCGATGCGCGAGCAGGCGATGGAACTGCGCCTCGACGCCTCCTCGATCGAGACGGTCGAATCCAAGCTGAATGCCCTGGCGGGCGATGCACTGGACGACTTGCTTGCACAGGGGGTTGAAAAACACCGAACGCAAGTGTTGAAGCGTGCCCACCTGCGCTACGACGGCACCGATTCCACCATTGTCGTGCCCTACGGCCGCATCGAAGACATGGTGCAGAACTTTGAGAGCGCCTACAAGAAGCGATACTCCTTCCTTATGCCGGATAAGACACTTGTCATCGAAGCCGTCTCGGTCGAAGCGATCGGTTCGGCAGATGAGGTCGGTGCGCACCGGGAGGAATTGCCACCGCGCGAAGGCCCGCTGCGGCCGGTGGAAACCGTGCGCCTGTTCTCCGGTGGGGAGTGGCATGACACTGCGCTCTACGTGCGCGAGGATCTACGTCCCGGCGACCGTGTCGACGGCCCGGCGATCATCGCGGAGAAGAATGCCACGAACATCGTCGAGCCCGGCTGGATAGCGGAAGTGACGCCGCTCAATCATCTCGTCATGACGCGCGTGGCGGCACGTCCGCCGCGCAAGGCCATCGGGACGGATGCCGATCCCGTGATGCTCGAAGTCTTCAACAACCTGTTCATGAGCATTGCGGAACAAATGGGTTTGCGCCTGCAAAATACCGCGTTCTCAGTCAACATCAAAGAGCGTCTGGACTTCTCCTGCGCGCTCTTCGATGCCGAGGGCAACCTGATTGCCAATGCCCCGCATATCCCCGTGCACCTGGGTTCGATGGGGGAAAGCATCAAGACGATCATTCGCAAGAATACCGGCAAGATGCAGCCCGGCGACGTCTACATGCTTAACGATCCCTATCATGGCGGCACTCATCTGCCCGACGTCACCGTCATCACGCCCGTTTTCAACGAGCAGGGCTCGACCGTCTTGTTCTATGTCGCCTCGCGCGGTCACCATGCCGACATTGGCGGCATCACGCCGGGCTCCATGCCGGCGGACAGCAAGTGCGTGGAAGAGGAAGGCGTATTAATAGACAACTTTCAGCTCGTGCGAAACGGTCAATTTCTCGAAGCGGAAACCGTCGCCTTGCTTTCTTCGGGCCGCTATCCCGCCCGTAATATCAAGCAAAACCTCGCGGATCTGCAGGCGCAGGTCGCCGCCAATCAAAAAGGTGTCGATGAATTGCTGAAGATGGTGGAACACTTCGGCCTGGAAGTCGTGCAGGCGTACATGAAGCACGTGCAGGACAATGCGGAGGAAGCGGTTCGCCGCGTGATCACCTTGCTGAAGGACAGCCGATATGAATACCGGCTGGACAACGGTGCGGTAATCAAGGTCGCGATCCAGGTCGACCACGCCAACCGTTCCGCCACAATTGACTTTACGGGCACGTCGCCCCAGCTCGACAACAATTTCAATGCCCCGAGCGCCATCTGCATGGCCGCCGTTCTCTATGTGTTCCGGACGTTGGTCGACGATGAAATCCCGCTGAATGCCGGTTGCCTCAAGCCCTTGAACGTCGTCATTCCCGAGGGGTCCATGCTCAATCCGCGCTACCCGGCGGCAGTCGTGTCGGGCAACGTCGAAACCTCCAGTTGCGTGACCAATGCCCTCTACGGCGCACTCGGCGTGATGGCATCATCGCCCGGCACAATGAGCAACTTCACCTTCGGTAACGAGACCTACCAGTACTACGAAACGATTTCCGGCGGCTCGGGTGCCGGCAACGGTTTCGACGGTACGGACGTCGTCCAGACTCACATGACGAACTCGCGCCTGACCGATCCGGAGGTGCTCGAATGGCGCTATCCGGTACGCCTGGAGAGCTACGAAATCGCGTACGGCTCCGGCGGCAAGGGACGCTGGCATGGAGGCAACGGAGGCATCCGCAAGATCCGCTTCCTGGAAAAGATGACCGCCTCCATCCTTTCCAACAACCGTATCGTGCCGCCCTTCGGCGCAGCCGGCGGCGAGCCCGGACGGTGCGGCCGGAACTACGTTGTACGAGCCGACGGTCGCGAAGAAGAGCTCAGCTTCGTTTCCAGCACCGAAATGGAACCTGGCGACACGTTTGTCATCGAGACACCTGGCGGCGGCGGCTATGGGACGCCGGAAAAATAGAGTGCGTCTCGCTAGATAGGCGAACTCATTTGCAGGACGGCGCCAGAGTCATTGCAACTGGCTCTACCGTTCTGCAAGTGGACGCCAATGTTGTTGCGACTGACCTGTCGGAGAGCGGAAAAGCTGGTGAATGACAAAGCTCGCCGTGAGTAGCCTCACCTTCGCCGCCGGCTATGCTGCAACAGGTAAGAATGGCGTTTGGTCGAAATGTCGTCAGAATTGCTAGAGCGACGAGATCCCGCCGTCTAGCCGGAATTTTGGTCGCTATGTCGAGAAATTGGCAATTGACGGCTCAATAGTAATTGTGTTGCCACAACGCCGGCAGCCCTTTGTAAATCAAAGGGTTAGGTGGAAACTGATGCAAGCAGAATTGTTATAGACGGCCACTAGACACCAGCGCTAGCTGCCGGACGCAAATCGCCCCTCCGCGGACAGACGAGCGCCTTGAGACCTGCGGTGCAGATTTCCACCGCAAGACGCCTGTGCAGAGCGAAAAGGCATCATCGCATCCAGCCATGCGCCCCCTAGTTCATGGCAGCCGCTACCTTGGCCCGCGCCGCATGCAGTTTTTTGTAGCTGTCGATCAGGCGGTGGTGCCGGTCGAGCCCTTCCAGTTTCATACTGGTCGGCGTCAAGCCAAAGAAGCGCACGCTGCCATCGACCGAGCCGAGGACCGCGTCCATCCGCGGATTGCCGTACATCCGGCGGAAATTGACCAGGTAATCGTCCAGTTCCAAGTCGTCATCGAGCAGCACCTCCAGCACCACGTTCAAGGCTTGATAAAACAATCCGCGCTCGATCGTGTTGTCGTTGTACTGCAAGAAGGCGCCAACCAATTCATGCGCCGCTTCGAACTGCTTCAAGGCGAGATGGATCAGCAGCTTTAACTCAAGAACGGTGAGCTGTCCCCATTCCGTATTCTCGTCAAACTCAATGCCGATCAACGTGGCGATGTCGGAGTATTCATCGAGTTCACTGTTACCCAAACGCTCGAGAAGCGCTTCCAGGCTTGCATCGTCCAGGCGATGCAAGTTCAAGATATCGGCGCGGAACGACAGCGCCTTGTTGGTGTTATCCCAGACCAGGTCTTCTACCGGATAAATTTCTGAATAGCCGGGCACCACGATTCGGCAAGCAACGGCGCCGAGCTGGTCATACACCGCCGTGTACACCTCCTTGCCCATGTCCTCAAGAATGCCGAGCAAGGTCGCGAGTTCCTGCGCATTCGAGTTCTCGCCGTGACCGGAAAAATCCCATTCGACAAAATCGAAATTCGCTTTGGCACTGAAAAAGCGCCACGACACCACGCCGCTCGAATCGATGAAATGCTCGACAAAATTGTATGGCTCGGTCACGGCGTTGCTTTCAAAGGTCGGCCGAGGAAAGTCATTCAGACCTTCAAAACTGCGCCCCTGCAGCAACTCAGTCAGACTCCGCTCCAGCGCCACCTCGAAGTTCGGATGCGCGCCGAACGAAGCAAAGACACCGCCGGTGCGCGGGTTCATCAAGGTGACACACATCACCGGGTAGGTCCCGCCCAGCGAGGCGTCTTTCACCAGCACCGGAAAGCCTTGCTCTTCCAGCTCTTGAATGCCGGCCAGGATGCCGGGGTACTTCGCCAGCACGTCGTGCGGCACATCCGGCAGTGCGATTTCCCCTTCCAGGATTTCGCGCTTCACCGCCCTTTCGAAAATTTCGGATAGACATTGCACTTGCGCTTCGGCCAGCGTGTTACCGGCACTCATCCCGTTGCTGGCGTAGAGGTTTTCGATCAGGTTGGATGGAAAATACACGACTTCACCATCCGACTGCCGCCTGTATGGCAATGAGCAAATACCGCGCTGCACATTCCCCGAGTTGGTGTCGATGAGATGCGAGCCCCGCAATTCGCCGTCAGGATCGTAAATGCCCAAGCAGTAGTCATCGAGTATCTCCGCAGGCAGCGCGTCGCCGGAGCCAGGCTTGAACCAGCGCTCGTTCGGGTAATGGACAAATTCGGCATTGGCGATGTCTTCGCCCCAGAACGCACCGGCATAAAAATGGTTGTTGCTGAGCCGCTCGATATATTCGCCGAGGGCGGAGGCCAACGCGCTTTCCTTGGTTGCGCCCTTGCCGTTGGTAAAACACATCGGCGAGTGCGCGTCGCGGATATGGAGCGACCATACGTTGGGAACGAGATTGCGCCACGAAGCGATTTCAATCTTGATCCCCAGGTCTGCCAAAACGCCTGACATATTGGCGATGGTTTGCTCCAGCGGCAGATCCTTGCCCGCGATATAGGTGCTGGCGCCGGCCGCCGGCTTCAGCGTCAGCAAGGACTGCGCATCGGCATCCAGGTCCTCTACCACTTCAATCACAAACTCGGGTCCGGTCTGCACCACCTTTTTCACGGTGCAACGGTCAATGGAACGCAAGATCCCTTGGCGGTCTTTCTCGGAGATATCCGCCGGCAGCTCGACCTGGATCTTGAAAATCTGCTGATAACGGTTTTCAGGATCGACGATATTGTTTTGCGACAGGCGAATATTGTCCGTCGGGATATTGCGGGTCGAGCAATACAACTTGACGAAGTAAGCCGCACACAAGGCTGATGAGGCAAGGAAGTAATCGAAAGGACCGGGTGCCGAACCATCGCCCTTATAGCGGATAGGCTGGTCGGCCACCACCGTGAAATCATCGAACTTCGCTTCGAGGCGAAGCTTATCGAGAAAGTTGACCTTAATTTCCATGGGAAGCTTTCAAATGCGGGTGCAAAGTGACGTGGCCTCCATTATCGGCCAAGTGAGCGTTCCTAAAGGAAGAGCTGCGAATGTGGTCGTTTATTAATGTGTTTCCAGCCCGCTGCTGGCCGAACCGAGATGGAGGTTCGGCCCGTTTCTTCCGGCCGCCTCAAATCACGCGGCGCCATCGTTGCTATGATGCGTTGTGATTCGT
>SPQI01000062.1 GCA_004570315.1 Oxalobacteraceae bacterium OM1 | reverse complement strand
GGCTGCATGCGCTGGCACCAGCGCATGCAGCCTGTGTCCGCGACTGCGCGCGACGGCATCGCCCTGCTCGGCTTCGCCAGCGATGCCGGCGTGGAGCGCAACCACGGCCGCACCGGCGCGCGGCAAGGCCCTGCCGCGCTGCGCAAGATGCTGGCGAACATGCCGGCGCACCGGGTGCAGACCTTGTACGATGCCGGCGACGTCAGCTGCGAAGGCGATGCGCTCGAAGCAGCGCAAGACCTCTACGCGCAACGCCTGTCCGCGCTGCTCGGCCAGGGCCTCCTGCCGCTCGGTCTCGGCGGCGGGCATGAGATCGCTTGGGGCTCGTTCAGCGGACTGGCCCGTCATCTCGACAAAGCGGGCGGCACGCCGCGCATCGGCGTCATCAACTTCGACGCTCACTTCGACCTGCGCATGGCCGAGCGCGCCAACTCCGGCACGCCCTTCCGCCAGATCGCCGAGGATTGCGGCGTGCGCGGCTGGCCGTTCCGCTACCTGTGCTTCGGCATCAGCCGCTTCGCCAACACGGCCGCCTTGTTCGACCGCGCACGCGAATTCGGCGCGCAGTGGCAGCTCGACGAGGACATGCATCTCGCAAACCTTGCCGCAAGCCGTCACCTGCTCGCGAGTTTCCTTGGCGATGTCGACCATGTCTACTTCACCGTCTGCCTCGACGTGCTGCCGGCGTCGGTGGCGCCGGGCGTGAGCGCGCCGGCTGCGCGCGGCGTCGGCCTGGAAGTGCTGGAACCGTTGATCGACGACATCGCCGCGAGCGGCAAGCTGCGCATCGCCGACCTGGCTGAACTCAATCCGAGCTGCGACATCGACCAGCGCACGGCTCGCGTCGGTGCGCGGCTGTTGGCGCGCATCGCCGAAGGAGTGCAATAGCATGGCGGCGCAGTGGGACGCACTCTGGTGCAATGCGCGCATCGCGACGATGGCGGGCGACGGCTACGGTGAGATCGAGGACGGGGCGATTGCGGTGCGCGACGGCCGCATCGCCTGGATCGGACCGGCATCCGAGCTGCCTGCGGGGCAGCGCGCCGCGACCGAATACGACGCCGAGCACTGCTGGCTCACGCCGGGACTGATCGATTGCCATACGCACATCGTCTACGCCGGCAACCGCAGCAACGAATTCGAAGACCGGCTCAACGGCGTCGCGTACGAAGACATCGCGCGGCGCGGCGGCGGCATCGTGTCCACCGTGCGCGCCACGCGGGCGGCAACCGAGGATGAATTGCTTGAGGCCAGCCTGACGCGCGTGCGGCGGTTGCTTGAGGAAGGCGTCACCACGCTCGAAATCAAGTCCGGCTATGGCCTCGACCTCGAGTCGGAGCGCAAGATGCTGCGCGTCGCCCGCCGCATCGGCGACCTGTTGCCAGTGACCGTGCGCACCACCTTTCTCGGGGCGCATGCCTTGCCGCCGGAATATGCAGGCCAGGCCGACGATTACGTCGATACGATTTGCCGGACGATGCTTCCGGCGTTGGCCGAGGAAGGCCTGGTCGATGCGGTCGACGCGTTCTGCGAGCGCATCGGCTTCACGGCCGCACAGACCGAACGCGTATTCCAGGCGGCGCAGCGGCTCGGCTTGCCGGTGAAGCTGCACGCCGAGCAGCTGTCGGATCAGGGCGGTACCGCGCTGGCCGCACGCTACGGCGCGCTATCGGCCGACCATCTGGAATTCCTCTCCGCCGAGGGCATCGCCGCGATGGCGGCCTCCGGCACGGTGGCGGTGCTGCTGCCCGGCGCGTTCTATTTCCTGCGCGAGACGCGCTTGCCGCCGGTGCAGGCCCTGCGCGACGCACAGGTACCGATGGCGCTCGCCACCGACTGCAATCCCGGCACCTCGCCGATGACCTCGCTGCTGCTCACGCTGAACATGGCTTGCACCCTGTTCCGTCTCACGCCGCAGGAAGCCCTTGCCGGTGTTACGCGGCATGCGGCGCAGGCGCTGGGATTGGGCAACGAAGCGGGAACGCTCGAAGTGGGCAAGCGTGCCGACTTCGTGCTGTGGAACGTGGAGCGCCCCGGCGAACTGGCGTATGCGATCGGCGCCAATCCGTGCAAGGCGGTGGTGCGCGCCGGACTCGCGGTAGGCCCGCGCTGATGCGTTAGCGGCGGCGCGTCGCGAGCATCTCGCGCAGCGGCTGCCAGACCAGTTCGGGCTGCATGTCGCGCATGCAGCGGTGATGACCGAGTGGGCACTCCCTCTGGCGGCACGGCGCGCATTCCAGCGCGAGGTAGAAGGACCGTGCGACGTCGGAAAACGGCGGCGCATGGTTCGGGTCGGTCGGACCGTACAGCGCGATGATGGGCCGGTTCAATGCGGACGCGACATGCAGCAGTCCGGAATCGTTGCTCACCACCGCATCGGCGCGCGCGATGAGTGCAACGGCTTCATCGAGCGACGTGGCGCCCGCCAGATTCCGCACGCCGCGCACCTGGTCGACGATCTGGTCGCACACCGGCGCGTCCTTCGCGGAACCGAGCAGCACGATCTGCGTATCGGGATTCGACTTCAATGCCTGCTTGGCCAGCGCGGCAAAGTGCTCCGGCGGCCAGCGCTTGGCCGGGCCGAATTCGGCGCCCGGCGCGAACACGGCCAGCGGCGTCTCGTTGCGCAGTCCGACGCGCTCCAACACCGCAGCGACCGTCTCCGGCGCCACGTACAGCGCCGGACGCGGCAGGGCCGACGGCATGGCGACGGCATCCGCCGGCGGCTCGGCAAGCGCCGCATAGAACGACACCATGGGCCGGGGCGCCTGGCGGTTGTCGTGATGCACCACGTTCAGCAAGCCATAGCGCATTTCGCCCTTGTAACCGATCCGTTTCGGAATGCCGGCGAGCCAGGGAATGAGTGCGAATTTCAGGGTGTTGGGCAGGACGTAGGCGTCGGCATAATTGCGTTCGCGCAGGCGGGCTGCATACGCGCGGCGCTCGCGCAGCTGCAGCGCGCCGTGCCGGAACGGCGCTTCCAGCACCGTGTCGACTTCGCGCATGGCGCGCCACACCGGCGCGACCCACGCCGGGGCCAGCACGTCGATGGGACGTTCCGGCTGCCGGTCGCGCAGCAGGCGCACCAGCGGCTGCGCCATGACCGCGTCGCCGATCCAGTTCGGCGAGATGACGAGCGTGCGAGCCACGCCGGAGACTGGAACCGTCATTTGCTGCGCGGTACGCGGCCCATCAGGTAGAACTCGTCGTTCGGCCGCATCGAAGTCACGTTCGCCATGCGGTTGGAGAGGCCGAAGAAGGCAGTGATGGCGGCGATGTCCCAGACGTCCTCGTCGTCGAAGCCGTGTTCGCGCAATGCGGCGTAGTCGTCGTCATTCACTTCATGCGCACGGAAGCAGACCTTCATCGCAAAATCCAGCATGGCCTTCTGGCGCGGCGGGATGTCGGCCTTCAGATGGTTCACCGCCACCTGGTCGGCCACGTGCGGCTGCTTGGCGTAGATGCGCAGCAGCGCGCCATGCGCCACCACGCAGTAGAGGCAATTGTTCCTGGCGCTGGTGGCCGTCACGATCATCTCGCGGTCCGCCTTGGTGAGGTTGCCGGTCTCCTTCAGCATCAATGCATCGTGATAGGCGAAGAAGGCGCGGAACTCGGCCGGGCGGTGCGCCAGCGCGAGGAAGACGTTGGGCACGAAGCCGGCCTTCTCCTGCACGGCGAGGATCGTTTCGCGGATGTCGTCCGGCAGGTCATTCAATTCGGGAACGGGGAAACGCGAGATGGGCAGTGCGGACATCAGACGGACTCCTTCGCAAATTGCAATTGATAGAGGGTGGCATACACGCCGTTGCGTGCGAGCAGTTCGGCGTGGCTGCCGCTTTCGACGATGCGGCCTTCGGTGAGCACGACGATGCGGTCGGCGCGCTCGATGGTGGAGAGACGGTGCGCGATGACCAGCGTGGTGCGGCCGCGCATGAGCTCGTCGAGCGCCGCCTGCACCGCGCGTTCGGATTCGGTATCGAGCGCCGAGGTGGCTTCATCGAGGATGAGGATGGGCGCGTCTTTGTAGATGGCACGGGCGATCGCGAGGCGCTGGCGCTGGCCGCCGGACAGGCGGTTGCCGTTGTCGCCGATCACCGTATCGAGGCCTTGCGGCAGGTTGGCGATCACGCTGTCCAGATGCGCTGCCTTCGCCGCCGCCGCGACGCGCGCGCGGTCCGGATTGGCGTCGCCATAGGCGATGTTGGCGGCGACCGTGTCGTCGAACAGCACCACATGCTGGCTGACCATGGCGATCTGGCGGCGCAGGCTCTGCAGCGACAGTTCGCGAATCGGGACGCCGTCGAGGCGAATCTCGCCGAGGTCGGGCTGGAAGAATTCCGGCACCAGATTGACCAGCGTGGATTTGCCGCCGCCCGACATGCCGACAAAGGCGACGTTCTCGCCGGGCCGGATCGTAAGGTTGATGTGCGAGAGCGCCGGCCGCTGTGCCCCGGGATAGGTGATGCCCACGTCGACGAAGTGCAGTTCGCCGCGCGCACGGTGGTCGAGGGTCTTGCCGTCGATGCGCTCGGGCTCCGCATCGATCATCTCGAACACGGCGTCGGACGCGGCGAGGCCGCGCTGCAGCGGGCCGTTGACTTCGGCGATGCGCTTGAGCGGCGTGAGCAGCATCAGCATTGCGGAAATGAAGGCGACGAAGGTGCCGACCGTCGCCTCGCCGGCGTTGGCCTGCACCAGGGCGATCACCACCACGATGGAGAGCGCGCAGGCGGCGATGACCTGGGTGATCGGCACGGTGGCGGCGAAGGTGTTCGACATGCGCATCGAGTAGCTGCGCAATTTCTCGGCGCGCTGCTCGAAGCGGTCGCGCTCGTAGGCCTGGCCGCCGAAGATCTTGATGACCTGCTGGGCGCGCGTGGTTTCTTCCAGCACCTGCGTGAGTTCGGCATTCACGCCGAGATAGTTCTGCGTGAGGCGCTGCAGGCGCTTGCCGGTCTTGCGCACGACGTAGGCGGTGGTGGGCACCAGCACCAGCGTGATCAGCGTGAGCTTCCAGTTGTAGTACAGGAGCATCACGAGCAGGCCGAGCGCGGTCAGCGCATCGCGGATCAGCGAGGTGATGACGTTCTTCACCATGTCGATGATCTGCTGCGTCTCGAACATCATCGAGTTGATCACCTTGCCGGTCGGGTGCTTGGCATAGAAGCCGAGCGGCACATCGAGCAGCTTGGTGAAGACGCCGCGGCGCAAGTCGTTCTGCAGGCGGCTCGTCACCCAGGTCATCATGTAGGTGGTCATGAAGGTGGAGACGCCGCGCACGACGAAGATGCCGATCAGGCAGAGCGGGACCATCCAGATCGGGAACCCGAGCTTGCCGACGAAGCCCTTGTCGAGCAGCTGGCCCATCAGGTAGGTCAGCGTGGGTTCGGTGCCGGCGGTGACCAGCATGCCGAGCAACGCGAGGAAGATGCGATTGCGGTACGGCGGCAGCATCTTGGCGAGACGCTTGAGGTTAGCGGGCAGTCTCATCGTGGAAGGCCTGTGGTCATAGTGTCATGGGGGAGAGGAAGGCAGAATGGTACGCAAAAGCGATTACAATCCATGCGGCGCCGCAAACCCCCATGCCTCATGAAACTGTCCGTCATCATCATCACGAAGAACGAAGCCGCGAACATCCAGGCCTGCCTGGACAGCGTACGCTTCGCAAATGAGTGGATTATAGTGGATTCGAGTAGTACGGACGGCACGGTGGAGATTGCCCGCGCGGCCGGCGCCAAGGTCATTCAGACAAGCGATTGGCCCGGTTTCGGACCGCAGAAGAACCGCGCCCTCGATGCCGCGCAAGGCGAATGGGTGCTGTCGCTGGATGCCGACGAGCGCATCACCGACGCGCTGCGCGAGGAGATCCTGGCAGCTATTGCGCAGGTGGAGCATGCAGCTTACGCCATTCCCCGCCTCTCGAGCTTCTGCGGGCATTTCATCCGCCATGCGGGTTGGTATCCCGATTACATCGTGCGCCTGTTCCGGCGCGGCGCCGCGCGCTTCTCGGACAGCCTGGTCCATGAAAGCATCGTGGTGCAGCGGGGAACCACGGGCCGCTTGAAGGCTCATATGCTGCATTACAGCTATCTCGACGACGAATCGGTGCTGCGCAAGCTCGACCATTATTCGACGCTGGGCGCGCGCCAGGCCTTTGCGGCCGGCAAGCGCGGCGGGCTGGGCAAGGCGGTCCTGCACGGCGTCTCGGCCTTCCTGCGCTCCTACGTGTTCAAGCGCGGCTTCCTCGACGGCGGCGCCGGCCTCATGGTTGCCATTTCGGCCGCCGAGAGTTCGTACCACAAATACCTCAAGCTGGCCCTGCTCACCCAGGCGGGGCGCACGCGCCCATGAACCTCGAGCGCGCCCATGTGCTGATCACGCGCACCGACAACATCGGCGACGTGGTCCTGACCCTGCCGCTGGCCGGCTACTTGAAGCAGCGTTTCCCCAACATGCGCATCAGCTTCCTGTGCCGCGAGTACGCGGCGCCGATGGTGCGCTGCTGCAAGGCGCTCGATGCGGTGGTCGCGATCGAGCAGATCCAGGACATGACGGAAGAGCTGAAGCTGTCCGACATCGACATCATCATCTTCGGCAAGCCCGACAAGGCGCTGGCGAAGGCAGCGAAGGATGCGGGCATCCGCCATCGCGTGGGCACCAGCCATCGCTGGTTCCACTGGCTCTACTGCAACCGGCTCGCGCACTTCAGCCGCGTGAAATCGGATCTGCACGAAGCGCAGCTCAACTTCAAGCTGCTTGAGCCGCTCGGCATCCGGCACATCCCTTCGCTCGACGAGATTCCCGCGCTGTACCAGCTGGCCGCTCCGCCCTACCACGGCACGCCGGAACTGCCGCGCGACCGCTTCCATGTGGTGCTGCATCCGAAATCCAACGGCAACGGCCGCGAGTGGCCGGTGTCGCACTTCACCGCGCTGGCGCGGCTGCTGCAGCCGCATGAGCGCGTGCGTCTCTGGGTGACGGGCAGTCCGCGCGAAGGCGAGTGGCTGGCGCAGCATGCGCCCGAGCTGCTCGCGCAGCCGAACGTGAGCAACGTCTGCGGAAAATTCTCCCTCGGCGAACTGACGGCATTCATCGGTGCCGCCGACGGCCTCATCGCCAGCGGCACCGGGCCGCTGCACCTGTCCGCCGCGCTCGGGCAGCGCACGCTGGGCCTGTTCCCGCCGATCAAGCCCATCGACCCCGCGCGCTGGGGTGCGCTCGGCAAGCGCGCGCAGGTGCTGTGCAAGCCGACCGGCTGCGGCAGCTGCAGCGATCCGCAGCAATGCGCCTGCATGGCCAACATCACGCCGGAAGACGTGCGGGACGTTGTCGTGCAATGGGAAGCCGCCACCTTCGCCGCGACCGCGGCACGCTAAATCCCCCCAGTTCATGGGTTGTGAGCCGCCATCGGCTTTGTTGTAATCCGTGGCTTGCGTCCGCGAAGCCACCGCTTTCCGCGCCGCAGCAAGCTGCAGCCGCCACGGCTGCAACGCCACAACAACTACGACTACGATTACGACTACAACAAGGGGGACTTCCACCGTGAACATCAAGCTCAAGCACCTGCTCGCCCTCGGGCTCGCCTTCCTCACCGCCTCCGTCTTCGCCGCCCGCGATCCTGCCGACGTCGAAGGCACGGAAGAACATCCGCAACTCGTCCGCTTCCCCAACTTCTTCGTCGACAACAGCAAGCGCAACGACTACAACGAGGTCGCCTTCCCGGCGAAGAACGGCGAACAGGTCAAGGCCGGCAAATACTGGTTCGTGGACTACATCCTGAAGGAAGGCGCGCGCCAGCCGAGCAGCGTCGAGCTGATCCGCAACTACGAGAACGCCTTCAAGAAGGCCGGCGGCGGCCTGGTGTTCCGCGAGTCGCAGGACGTGGCGGTGTACCGCATGCCGCTGCCGAACGGGAGCGAGCGCTGGACCAAGATCAACGTCGACAACGACGGTTATCGTTACCAGCTCGAGATCGTCGAGACGGGCGGCATGGAGCAGAAGGTGGAGTTCTCCGCCGACCAGATGGCGGATGCGATCAAGAAGAACGGCTTCGTCGCGCTCAACGGCATCCTGTTCGACACCGGCAAGGCGAGCATCAAACCAGAATCCGAGCCGCTGCTGAACGAGGTGGTCGGCCTGCTGAAGAAGGACAAGGCGCTCAAGCTCTCGATCGAGGGCCACACCGACAATGTCGGCGACAAGAAAGCCAATCTCGACTTGTCGAAGAAGCGCGCCGAAAGCGTGGTCGCTTACGTGACGAAAGCCGGCATCGAGACGAAGCGCCTGAAGGCCGACGGCAAGGGCGACACTGCACCGGTCGCCGACAACCGCACCGAGGACGGGCGCGCGAAGAATCGCCGCGTCGAACTCGTCAAGTTCTGAGCGGAAATAAAAACGCGAGTCGCGCCGCAGGGGCGGGACTCGCGCATTGCCTGGACGCCGATATTACTTCTTGGCAGCGTCGGCTTTGTCGGCCTTGGCATCGGCTGCAGCTGCGGTCTTGTCGGCGCTGGCTTCAGCCTTGTCCTTGGCGGCTTCTGCATCGGCCTTGGCTTTCTTCTTGGTTGCCTTGGCATCGGCCTTGGCAGCCTTCGCATCAGCCTTGGCTGCTTTCTTGTGCGCCTTGGCGTCAGCCTTGTCCATCTTGTTCTCAGTCTTGTCGGTCGTCGTGGTCGTCGTCGTTGCGGCCGGCTTGTCGGTGGAAGCAGCCGGAGCGGTGTGGCTTGCAGCAAATGCGGACGTTGCGAAGACACCGGCGATCAGCGTGGCGAGCAGTTTGTTCATGTCAGGACCTTTCAGGGTAGTTGAACGAATTGAGTACTTCCACTGCTTAGAAACGCCGGGACGACTGCATCGTTGACGGTGAAATAAAGAGTTACACCCGCAAACTCTGCTTACCTGTGCACTTGTTGCCTTTGCTCAAAAGCGCGGGGTTGCGCCAGGTCAAAAGCGATCCCAATACGGCTCCGGCCCGAAGTGCTCGAAGAGGTGATCGATGAAGGCGCGCACCTTGGGTTGCATGTAGCGCGTCGGCACGTAGGTCGCGTAGAGCGAGGTATCGGGATTCGCCTCGCTGTCCGTGAGCACCGCCTTAAGCGTGCCGTCGCGCAAGTAGGGGCCGACGATATAGGTGGGATACATCACGATGCCCATGCCGGCGAGGGCCAGCTTGATCAGCACCTCGGAGCTGTTGACGCGGCAGCGGCCGGTGACCGGCATGGTGAATTCCTTCGCGCCGACACGATAGCGCCAGCCGCTGCGCAAGGCGGGCATGCCGAAATAGGTGAGGCACTGGTGCTGCAGCAGGTCCTGGGGCGTCTCGGGCGTGCCGAAACGTTCGAGATAGGCCGGCGCCGCACAGGTCGCCCAGCGCACCGGCGAAATGCGCCGCGCCACCATCGTTTCCGTCGGCTTGTCGGTGATGCGGATGGCGAGGTCGTAGCCCTCGTCCACCATATCGACCGTGCGGTCGCTCGCATTCAGCTCCACTTCGACATGCTCGTAGCGGCGCAGGAAACTCTCCAGCAACGGCGGCAAATGCAGCGAGGCGAAGATGACCGGGGACGTCAGCTTCAGCACGCCGCGCGGCTCCGCCTGCAGCTGCGTGACGGTAGCGTTGGCGGCGGCGATTTCCTGCGCGATGCGGGCGCAATGCTCGTAATAGGCAGCGCCGATCTCGGTGAGGCTCATGCGGCGGGTGGTGCGTGTCAGCAGGCGCACGCCGAGCGCGGTTTCCAGGCTGCTGACCTGCTTGCTCACCAGCGATTTGGAGGTGTTCAGGGCTGCCGCAGCCGCTGAAAAGCTCTTTGTCTCCACCACTTTGGCGAACGCCATCATTTCCGGGAGCCGTTCCATTGCCGTCCTCCTATTGTCCTTTTACGGAAACAATCTTATTCCAGCAGGGCCAATTGTAAATAGTCGCGAACAAACCATAATGTCTTCATGCACTGCAACATTTCATGCGAACCGCAAGAAAAGGAGCCCGCCATGAACGCATTTGAACACCATCTGAACCCCGCCGGCGAAACCATTGCGCTGCGGCCCGACCATCATCTCCACATTCGCCGCGGCGCCGGCTGGACGGTACGCGCCACGCAAGGCACGGTCTGGCTGACGCAGGATGGCGATCCGCGCGACATCGTGCTGCAACCCGGCGACAGCTTCGTGCTCGACCGCGACGGCGACGCGCTGCTCACCGCGCTGGACGACACCGCCATCCGGCTCTGCCGCAAACCTGCGCGCGCCTTGCAAGCCGGCGGCTCGCTACTGCGCAAGCTGTTCCAGGTGCCGGTGCGCGCCACCGCCGCGCTGGCCTGATTCAACGGAGCGGATGGAGGTCATCATGGGATTCGGACGTCTCTTGTGGTTCTCGCTGGACTGGTGGAAGCACGTGCCGGCCCATGTGATGGACGTGATGGACGCACTGGCGCCGGCCGCCCGGCCGGTGCACGACACGCTGCGATTGCGCGACGGCACTGCCGTATTCCTGCGCGCCGCGCGCCGCAGCGACCGTGCGCTGATCCAGGACTTCGTCGGCACGCTCTCGGTGCGTTCGCGCTACCACCGCTTTTTCTCGCCCATCCACTCCTTGAGCGAAGACCTGCTGGATCGCTTCACGTCCAGCGATCCGCACGGACGCTTCAGCGTGCTGGCCTTCATCCTGCAGGAAGGCCGCGAAGTGCCGGTCGCGATGGCGCAATACGTCGCCGAACCCTATCCGCTGCGCGCGGATTTCGCGGTGGTCGTGGCCGATGCATGGCAGCGCACCGGCCTCGGCCGCAAGATGGTGGAAACGCTGATCTGCGTGGCGCGCACGGCCGGCATCGAGCAGCTGGAAGGCGATGTGCTCGCCGAGAACGAGCCGATGCGGGGACTGATGCGCGTGCTCGGCTTCCGTACGCGCGGCCACGGCGACGGACCGGAGCTGCGCAAGGTGATGAAAGACCTGACGGCCGGTGCGGATTGCGGCTGCCGCGAGCCGCAGGTCTTGATGCGAGCCGCCGGCGCGGCTGCGACGGAAGTGACTGCCGCAGGATGATGACCCATGCGGGACGACCCGGCTTCCCGCCGGGCCCGCACTTCATCAATACTCGACCGTCGCGCCCTTCACGCCGAGCTTCTCGAAGAGCAGCTGCTTGAGCTGGTCGGCCGGCGCGACGCGCCAGTCGTCGGCCAGGCGGATCTCGCAGCTGCCCACGCCGTCGCGCATGTAGCGCATGGTGAGCGGCAGGCCGCTTTCATTGCGGTAGGGCGCGAGGATGTCCTTGATCTTGGCCGCGTCGATGCGGGTGCTGAGCGAGAAGGCGAACTGCTTGCCGAAGGCCACGCGCGCGGCGGCGATGTCCATCACCTTTTCCGCCGAGACGCGCAGGCCGCCCGAGAAGCGGTCTTCCGACACCCTGCCTTGCACCGCCAGGAATTCGTCTTCCTTGAACAGGTTGCGGTTCGGATCGTAAAGATCGTTGAACACCGTCACGTCGACCGTCGCGGTGCCGTCGTCGAGCGTGACGATGACCATCTTGCCGCGCTGGGTCATCTGCGTGCGGACCGCGCTAATGATGCCGGCCATCAGACGCGAATCGCGCGAGGGTTCGAGACTGAGGAGCTTGGTACGCACGAACTTGCGCACCTCGTCCGCATAGGCGTTGAACAGGTGGCCCGAGAGATAGAAGCCGAGCGCGCCCTTCTCTTCCGTGAGCCGCTGCTTGTCGGACCAGGGCGAGACCTTCGCGTACTCGGGCGGCTGCTCGAGATCGCTGTCGTCGCCGCCGAAGAGGCTGACCTGGTTGGCCGAAGCTTCGGCCTGCTCGGCGCATTCCATCGCGTAATTCACGGTGGCGATGAGGATGCCGCGATCAACCTTGAAGCAGTCCATCGCACCGGCACGGATCAGCGCCTCGATGGTGCGGCGGTTGATCTGCTTCTTGTCCACGCGCTTGACAAAATCGAACAGGTCCTTGAACGGTCCGCCAGCCTGACGCGCGGCGATGATGGCCGCGATGGCGTTCTCGCCCGAGCCTTTCACCGCACCGAGGCCGTAGCGGATCTGCGCGGCTTTCTTGCCCGGCTCGCCCACCGGCATGAAGCGGTAGTCGGACTTGTTGATGTCCGGCGGCAGGATCTGCAGCTTGCAGATGTCGACCGAATCCTCGACGAGGATCTTGATCTTGTCCGTGTCGTCCATGGCCAGCGACATGTTGGCTGCCATGAACGCGGCGGGATGGTGGGCCTTCAGATAGGCGGTGTGGTACGACAGCAGCGCGTAGGCGGCGGCGTGCGACTTGTTGAAGCCGTAGCCCGCGAACTTCTCCATCAAGTCGAAGATTTCGTCGGCCTTTTCCTGCGAGAGACCGTTCTTGGCCGCACCCTCGCGGAAGATCAGGCGATGCTGCGCCATCTCTTCCGCCTTCTTCTTGCCCATCGCGCGGCGCAGCAAGTCCGCGCCGCCGAGCGAGTAGCCGCCGATGACCTGCGCCATCTGCATCACCTGCTCCTGATAGACCATGATGCCGTAGGTCTCGGCCAGGATGCCCTCGGTACGCGGGTCGGGATACTCAAACTTCTCGCCGTGCTTGCGCTTGCAGAAGTCGGGAATCAGGTCCATCGGGCCCGGGCGATACAGCGCCACCAGCGCAATGATGTCCTCGAAGCGGTCGGGACGCGCATCCTTCAGCATGCCCTGCATGCCGCGGCTTTCCAGCTGGAACACGGCGACGGTTTTCGCCTTCGTCAGCAGCTCATAGGAAGCCCGGTCATTGAGCGGCAGCTTCTCCAGCGCGAAGTTCTCCATCGCCGGATCGAGCATCTTGATGTAGCGGACCGCGCGGTCAAGGATGGTGAGCGTGGTGAGGCCCAGGAAGTCGAACTTCACCAGGCCGACGGCTTCCACGTCGTCCTTGTCGTACTGCGACACCACGCCGGCGTCGCCGCCTTGCGTGTAGAGCGGACAGAAATCGGTGAGCTTGCCGGGCGCGATCAGCACGCCGCCGGCGTGCATGCCGACGCTGCGGGTGATGCCTTCGACCTGCTGCGCGAGGTCGAGCAGCTGCTTGACCTCTTCTTCCTTCTCCATGCGCTCCTTGAGCAGCGGCTCTTCTTCGAGCGCATCGGCGATGGTCACCAGTTTGCCCGGCTTGAACGGAATCAGCTTGGAGATGCCGTCGCAGAAGTTGTAGCCCATGTCGAGCACGCGGCCGACGTCGCGCACCGCACCCTTCGCCGCCATCGTGCCGAAGGTCGCGATCTGCGACACCGCCTCGCGGCCGTAGCGATCCTTCACGTACTGGATCACGCGGTCGCGGTTCTCCTGGCAGAAGTCGATGTCGAAGTCGGGCATCGAGACGCGTTCCGGGTTCAGGAAGCGTTCGAACAGCAGGTTGTATTCAAGCGGATCGAGGTCCGTGATCTTGAGCGCATACGCCACCAGCGAACCGGCGCCCGAGCCGCGGCCCGGTCCGACCGGCACGCCGTTGTTCTTGCCCCACTGGATGAAGTCCGCCACGATGAGGAAGTAGCCAGGGAAGCCCATCTTGATGATGGTGTCGGTCTCGAACTTCAGGCGCTCTTCGTAGCGCGGACGTTGCTGCTCGCGCTTGGCTTCGTCGGGAAAGAGCTGGACGAGGCGCTCCTCCAGGCCGTCCTTGGCCTGCTGCACGAGGAAGTCGTCGAGCGACATGCCGTTGGGCGTCGGGAACAGCGGCAGCTTGGGCTTGCCGAGTTCCAGCTGCAGGTTGCAGCGCTTGGCGATCTCGACGGAGTTCTGCAGCGCACCCGGCATGTCGGCGAAGACTTCCGCCATGTCTGCCTGCGTGCGGAAGCACTGCTGCTCGTTGAAGCGCTTCACGCGGCGGTTGTTGGCGAGGATCTCGCCTTCCGCGATGCAGGTGCGCGCCTCGTGCGCAATGAATTCTTCCTTGCTGAGAAACTGCATCGGATGCGTGGCGACGACCGGCAGCTTCAGCTTGGCTGCCAGCGCCACGGCCGCACGCACATGGTTTTCCATGTTCGGCTGGTTGTAGCGCTGCACCTCGATGTAATAGTGGTTCGGGAAGATCTCGGCCCAGCGCTCGGCGCAGCGTTCGGCGGCGGCCATGTTGCCGTTATCGATGGCCATGCCGACATCACCGGCGTGGGCGCCGGACAGCGCGATCAGCCCGCTCGCGGCGCCGTTCTCCAGCCATTCGGCACGGATCTCCGCGCGGCCGCGATGCACGTTGGTCAGCCAGGCCTTCGACAGCAGTTCGCACAGCTGCAGATAGCCGGTGCGATTCTTCACCAGCAGCAGCAGACGCGAGGGCTTGTCGCGGTCGTTGTCATTGGTGATCCAGGCGTCGCAGCCGGCGATCGGCTTCACGCCTTTGGCGCGCGCGGCCTTGTAGAACTTCACCATGCCGAACAGGTTGGCAAGATCGGTGATGGCAAGGGCGGCCTGCCCGTCTTTTGCTGCGGCTTTGACAACATCGTCGATGCGCACAAGGCCGTCGACGATCGAGTATTCGGAATGGAGGCGGAGGTGGGTGAACTGCGGCGTGGTCATTCCATTATTCTACTCCGGCAGGCAGCACTGCCGAGGGGCAATTCACCTGCGTCAATGTGTCCTGCGGCAGGGAAAAACCGGACCGGCAAAGTATAATGACGCCAAATCAAAGACTTATCTCCGGTGCCGCTTTTTTATGCAATTGCGGTGTCGGTGTTTTGCTACGGAAGACTTCCCTCGCCATGCAACCCAGCAACAACATCGTCAACATTTCTGCCTACAAATTCATCACCTTCGACGACACCGAAGCCAAGCGCCCGGTGTACCGCGCGCTGTGCGAAGAACTCGGCTTGAAAGGGACGATTCTGCTCAGCCCGGAAGGTATCAATCTCTTCCTCGCGGGCACGCGCGAAGCGATCGACCGCTTCGTCGCCTTCCTGCGCAGCGATCCGCGCTTTGCCGACATCGAGCCCAAGGAAAGCTTTTCCGACCGCCAGCCTTTCACCAAGATGCTGGTGAAACTCAAGCGCGAAATCATCACGATGAAGATGCCGTTGATTAAACCGGAACTCGGCCGCGCCCCCGCGGTGCCGGCGCAGACACTCAAGCGCTGGCTCGACCAGGGTCACGACGACGAGGGCCGGCCGGTGGTGATGATGGATACGCGCAATGCCTTCGAGGTGGACGTCGGCACCTTCGAGAACACGCTCGATTACCGCATCGACAAGTTCAGCGAATTTCCGGAGATCGTGGCGCAGCACAAGGACGAACTTGCGGACAAGACGGTGGTGACTTTCTGCACCGGCGGCATCCGCTGCGAGAAGGCGGCGATCCACATGCAGAACGTCGGCTACGACCACGTGTACCAGCTCGAGGGCGGCATCCTGAAGTACTTCGAGGAAGTGGGCGGCGACCACTATCGCGGCGACTGCTTCGTCTTCGATTACCGCACCGCATTGAATCCGAAGCTCGAAGCCACGGACACCAAGCAGTGCTTTGCCTGCCGCGCCGTAGTCACGCCGCGCGAGCAGCTTTCGCCGTGGTACGTGCCCGGCAAGTCCTGCCCGCACTGCCGCAAGGAGATGCGGGAAGAGACGCAGGCAGCTTAATCGGAAGTAACAGCCATTGCAGGTTTGGCCGCAGAGCCGGCCGGCCGCGCATTGCGCGCGAGCCGCTTGCCGAGTGCCTGGGTCGGCAATTCCACCGCCCGGTGGATGAGATAGGCCACGACCAGAATGAGAGTCAGCGCGATTCCCACCGCAAGGTAGTAGCCCACGCCGTTCGCCGTCAGGAATCGTATCGTCGCGTAGCCGATCACCGAGTGCAGCGCATAGAGCGGATAGCTGACGGACGCCAGCCAATCCAGGGGTGCGATATTGCGGAAGCGGTCGCGCATGGCATAGGCCGCGCCGAACACCGCAACAGCGTACAGATAGTTCACCGGCACCGCGGGAAACTGCTCCTTCAGCACCGTGTGCGTCCACGTGCCGGCGAAAGCGGCAAGCAGCAGCGCGACGCTCGCAGCGAGCATGCCGGTCCCCATCTTGCCGCGATAGTGGAACGCGAACATCGTCCCGACCAGCATGTAGGGCAGGAACAGCAGGTCATGCGCGACGAAGACGAGGTGAACTGGGAAGCCGAACACGTTCAGCTGTTGCCAGCTCTCGGGCAGGAGGTGGCGCTGCACCAGGATGGCCGCCATCAGCGCCACGGCGGCCGCCATCAGCGCGACCGCCCGTCCGTTGCGAATCCATGCCGCCGCCAGGCACACGAACAGGTAGAACTTGATCTCGATCGACAAGCTCCAGTTGACCATGTCGATGCTCTCCACCGCAGCGATGCTCTGCAACAGCGTGGCGTTGGCGACGACCTGCTGCCAGCCCCATGGAAACGCCTGTCCCCAGTAGCGCCCGGACAACCAGATTGCAGCCAGCCCGCAGGCAAGGCAGACGACGTAGGTGGGATAGATGCGCAGCGCGCGGGCGAGCAGGAAGCGCGGGCGCGTCGACTGCATGACGGAGAAGGGAATGACGAAACCGCTGATCAGGAAGAACAGCGAGACGCCGAAGGGTCCGAAGTTGAACCAGGCGTAGGAGATGGCATCCAGGCTCTTCGCGGAAGGCCCTTGGAGCACCGGCGCGGCGATGTGCCGTGCCACGACGTCGCGCGCCGCCCAATAGACGCCCAGCAGATGAACGATCACGACGCTCAGCGCCGCGACCGCCCTCAATTGATCGGCGAAGAGAATCTTGCCGGACCGCATGCCGTGCTGTGGCGGTGACGTTTCCATGATGGTCCCATTGTGCTGCGAGGCGCCATCATACAGGAGAGCCGGCGGGCGGAAAGCCGACCGGCCATGCTTCAGCCGGCGACGGTTTCCTGCTTGATCTTCCACTGACCGCCGCGCCGCGTGAACGTCAGCGTCTTGGCTGTGGCATCGCGCGTCTTGTCGGACGCGTAGATCTGACGGAAACGCACGGTGGCGGTATCGCCGTCGATCACCACCTCCGGCGCTTCCGCCTGCACCTTGATGAAGCGCTTGGCGCTGATCTTTGTCCGGCGTTCCTGCGCCCATGCGGCACGATCCTGGCCGTTGACCGAAACGAAATCGTCAGCATAAAACCGAAGGTAGGCATCGACGTCGCGCGCGCTCCAGGCCTGCGTCCAATCGCTCACCGCTTGCAGGACGACGTCACGCTCTGCGGCCGGTGCCGCCGCTTCGGCCCGCACCGGCGGTGCAACTGGCGGTGAAACTGACGGTACAAGCGGCAGTGCGGCGCGCAGCGGCACGGCCATGCGTTTCGTCTCGGCCAGCATGTCGATCGGCTGCACGGCTGCCGTCGTCGCGCCGCTTCCGCCCTTCACGAAATAGGAAGCGATGGTCGAGAGGTCTTCGCCGTTCAGCGTGCCGGCGGCGTTGCGCAGGCGCAGGTAGGCCAGCAGATAGCTGTAACGCGCTTGCGCGAGATCGCGTTGCGCGACGAACAGCTGTTGCTGGGCATTGAGCACATCGAGGTTGATGCGCACGCCGCCCTTCACGCTCTGCTGCGTCGCCGTGACGAGCGCGCGGCCGGACTGCACCGACTTCACCAGCGCGTCGATGCGCGAGGCGCTGCTCAGCACGAGGTTGTATTGCTTGCGCAGCTCGACCAGCACCTGGTTGGTCTTCGCTTCCAGATCGGACTTGGCCTTCTCGCGGCTGGCGACCGCCTGCGTGCTCGCCGCGGTGGTCGCACCGCCGGAGTAGATGGGAATGTTGACCTGCACGCCGAGGCTGCGCGTGGTGGAATCCTGGTTCAGCGTGGTCAGGGTTTCGGACTTGCCCTTGCTGACCGCGGCTACCAGGTCCACGCGCGGCGCATGTCCGGCGCGGTTCTTCAAGACTTCCTGCTCGGACGCTTCGACGACGTAGCGCTGCGCCGTGATTTCCGCGTTCTGCTCCAGCGCCAGGGTCTTCCATTCCTCGAAGGTGGCCGGCTGCATCGGCCGGACCTTGAAACCGTCGCCCAGCGAATCGAGGTCCGTGATGTCCTGCCCCACGATGGAAGCGAGCGTATTGCGCGCCGTGGTGAGGTTGTCGCGCGCCTCGATCAGCTGCGCTTCGGCCAGGTCGAACTTGGCCTGCGTCTCGAGCACGTCGGTCTTGGTGCCCTCGCCTTTCTGGAACATGCGCTCGTTGACGGCCTTCTGCTCGGCGAAGGTGTCGCGCTGCACGGTGGCGAGCGCGAGCGTGTCTTCCGCGTATTTGGCGTCCGCGTAGGCGCTCACGAGGCGCAGCAGCAGGTCCTGGGCGCGGGCGTTGAACTGCGCGTCGCTGTAGTTCGCCTGGGCCTGGCCCTGCTTGTAGCGGGCATAGCCGTCGAGATTGAACAGCGGTTGGCGCAACTGCACGGCGCTGGAGTTGCTGCGGTATTCCGGATGCGTCGTCGTTTCCTGGCCGAGGAAGTTCGGCGTGGTGTAGTCCGCGCGGTTCTTGTAGGCGCTGTAGCTGGCCGACACGTTCGGCAGCAGGTTCGAGCGGCCGAGGGCGCGGTTCTGCTGGCCAGCCTCGTTGTCGTGCACGGCCGAGCGGTACACCGGATCGTTCTGCAGGGCGGCTTCGTACGCCTCGATCAATCCGAGCGCCGACGCATTGCCGGTCTGCACGGCCAGCGCGGCGAGCACGGCCGTCGCCAGCAGGCGCTTGCTGAAGGTTGCTGCCACGCTTACTCCTCGCTCATCGCAGACTTCGCGCGGTCGAACACCGGCTTGAGCAGGTAGCTCATCAGCGTGCGTTCACCCGTGCGGACGAAGACCTCGACCGGCATGCCCGGACGCACCTGGAGGTTGGCGAGAATCTTCTTGCCTTCGTCGGTGACCTTGGCTTGCATCTTGTAATACGGCTGGCCGGATTTCTCGTCGACCAGGCGGTCGGCCGAGATCTGCGTGACCACGCCCGGCACGTGCGGCGTACGGTTCTGGTTGAAGGCGGTGAACACCAGCTCGACCGGCAGCGTCGTGTGCACCTTGTCGATCAGGTTGACCGGCACCTGGCCTTCCACGATCAGCGGATCGTCGCTCGGGACGACGTCCATCATGCGGAAGCCCGGCGGCACGACGCCGCCCTTGGTGAAGACGTTCACGCCGACCACCGTGCCGTCCACCGGCGCCCTGACCAGCACGTTCGACAGGTCGAAGTCGAGGCCTTGCAGGCGGCTCTCGAGCGCCTCGGCCTCCTTCTGCACGTCGGACAGCTGGGTCCGCACTTCCTTCTGGTAGTCCTGCTGGCGCTGGGCGCGGCGCAGCGTCAGCTCCGCGACCTGGCGCTGGGCGCGGCCGATGTTGCCGACGTTCTCGGCGATGCCGCCGTTGATCTGCGCATAGGTGCGCTCCAGGTCGAGCAGGCGGTTGCGGGCGACGTAGCCGTCCTTGGCCAGGTCACGCATGCCTTCGAGCTGTTCCTTCAGGAGCTGGGCCTGCTGTTTCTGGCTTTCGAGCACGTCCTTCAGGCCCTGCATCTGCGCCTTCAGACCGGCAATGTTTTCGTCGATCGCGCCGAGTTCGTTCTTCAGCGACGACTGGCGCGACATGAACAGCTGGGTCTGCAGGCTGATCGCATTGACCACACGGGGATCGTTCTTGGTCTGTTCGAGTTCCGCCGGGAAGGCGATGGCGGATTTGCCGTCGCGTTCCGCGGTCAGGCGGGCTTCGGCAGCGCGTGCAGTCACGTACTGGGCGCGGGCCGTCTCGGCGTTGGAACGGGCTTGCACGTCGTTCATCTTCACCAGCGGCTGGCCGGCCTTCACCACGTCGCCTTCCTTGACCAGGATGTCGGCGATGGTGCCGCCCGTCTGGTGCTGGATCAGCTTGCGGTTCGTCGCCACGGCCACGGTGCCGTTCACCGGCACGCCCTTGTCGAGCGGCGCGAACATCGCCCACAGGATGAAGCCGCCGACGCCGGCGAGCACGATCCACCAGCCGAGCCGCGTATGGGTCGTGGCGTCGGTGTTCACCATCTCGAGTTCGGGCTCCTTCGGCACGACGTCGGTGACGGCTTCCTTGTTGAATAGCATTCTCATGGTCACTCCTGTTCGGACACGGCGGCCGGCTGCTGCTGGGCAGCGAGGCGGGCCTGTTCGGCGGCGGCCTGCTGCTGCGCGGCGAGCTGCGCCTGCTGGGCTTGCTGTTGCTGGGTCGCCTGCGTGAGGGCGGCGAGCACCTGGTCGGTCGGGCCGAACATCTGCGCCACGCCGTCACGCAGCAGGAGCAGCTTGTTGGTCACGCCGATGATGCTGGTGCGGTGGGTGATCAGCACCACGGTCTTGCCGCGGCGGCGCATGTCGAGCACGGCCTGCACCAGCGCCTGCTCGCCGACGTCGTCGAGGTTGGAATTCGGCTCATCGAGCACCACCAGCGCCGGATCGCCGTACATGGCGCGCGCCAGGCCGATGCGCTGCTTCTGGCCACCGGAGAGACCGCCGCCGCCATCGCCGAGCATGGTGTCGTAGCCCTTGGGGAAGTGCAGGATCATGTCGTGCACGCCGGCGCGCTTGGCCGCTTCGATGACCTTGTCGGAGTCGACGTCGCCGAAGCGCGCGATGTTCTCGCTGACGGTGCCGGCGAACAGTTCGATGTCCTGCGGCAGGTAGCCGATGTGCGGACCGAGCTCGTCCTTGCTCCACTGGTAGATGTCGGCGCCGTCGAGGCGCACCTTGCCGGCGGCTGCCGGCCAGACGCCGACCAAGAGGCGCGCCAGCGTCGATTTGCCGGAACCGCTGGGGCCGATCACGCCGACCGCGTCGCCCGGCTGCATGGCGCAGTTCAGGCCCTTGATCACCGGCGATTGCGCGCCGGGCGGCGCGGCGACCACGCCTTCGACCGTCATCACGCCTTGCGGCTTGGGCAGCGACATGCCGCTCGCGCGGGGCGGGTTGGCTTCGAGCAGGGTTACGAGGCGCTCATAGGCGCTGCGCGTGCTGGCCCATGATTTCCAGACGCCGATCAGCATCTGCACCGGACCGAGCGCCTTGCCCAGCAGGATGGAGGCGGCAATCATCATGCCGGGGGAAATCTTGCCTTCGATGGCGAGCAGCGCGCCCATGCCGAGCACCAGCGACTGCACCGCTACCTGCACGAACTTGGTGATGGCATTGACGATGCCGGCCTTTTCGCTCGCCTCGCCCTGCAGCTGCAGGAAGCGGCCGTGCAGCTTGAACCAGCGGTGCATCAGGTTGGGCAGCATGCCCATCGATTCGATGACTTCCGCGTTGCGCAGGTTGTTCGTCGCCAGAGTCGACGAGGTGATCGCCATGGTGTTGGCTTCGGACAGCGGCTTCTTCGACACCTTCTCGTTGACGATGGCCAGCACGATCAGGATGGCGGTCGCCGCGACGGCGAAGATGCCGAGCGTCGGTTCGAACAGGAAGATGACGATCAGGTAGAACGGGAACCACGGCGCGTCGAAGAAGGCGAACAGCGCGTTACCGGTCAGGAACTGGCGGATGTTGGTGAGGTCCTGCAGCGCCTGGCCGGCGTTGCCGCCGCCGCGCTTGAGGTTCTGCTCGAAGGCCGCGGTGTAGACCCGCTTGTTCAGGCGCATGTCGAGCTGGGCGCCCACGCGCACCAGCACGAAGCTGCGAATAAGTTCGAGCGCGCTCATGAAGAGATAGCCGCCGAGCATCATCAGGGTGAGCATCAGCAGGGTGATCTCGTTCCGGCTCTGCAGCACGCGGTCGTACACCTGGAGCATGTAAAGCGAAGGCGTCAGCATGAGCAGATTGATAATCGCGCTGAACACGCCCACGGTGCGGAAGGCGCTCTTGAAACTGAGCAGCGCCTCCATGAGTTCGTTCTTGGGAAGTTGGTATCGAGGTTTCATCTCAGGCAACGGCGTCCGCAGATTCGGCTGGAACGATCTTGGCAAATCGGAATTCCTGATTTATCAAGGGCTTGGGTCCAAACTATGTGACATACGTCACATTGCCGACGAGAATACACAGTCGGAATGTGGATTGCAAGCAATTTGCGGGAAAACCACGCTGGCTGGACATGGGTGTGCCGCCGCTCCGGAGGTTTTCCGCCGGAACTGCCCAAGTCTTTGAATCCAAAGGGTTTAATGAGGAATGACGAACAGTCGGAGGACCGGTCCATCGACCGACCGTCCGTCTATGGTCGATGAACCGTTTGTACTGGCAATTGGCGCCGCTGCCGGCCCGGCATGACGCCCACAGTGATGTCCGGGCCGGATCGTGCCCGTTGAAGAAAAACTGCGCTGGCTCAGCCCTTGCGGCCGAAGAAACGTCCAAGCCCGGCCGGTTTTTCCTGTGCGCCGCCCGCCTTGCGCACGATCAGCCCGATCGACGTGACCACGTATTGCTGGATTTGCACGCGCAGGTGAACTTCCTGCTTGTAGGGCGGCAAGTCGATCGTCTGATCGGCGTAGCCGTTGCCGTTTGCCCAATCGATGTCGATGGCATGGCCCTGCTCGCGCAGCGCCGCGATCAGCGACTCGATGTCGCGCTTGCGGAACAGCACGGTGTCGCCGGATTCCACGGTGTCAGCGTCGGAGGAGAGATTGAATTCGGTGGTGTGCACGGCGTAGCCGCCCGGTTTCAGGCAGCGCATCGCGTTCTGCACGAATTGCAGGCCCTTCTCGATGGAGCCGAGATGCTCGAAGGCACACGACGACCAGACAAAGTCGAATTGCTCGTCGAAACCCGTGCCGATGTTGTTCATGTCGGCGAACTGGAATGTCACCAGCCGGTTGAACTCGCGTTCGTCGCACAGGCCGCGATTGTTGAGCGCCGCAGTGTCGCCGGCATGCTGGCCGGTCGTGACCCAGCCGCTCTCCTCGGCCTTCTCCGCGAACAGGTCGGTGGCCACGATGCTGGCGCCCATGCGCGCATACATGGCCGTGAGCGGCTCCTGGCCGACCGCGAAACCCAGTCCGCGCATGCCGGGACGCAGCATGCCGCGCTCGGCCAGCGCTTCGCTGATGTAGCACCACTCCCAGATCTTGCGGTGCAGGTGGATCGGGCGCTCCTTGAAGCGCAACTGCCACTCCTGCATTTGCGGCGAGAGAAGGGAATCCTGGGTACAGATGCGGGAGACGAGCATGGCGGGTTGGCGGGCAGAAAAAACGCCATTCTAGCAATGCCCTGCCTCGCCGGCGGCAGCCATTTGCACGCGCCAAAAAAAAAGCCGCGCAGCAAGCACCGCGCGGCGAAATCAATCTGACCTTCCTAGGGGTCGAGATCATCTTAGGACGGGCTCGTCCTCCCGTGTACGGTTTTCGTTGCGCGCTTGATGACGAGCAAGCGGTTCTTGCATCGCAGCAGCGCAAACCCCGGATTCAATGCACCAGCAACCACTGCCGCGCCGGCATGGCGACGATCTCGCTCGCGCCGGGCTGGCCGGGCGGCACGTTGTAGGCGCTGATGCGCATCGCATACGGTCCCGATGGCAGCTGGTTGGTGTTGAAGTCCAGCCAGGCGAAGGTGCGGTCGGGCGAGAGGTTGAAGCGGCCGTAGATCGGCTGGTAGCCATCCGCCGGCAACAGCTCCGCGTTCTCGATGCCGCTGCCGCGCACTTCGAACCGCACGACGCCTGTGAGCACGGCGCCGGCGTTCGGGGCGTTGGTCACGGCCGCGGTGAAGACCGGCACCGGCGGCGGCGCGTTGTTGTTGATCACCCACTGGCGAACCGGCATGGCCACGATCTCCGCGGCCGAGGGATCGCCCGAGGGCGCACTGAAGGCGCTGATGCGGAAATCGCGGGCGCCGTTCGGCAGCGTGCGCGTATCGAAGTCGAGCGTGGCGACCGTGCCGTCGGCCGACACGTTGAAGACACCGTAGCGCGGCAGGTAGCCGCTGGCGGGCAGCAGCTCGACGTTGCGCATGCCCGAGCCGCGCACTTCCAGATGCACGATGCCGCTGACGTACCAGGTATTGGGCGGCGCGAGGGAGACCTTGGCCTGGAAGGATCCCGGCACCGGCGGTTGCAGGTCCGGCGGAATGAAGGTGACGCCGAACTGGATGGCGGCCAGCACGCGGGCCTTGTTCTCCGGGCTTTCGCTGAACTGCACCAGCACCTGGGCCGGCGTGAGCGCGCCGGCGTCGAGCAGGCCGACCCAATAGTTCAAACCGGCCGGTTCCGGTTCGCGCTGCAGCGCATTGCGGTAGTAGCGCGTGATCAGCTCGGTGTTGCTGGGATTGCTGCCATAGATGGATTTGAACTCCGCCGACTGGTAGAAGGCATTGGCGACGTCGAGCAGCGACATGCCGTTGCGCATGGCCGAAATCCAGAGGCCGAGGCCGGCGAGGTCCGGCTGGCGGTTGAAGGCGGCCTGGTACAGGCGGTAGGCCTGCCCGGCGACGCCGTCGGTCTGAAGGTCGACTTCCGCATCGGCGAAGCGCAGGCGATGGATCTGCACCGCGAGCACCTGCGACGTGCCGCTGTTCGAGGTGAGGATGTAGGTGTCGAGGTTGCGGGTGATGCGGTAGTCGCGGTAGCTGCCCGGCACCGTGAGGGTGCCCGAGCACAGCGGCTCCAGCGCGCATGCGGTTGTGACGGTGCCGTCGGGGAGGTACACCGTGGGCATCAGGGTGGCGGAGCCCGACGCCGTGGCGTCGGCGGTGCGGTCGCCGCCTCCGCATCCGACGAGACACAGGGCTAGGGTTGCGGCAGCGGCGATCGACTTCATGGCGTCATCCTCGTGAGGTTTTTCGCTCTAGATCAAACCTCGCTGCGCAAGTTCTTGAAACGCATCGCTGCCTTGACCATCCGCATAAGCGGGCTCGCGAAGCCATGTGTCCAATCGATGCAAAGCTGCGGCGCGTACGACAAATTCGATACATCCGCCGTGCGCCCCGCTTCTATGATGAAGTGACGCCCATCCCACGCACCCGCACTCATGAAGACTCTCGCAAAGACATCGCTCCCGCTCGCCTTCCTTCTCAGTCTCGGCCTCGCGGCATGCGGCGGCAGCGTGACGGTGGACGGCGGCAGCGCGCCGCCGGCGCCGCTCACGCTGACCGGCACGGTCGCCACTGGCAAGGCCGTGGCAGCCGCCACCGTGAAGGCGGTCTGCCTGGCCGGAAACGGCGCGGCCGTCAGCGCCGCCGACGGCACGTATGCGATCACGATGCCCAACGCCGCCCTGCCCTGCGCCATCGAAGCATCGATTCCCGGCAGCACCGACAAGCTGCACGCGCTCGCCTATGGCAGCGGCAGCACGCTGCGCGCCAACCTGACGCCGCTGACCGAACTGCTCGTCGCGCGACTGAGCCGCAGCGATCCCGCGGCCTGGTTCAGCAGCTTCGGCCCGGCGGCCGCCGCGAGCGTGACGCCGGTCGCCGTGGCCTACGCGCAGGCGGATGTGGCGACGGCACTCGTGACCGTCGCCGATCTCTCGGTCGTCGCGGACTTCCTGAGTTCGCCCTTGCAGGCGGCGGTGGCCGGCGGCAGTCCGGGCGACGTCCATGACCGGCTGCTCGACACATTGAAGCAGAAGCTGAGCGCGGCGCAGATCACGCAAGTGCGGCAGGCGCTCGCCGCCAATGCCAATACGCTGCAGGTGGCGCAGCTGGTGGGAAGCTTCGTGCAGGCGAATCCGGTGCCGCAGCAACTCGCCTTCACCCTCGTGTCGGACCTGCCGTCCGGCATCACCACCGAACAGAACTTCGTCATCACCGATGCCGCGACCTGGACGCAAGTGTGGCGCGCGCATACCGCGCCCTACGCCGCGCCGCCGGCGCAGCCGCAAGTGGACTTCGCGAAGAGCAGCGTCGTCGGCGTGATCCGCCGCACCTTCTTCGGCGGCACCTTCGTGCAGATCCGGAAGGTCTACCGGCTGGGCCAAAAGGTGTTCGTGGAATATGCGCTGACGCCGCCCGCCAGCCTCGGCATCACGTCCTACCGCTCGGCGTTCGCGATCACCGAGCGCATCGACGTGCCGGTCGAGTTCATCGATGTGACGACGCAGCCGGCATCGTAGTACCGGCTGCGCACGGGGCACGCTTACTGCGGCTTACTGCGGCGGATACATCCGGACCCAGGCGTTGCCGGACACGCCCCAGCCGGTCACGGGCGGCAGGCCGTTGACGCTGATCGACTGGCCCGTCAGTTCGCGGCGCTCCACGGCGGGCGTCGTGCCGCTCGCCGGGACGCCCGGACGCACCAGCTGGGCGAACGACATCGTCACCTGCATCGAGAATTGCCCGGCCAGGTCGGCCAGGGCAGCGAGCTTGTCGCCCGCCTGCGAGAACGCCGTCTCGAGGTCGACGACCAGCATCACGCTGGTGGTGTCGCCGCCCGGGTCGAGCATCCACTCCAGCGGCACGAGCTTGACCGCGCCGTTCGGGAGGGGAATCGTCTCGCGCACTTCCGTGCCGGCCGCATTGCGTCCGTAGACGGTCATCTGCGCGCCGTCCTGCACGCGCGCCGCGACGAGTTCGCCCTTGGCGTCCGAGCTCAGCTCCACCTTGTCGATGACGAAGCGGATCTGCTCGGCGGTCGCGCCGGCCGCGATGCCCGGCGTGCCGGGTTTTTCCTCAAGGTTGAAGGCGATCCGGCCGACCGCCTTCTGGTTGGCGACGTCCTGGTCCGGCGTCGCGCGCTGCACGAATTTTTCGATGCGGAAACCGAAGGCCGCGAGCGGTGCCGCCGGTGCGCGCGCCGGCGTCGGAATGGTGACGTTGGTGATGTCGGTCTTGCTGCCCGAGGCGAAGTCGTAGATGCCTTGTGCGCTTTCGAATTGCTCGAGCGCGACCGGAAAGTAGATGGAGCGGTTGGCCTTGATATAAACGAGCTGGCTCGCCACCAGGCCGAGATAGCCCTTGAGCTGCTGTTCCGATGCGGGGCTGGTCGTGCCACCAGTGCCACCAGTGCTACCAGTGCCACTGGTGCCGCCGGTGCCACTGGCGCCGCCAGTGCCGCCGCCTGCGGTGCCGCCGGTGCTTGAACCGGAAGTGCCGCCAGTCGACGCACCGGTCCCGGTGCCGGTACTTCCGGTGGCGCTACCCGTGTTTCCGCCGGCAGTGCCACCGGTGCCGGTGGTCGTGCCCGTGCCGCTACCGGCACTCGTACCGCCAGTCGTGGCGCCCGTGCCGCCGGTCTGCGTTCCCTGGTTGGCGCTGAGCGTATTGCCGCCGTCGCCACCGCCGCCACCGCACGCGGCCAGCGCGGCCGCCATGCACATCGCCAGTATCTTTCTCGTTGTTCGATCCATTCCGCACGCTCCCTTGATGTGAAATCGATGGGTTCGATATGCGACCCGAAGAGGGAGTATTCGGTGGAAGGTCTGGCGTGACTTTGCGTCGTGCCAAGCGGCGCAGGCTCCGCGTTTCGCCTGCATCAAGGCTCGTGCGGCGGGCCGCAGTGCAATTGCGATGGTGTTACAGCGGCGGACGCGGGATGTTTCCGCAGCGCGACACCACGCGGCAGGACAGCATCACGCCGTCCAGCGCGCGAACTGGGCGAGATCCGCGCCGGGCGGCGCGTACCACTTCTTCCGTGCGGCATCCCAGCGTGCGCCGAGAGCCTTGGCCTCGTCCTTCTCCGCGAAGGGTACCTTGAGATAGGTCTTGCCTGCAGAACTGCCGGTGGAGGCAGAGGCGGAAGCGGGCGCGGGTGCCGCGGCGATGTCGACCCAGCGGCCGGCCGTGCTGCCGAGCGCCGCGGTGCTGCCGTCGGCGGCGGTGAAGATCAATTGCGTGTCTGCTTCCTGCGTGTGGCGCGTAAGGAAGGGCGGATCGAAAGGCGGCTGGTCCATGTCGGCATGCGTGAATCGGAAGGCTGCACTGTACCCCATCGTGCCCCAGCGTGCCCCAGCGTGCCGCATCGCGTGGTGTCGCGCGTGCCCGGTCGCGCGGCATGCATCGACCGCTTCAATGCGTTGCGCCCGCGAACATGGCAAAGCAACCATTTTCTTTACTTATTTTCTGTTGGCGGCTTCCTACACTGACACCAATTGTCAGCCTCTACGAGCCGTGGTCGATGGTCGGACCACCAAGGACATGCCATGTGGAATTCATATGCGCTCTCGGAAGGCGAACCCGCACCGGACAGCCTCGGATATCGTGAAGCGGGAAAACGTCCGGACACCGTAGCCTTCCATCTCGAAGTCCTGGCGCGCCTTCGCGCCCGTCGCCAGGCAGCCGCCCGCGCGAAGCCGGCCGCGCCGCCGAAAAGCCCCGGTTCGGCCGGACGCATCGACGTCCCCGTATCG
>SPQI01000177.1 GCA_004570315.1 Oxalobacteraceae bacterium OM1 | reverse complement strand
CGCCTATCCATCCGCCACGCAAGTTGCCGGCACGAGGCCGCGCGACGAAGTGAAGGCGGAGCTGGCCGACGCCCGTGCGCATGGCAGGCTGGACGTGCTTGAAAGTGCCTACCCGGCCGTCGAATCCGGCGGTCCGTCCAAGACGCGCGACGAGGTCCGTGCCGAACTCGCGGAATTCCAGCGTACGCACCCGAACCAGCGCTCGGGCAACATTTAAAACGGAACGAAGGCGCGGTTCCGCCGGTCAGGCCGGCTGCAGGGCAATGCCCGACGACGCCGACCACGCCATGAACTGGGCCGCCGGCAGGGGCGGAGAGATGAAATGCCCCTGCCCCTGGTCGCATCCCAATTCGGCGAGTGCATCCCAGATTTCGCGCGACGCCGTTCCTTCGGCAACCACCGTCATGCCCAGGCTATGGGCGAGGTCGACGGTGGAGCGCACGACGGCCGCGCAGTTCGGCTTGTCGATCATGTGCATCGTGAAGCTGTGGTCGATCTTGATGACGTCGACCGGCAGGCTGATCAGGTAACTCAGCGATGAATACCCGGTGCCGAAGTCGTCGACGAAGATCGGCAGTCCCATCGCATCCAGCCGCTGCAGCTCGGCGATCGTCCGTTTGGGATCGGCGATCAAGCTCGACTCCGTGATTTCGAGCCCGAGGGCCTCCGGCGGCAAGCGGGAGGACTCCAGCATGTCCTGCACCCGCGCCACGAATTCCGGTTCCATCAGATTGCGCGGGGAGACGTTGACGGCCATGGGCACGGCAACGCCGCGCCTGCGCCACTCGGCCACCTGGGCGACCGAGCGATCCAGCATGGCGCGCGTCAGCTCGTGGATCAGGTCGGTCGCTTCGATCTGCGGAACGAACTGGTCCGGCGGCACCATGCCGAGCACCGGATGCTGCCAGCGCACCAGCGCTTCCGCGCCGACGATCATGCGTGTGCGCAGATCGACCTTGGGCTGGCAATAGAGCTGCAGCTGGCCCGCCTTCACCGATTTCCGGAATTCACCGATCAACGCGAGGCGCCGCGGGTTGTAGGGATCCGTCGCCGGGTCGTAGATGGCATAGGCCTGCCCCATCTGCCGTGCCTGATACTGCGCGACGTTGGCCCGGCGGATGAAGGTCTTGACGTCGTCCGCATGCTCGGGCGCACCGGAGAGGCCGATGTTTGCGCCGAGTTCGTAGCAGATCCCGGAGATCGGGAACGGCCGCTCGAGCGCAGCGAATACGGCGCGAATGCGCGGCGGCGTCTGCGCCAGCGCTACGCCGGGCAGCACCGCGGCAAACTGCGCATTGCCGACCCGGGCCACGAAGCCTTCCGGCCCGAGCGCCTCCGAGATCCGCATGCCGACCTGCTTCAGGATGGCATCGCCGTCGGCATGCCCGAGCGTGTAATTGACGTCGCGAAAGCGATCCAGGTTAATCACCAGCATGCTCGCCGGCGCGCCGTCCCGGCGGCAGGCTTCCAGCGCCTGCTCCACGACTGTCTCGAACATCACGCGGTTCGGCAAGCCGGTGGTCGTATCGTAGAACGCGAGATGCCGGACCTCTTCCTCCGCGCGCTTCCTGTCCGTGATGTCCTGCAGCATGCCGACCATGCGGGTCGCCTTGCCGTCCTTGAATTGCACGTCGGCGACGGAATGCACCACGCGCTCGCCGCGCTGCGGATTCCAGATGCGGAACTCGATGTCGTAACGGAAGCCCGGATCCGCCAGCGCACGCTCGCGGGCGATGCCCACGCGCTCCCGGTCATCCGGGTAGTAGCGCGCAAGCAGCGCATTCACGCGCGGCATGCCGAGGCGCATCGGGAAGCCGAAGATGCGGAAGGTCTCGTCCGACCAGGAATCGAACGCGCCGGTCTGCGGATCGAACGCCCAAGTCCCAATGTGCCCCACTTCCTGGGCGCGCTTGAGGTCGTCCTGCGTCTGGCGCAGCGCCGCTTCGACCTGGTGCTGGCGCGTGACGTCCAGCATGGTGCCGAGCATGCGCAGCGGCGCGCCGTCGCCGTCGCAAATCACTTCGCCGCCGTGCTGCATCACATGCACGGAGCCGTCCGGCCAAACCACGCGATGCACGCAGGCATAAGGCTGGAGCGTGGCGATGGCGTCGGCGAGCGTCGCCTGCACCATGCTGCGGTCGTCAGGATGGACGAAAGTGAGGAAGGCGTCGTAGCCGGCGGGAACGGCGCGCGGCTCGAGGCCGAGGTTGCGATACATCTGGTCGGACCAGCGTTCGGCGGCGGTCGACAGTTCACGCACGAAGCAGCCGAGACGCGCCACGGCTTGCGCATGGCTGAGGTCGCGCTCGAGCGTTCGCAAGGCCAGCTCGGCATGCCGTTGTGCGGTGACGTCGTGCAGCATGAGCAGGTCGGCGTCCTGCGCGTGGTAGCGGATGGTGTGCCGCAGGAGCTGAACGCAGCGGGGTCCGCCGGCCGTGCTGGCGGACGCGCCGGGACGCCAGGCGTCGAGGTGGCCGTCGCCCATGCCGGCCATCATCGAATCGGTGAACTGCTCCACTGCGAGATCGGCATGGTTGAGCAGGTCGAGCAAGGTAGTGCCCTTCAATTGCTCGACCGGCTTGCCGAAGAGCCGCGCAGCGCCGGCATTGGCATCGAGGCACACGGCATGGCCGCGTTGAAAGACGAGCATGGGAAGCGGATTGGTCCGGAACAACATGGTGTACCAGGCACCGGCATCCGTCGTGATCGTTACGCTCTCCATTGATCCTCCACGCAAGCAGGGAATTGAAGCGACAACGTGCGTGATGAGTTTGGCACACGGCAGTGCCGCATGCGAGGTCTCGTTCGCGTTCGACGATGCATCGGCGCTGGCCGATTCTGCAACATGGTTGCAACGCCACAACAGCGCGTGCGCCGGAACCATGTCGCATCGAAGCTTGAAAGCCAGTATTCATGCGGGTTTCGGCGATTGTTACCCGATTCGGAATACGGCATTTCCTTCTGCGCACTTCTGCTTGTCGTTGCAGTGCATCACCATGCATTCACGGATGGCAACAGCCCATGCAGGCAGTCATGCAATCCGTTTCATCACCTTTGGAATGATCACATGAACAACAAGCTTCAATCCCTCGCAGCGCTGGCCCTGATGGCCGGCACCGCCGGCAGCGCACTGGCCGCCACCGGCGTCAATGTTTACGGCGTCGTCGACGTCGGCATCGTTCGCAAGGACGACGCGAATCCGGCCGGCAAGACCCTCTCCCTCGAAAGCGGCCTGCAGTCCGGCAGCCGCATCGGCTTCCGCGGCGAAGAAGACCTCGGCGACGGCCTGTCCGCCATCTTCACGCTGGAGAACGGCTTCAACGCCGACACCGGCACGCTGGGCCAGGGTGGCCGCCTGTTCGGCCGCCAGTCCTGGGTCGGCCTGAAAGGCAACTTCGGCACCGTGCGCGCCGGCCGCCAGCAGACGCCGCTGTACTACGCGCTGCAAGCAGTGGACCCGTTCGCCATCAGCTCGGAAGGCAACTCGCAGAAGATCTTCGGCTACGGCACCTACGCACTCGATCCGCTGTCCCGCACCGACAACACCATCAGCTATACCTCGCCGGTCTACGGTCCGGTGACGGCCACGGTGTTCTACGGCTTCGGCGAGAAGGCCGGCGACACCTCCGCATCGAGCAACCGCTCGGTCGCCGCCAGCTACATCGAGGGTCCGCTCAACGCCCAGTTCGTCTATCACAAGGCCAACACGCTTACCGGCCCGGCCGCGCTTGGCGCCGTCGTCGGCGACACCCGTGCCGTGTTCCTCGGCGCGACCTACGACTTCGGCATCGTGAAGGCGCACGCCGCCTATGCCGACAACAAGATCGATGCCACCGGCGGCTCGGTGAAGGACCGCAACTACATGCTGGGCGTGTCCGCGCCTGTCGGCCAGGCCGGCACCATCCTGGCCTCGTGGGTGCGCAACGACGTGCAGGACCTCAACGATGCGGCAGCGAACCAGTACACCATCGGCTACAACTACGCGCTCTCCAAGCGCACCAACTTCTACAGCAAGTACTGGTACGTGAAGAACGACGCCAACAGCGCGCTGGCCACGTTCAACGGCACGCGCAACGGCGAGAACGCCAATGCGTTCAGCGTGGGTGTGCGTCACCAGTTCTAAGCTGCACCAGGCAGTACCCGGCGCGGCGCCGCAGTCGAATGCGGCGCCGTTCCTCTACGATTCTGTGTCTCCAAGCCGTCTTGCCCGCAAGGGCACTCCAAGGGACGGGCTTTTTCCCGCAGGCTCCCAGCCTGCGGGCTTTTTTCTCCCGCTCCGTCTGCGGCAATCGCTCGCCGACCGCCTTGCCTCGCTACGCTTGAGCAAGCTGTTCCAGCAAGACATCGACAAACGTCCTGACCTTGGCCGACAAATGCCGCCGGCTCGGGTAGACGGCATAAATGCCCAGCTCTTCGGACACGTAGCCGTCGAGCACCCGTTCGAGCCGGCCGGCGCGAACATCCTCTTCGACGATGAACCAGGGTTGGAAGATCAGGCCGCTTCCCGCGATGGCAGCCAGGCGCAGCAGATCGCCGTTGTCGGCCTTGATGGCTCCGCTGCTGCGCACGCTGACGATGCCGTCCGGCCCCTGCAGGCGCCACTCGTCGCCCATGCTGGCGAGGGAGTAGCCGAGGCAGGCATGCCTTGCAAGATCGGCCGGGACTTCGGGCCGGCCGTGCCGCTTGAGATAGGCCGGCGCCGCGACAACGACGCTGTGCATCGTCCCCAGCTTGCGGGCGACCAGCCCCGACTCCGGGAGTTTGCCGATCCGCACGGCGACGTCATACCCCTCCTCCACCAGATCGACCTTGCGGTCGCTGAGCGACAGGCCGAGCTTCACGCGCGGATAGCGGTCCGTGTAGGCGGCCACGACCGGCCCCATGCGGTGCAGTCCATAGCTCAGCGGCATGGTGACCCGCAGCGTCCCGCGCGGCTCGGCCGCCATGTTGCCGGCCGCCTGCTGCGCTTCCTCGACGTCCGCCAGAATCTGGACGCTGCGTTCGTAAAACGCGAGGCCCGATTCGGTCAGGCTTAGGCGTCGCGTGGTTCGGTTCAGCAAGCGCGTGCCGAGGTGGTCTTCCAGATTGGCGACGGACTTCGACGCCATGGCGCGCGACATGCCGAGGCGGTCCGCCGCCGCGGCAAAACTGCCGGCATCCACCACAGCCGTAAACACCTTCATGGCGGCAACGATATCCATAGGATTGTCAACTAAAAGGAACCAATATAGTTCCTTGCGCGGGATTTATCCATTCCGCGTTCGCCAATATAGTGATACTCATGCACCGCAAAACGGGAACGCCGCTGTCCCGCCATGCGTCTTTTGGAGGACATCATGACTGCACGCTTACCGACTTTGTTTGTCTCGCACGGCTCTCCCATGCTGGCCATACAGGACAGTCCGGCACGGCGTTACCTGCAGGAACTCGGCAACACGCTGCCGCGCCCGAAGGCCATCGTCGTCGTGTCGGCGCATTGGGAAACGCTCGGCGGACCGGCGGTCGGCCTGGCCGCCCAACCCGAAACGATCCACGACTTCGGCGGCTTTCCGGCAGCCCTGTTTGCGATCAAGTACCCGGCCGCCGGCTCCCCGGTCGTCGCCGAACGCGCCGCAGACCTGCTGCGAGAAGCCCGCTTCCCGGTCCAGCGCAGTACGCAGCGCGGGCTCGACCATGGCGCCTGGGTCCCGTTGATGCTGATGTATCCGGAAGCCGATATTCCCGTGTTCCAGGTGTCGGTCTTGCGCGGTGCGACGCCGGCAGAACATGAACGCCTCGGAAAGGCATTAACAGGCTTGCGCGATGAGGGCGTGCTGGTCATCGGCTCCGGGTCGTTGACGCATAACCTGTACGAATTTCGCGGTCAGGGCATCGATGCGCCGGTCCAGAACTGGGTCAGCGAGTTCGGTTCCTGGATGAAGGCCAGGCTGCAGGACAACGAGCGCGCGGCGCTGCTCGACTACCGTCGGCAGGCTCCGCACGCGGTGCGGAACCATCCGACCGAAGAGCATCTGCTGCCGCTCTTCGTTGCGCTGGGCGCGGCGGGCGATGGCGCCACAGCCGAGCAACTCCATACCAGCGTCGAGTACGGCGTCCTGGCCATGGACGTGTACGCGTTTTCGTAAGGGCACGCGAATGAATGCACGAATGGACGCACAAATGAAGGCACACGACTCCGCCGCACCCGTTGATGCCCGCAGCGGACCCTGAAACTGTTTTACGACCCACCCGACAACGTACAGGAGAACATCACCATGCAAACCACCTACACAAGCACGACCAACCGTTCGTCCACGACTGCCGCGGCCGCCTCCATTGAGGACACCGGCAAGCTGGTGCTGCGTGCCGCCCTCGCCCTCCTCATCTTGTTCCACGGCGTGTCAAAGCTTGTTGGCGGCGTGGGCTTCATCACGGGAATGCTGGCCAAGACGGGACTGCCGCCGGCCATCGGCTATCTCGTGTACATCGGTGAAGTCGTCGCACCGCTGCTGATTCTATTCGGCGTATGGACGCGTGCCGGCGCACTTGTCGTGGCCATCAACATGATCGTGGCCGTCCTGCTCGTGCACACCAGCCAGTTCTTCACGCTGTCGCAGACCGGCGGCTGGGCGCTGGAACTGCAAGGCCTGTACTTCGCGGGCGCGCTCGCCATCGCGCTGCTCGGTGCGGGGCGCTACAGCGTCGGCGGCGTCGCGGGCAAATGGAATTGACGAAAGGAACCGAGCTCGCGCGCGGCGCACTGCTGCGTACACGCAAGCACGACTTGGAGCTGCCATGAACACGCCCTACGTTCCGATCTCCTGCGACGTCCACGATGAACTGCTCTCCGCAGCGACCTTGCGCAAGCCGTGCCGGCTGACAGTCGCGCTGGCGGACGGCCAGTCCGTTCGGATCGACGGCGTCATTGCCGACGTCTATACGCGCGAGGGAGCGGAGTACCTGCAGCTGCACGACGGTACGACCTACCGCCTCGACCAGATACGGGAACTGGACGGCAAGCCGATCGCCCGTCGCTGAAACTGCAGATCCTGCACTTCGTGACGGCCCTGTCGCGCGCGTGGCAGGGCCGTTTTCTTTGCCCGCATCGTTTTTTCGTTCTCGCCTATCCCGACCGGCAGCTGCGCCGGTCGGAAAGCGATGCTCCTAGCCGGCCACCGCTTCGGCATGCTGCATCGCACGCGCATTCCTCCTGGCGATCACGAGATACGCCAGTTGGGCAATCATGAACGCCAGCCCGATGAAGCCGGCGCCGATCAGTCCCAGCTGGTGACGGTCGAGCAGCGTGATGCCGGCCGCGCCGATCACCGCCGCCGCCGAGACGCCGACGTAGAGCGCCGCCGAGTTCAGCCCCAGCACCAGCGGTGCGGAGCCGGGCGTCAGGCTGATCAGGCGATGTTGCTGCGGCACCAGCAGGCCCCAACCGCAAAGCGCCCAGATCACGATGGAGAGCGCCGCAGTCCACAGATGCGCCGACATCCACGGCATCAGCGCAAAATCGACTGCCGCAACGGCCAGCGCGCCATTGATGATGAACCGGCTGCCGAAGCGATCGGTCAGGGCGCCCGCAACGAAATTGCCGACGGTGGCGGCAACGCCCCAGAGCAGCAGCAGCGCGGCCAGCGTGTTCGCCCGCCCGCCGGTGGCGCGGTCGAACGTGACGCCTACATAGGTATAGACCGCGAACATGCCGGCATACGCGACCAGCGTGGTCAGCAACGTGAGGGCGACGCGGGAATCGCGCACCGGGGCGAGGCGCTGGCGCAAGGTCACGGAGGGCAGCGCCGGGATGGCCGGCAGCATCGTGTAGATGGCGATCGTGGCGAGAGCGCCGACTGCGGTGACGAACCACATCGTCAGGCGCCAGTCGCCGAGGCCCCCGATAAAGGTGCCGAGCGGGGAACCGAAAGCCGTCGCGCTGGAGAGGCCGGCGATCACGATGGCGAGCGCGCGGGCACGCTTCTCGGGCGGCACCAGCGAGGCGCCGGTGGCCGTCGCCGTGGGGCTGAACATCGCGGCGCCGAGTCCGGCGAGGAAGCGGCTGGCGAGCGCCAGTTCGATGTTCGGCGCCAAGGCCGTCACGAGGTTGCCGAGAACGAATACCACGAGGCCGGCGAGCAGCAGGCGCTTGCGCGGCCAATGCGCGGCGGTGGCGGCAATGACGGGGGACAGCAAGGCATAGCTCAAGGCGTAGACCGTCACCATCTGGCCGGCCAGACCGATGGAGACGCCCAGGGATTTCGAGACTTCCGGAAGAATTCCGGCGACGACAAAGCTATCTGTGCCGATGGCGAACATGCCGGCGGCGAGCACGAGTAAGCGGCGATCCATGATTGATTCCTTTGATTCCTTCGGTTCCTTCAATGACGCCGTCCCGGAATGGGCGGGCCGTCAGTTTCATCATGAAACTTAACACGTTAAGTTGCATGACGCAACTTGACTGCCTATAATGGCCGCATGCAGCGCAAATCCTTCAATGACATGAATTGCTCCATTGCCAAGGCGCTCGATCAGATCGGCGAATGGTGGAGCCTGCTCATCGTGCGCGAATGCACGCTCGGCACGACGCGCTTCGACCAGTTCCAGGAACGGCTCGGCATTGCGCGCAACATCCTGACGAATCGTCTCAAGCGCCTGATCGACGTCGGCATCCTGGAAAAGGTGGTGGCGGAGGGCGAGACCGAACGGCGGGCCGGCTATCGGCTGACGCCGAAGGGCGAAGACCTGTATCCCGTGCTCGTCGCACTGCTCCAGTGGGGCGACAAATGGGCGACCGGCGAAAACGGCGCACCGATCCGGCTGGTCGAGCACCGGACGGGCAAGCCGCTGCCGCCCGTGGGGCCGCTGTCGTCGGAGGGCGGCGTGTTGAGCTTCCGGGATGTGCGCATGGAGGCCGGCCCGGGCGCGACCGAGTCCACGGCGGACGTCGTGGCCGCCCGCAACCTGGCGGTACTCGGAAGCGACGGCGCCCGGAAGCGCAGCGGATCGAAGCGAGGATCGCGGGACTGACGCC
The DNA here is from genome assembly GCA_004570315.1 of Oxalobacteraceae bacterium OM1. GTDB lineage: Bacteria > Pseudomonadota > Gammaproteobacteria > Burkholderiales > Burkholderiaceae_D > Noviherbaspirillum. Next base: position 19,400 of record SPQI01000177.1, on the reverse strand, counting down.
AATGCGCCGTCAGTCAACCGGAAAAGACAAAGGGCTGCGTGCGAACGCAGCCCTTCTTGTTTGCGCCGGCATAGCGCCGGCTTTCGATCAGTACCGCACTTGCTTGTTGCAGCCGTCGAGGTTGATGACCAGCGGGCCATCCGTATCCACCACCAATGCGGCGTTGCAGCTCACCTTCGCACGTTGCATGTTCACCGTCATGCTGCCCACGTTGCGCGCCACGATGTCGAGGCGGTCCGCCGCCGGCAATACCGTCGGCAGGCTCCAGGTCTTGTACTGGCTCGCATAGGCCTGAATGCCGAGCTTGCCGCCGATCGCGCCGGCGCCGTACTGCGTCGGCGAGGCGATCGGATCGCCCTGCCCGAAGGCGCGCGACAAGACATCGATGCCGGCACGCGGCGCTGCGGCCGACGTGTCGCGCACCTTGATCCCCGACAGCCAGTACGCATGGTCGCCGACCAGGCCGCGGCCCGGCACGTCCATCGCCGGATTGGCGACGTAGCTCACATGCGCCGGATCCCGGTTCACCACTGCATCGCCGAGGAAGTCGGCGCTGCCCTGGAATTCGTCGTTGAGCGCCAGCGCTAGATGGTCGCCGGTGGTGAAGGTGTCGAAGCGGTAGCGGTAGTTCAGCTGGTCGAGCCGCTCCGCCTGCGCCTTGGTGCCAGCATACGGCACCAGCTCGTCGGTCGCCTGCACCCACATCATGATGGGAATGTTGCGCAGGCCCGGCAGCAGGTGATACGTGTTCGTCGCATCGCCCCCGGTGGGATCAAGCGGCGGCACCCAAATGCCTAGCGCCGGCGGGCCAACCACGGCATGCGCCTTGGCGAACAGGTCGGGATAGCGGGTGGCGAACTTGTAGGTGGCGTGGCCGCCCATCGAATAGCCGCTGATGGAGGTCATGGCCGGATTCAGCGGGTAGTTGCGGGCGATGTCGGCCCACATCTCGAAGGTGTCTGCCGCGGCATCCTCGACATACCAGCCGTCCGGACCGCGCCCGAGCGCCGTGGCGACGATGTGGCCCTGCCCGCGCTCGCCGAGCTGCGACTGGTTGTTGGAGGCGAAGTACTGGTTGTGATTGCCGCCCAGCGAATGCAGCAGGAGCGTGAGGCCGTAGCCGGTCTTCGGCATGGGCTTGGTCGGCAGGTACACGGTGTACGGCTGCAGCTGGCCGCGGTATTCGCCCTTGCAGGTCGGCGCGCTGCCGCACTGGGTATTGAAGTCCACGCCCTGCTTCGTCTCCACGCGGCTGGCGAAGATACGGTTGATCGGGCCGCTCTGCGGCACGCCCTGCGGTTGCCCCGGCATGTCGTCGTTGACGTTGGCGGCGAGCTTGCCGAAGTCGACGTTGGCGTAGAACGGGCTGAGGTCGCCGCGCGCCAGCGCGTCGGCCTGCGCGGAGTCGCGCCAGTACGCAGTCGGCTCGTTGAAACGGAAAGCGACGTTGAAGAAGGCCGGTGGCGCCAGCAGCGTTCCGGCACCGCCGGGCGCGGCGGCAGTGGCGGTGAGCGAAGGCAGCAGGTAGCGCTGATTGGCCGTATCCCACAGGCCGGCCGCGGCGGCGACGCGGACCACGCTGGTGCCCGGGTTCCAGGCTGTCGTCGGCACGTTCACCTGGAACTGGCGCCGCTCGAGATCCACCGTGACGGCCGGCGCCGGCGTGACCGCCGCGCCCGTGGCGGCGTCGGTCAGCACCGCTTCATTGCCATGCACGGTGAGGAAGAAGCGCGCCGGCGCGGAGGCGTTGGCGCCGAACGGGAACGGGTGCGGCGCGGCCGAATCGCCGAGCGCAATGCTGAAGGCGGTGCGGGCGGGATCGATCAGCGTGTTCATCGTCACGCGGAAGGCGGTATAGCCCGATTGCGGCTTGATGCGCAGCTCGACGATGTCGGCCGCGTTCCCGGCGTAAGCCGGATCGGCGGGATAGGTGTAGGTGCCGGTGCCGCCCGAGAAGGTTTCGGCCCCGACCCGTTTGTCGGCCGGATCGGGCACGGCCTTGGCGCCGCGATCGTCATAGAGGAAATCCTGGTAGAGAAACTCGCCCTTGCGATAGGCGCTCGCCCCCGACACGAGGATGGGCCGCGCCTTCCAGATGCCGGTGTTTTCCAGTTGCGGCGCACGCGGCGCGGCGGCATACAGCAGGTCAGGTCCGGGACGCGGCGCCGGGCCTGAATACAGGGACTGACGGCTGAAGTCCGGCAAAGGCTCGTCGGCGCCGCCGAGATCGGTGGCTGGGGAAAGCAGGTTGGATGTCAGCACGGAATCTGCAAGCAGCTTCGGCTGACCCGTCGCCGCATCCTGGCCGCCGCAGCCGGCGAGCCAGGCGACGCTCACGGCGAGCGCCAGCGGCGCCGCCACCCGATTGTTGTTGTGTTTCTCCACGTTGTCTCCTTGATGTAATGGACGGAACACGCTTGACAGGCTGTTCTGCACTGCAAAACCAAATTCCGTCCCGTTCAAGACTAGCTTTGGCCTCTTGCGGCATCCAATGACACTTCGCAAGGCCGTCACCACGTCGTGGCGTCTTTGTGTAAGCGACTGAAACCAATGCGGTTTGATCGCACCGCACATTGCTCCATCACAAATACGTTGTCAGACTACGGCGGCAGACAGCTTTCCCTGTCTGGCTTTGACGTAAGATCAATTGCCAATAAATTGGGCTGAAGTTTTGCTCTGCAAAACTCTGCGACGACAACAACGAGGAGACATCATGATTGGAAAGACGATGTGGCGGCAGCGCCTGGGACTGGCCGGACTTGCCATTGCGGCGGCCGGACTGGCCGGTTGCGGCGATGGCCGGGACGACAACCTGGTCGCCACCGACAAGGGCTACGTGCGCGGCAGCGAAACCGAAGTAATGCGCCAATACCTCGGCATTCCCTATGCAGCCCCGCCGGTCGGCGAACTGCGCTGGAAGGCGCCGCAGCCGGCGGCGGCCTGGACTGCCGCGCGCGATGCCACCTCCTACGCCAAGCATTGCGCCCAGCCGGCCAGCCCGTTCGGCACGGCCAGCACGTCGGAGGATTGCCTGTACCTGAACGTCTACGCGCCCAAGGGCAACGGCCCCTTCCCCGTCATGGTCTGGATCCACGGCGGCGCGCTGCTGACCGGTGAAAGCGACGACTACGATCCGACCGCGCTGGTCAAGCAGGGCGTCGCGGTGGTCACGCTCAACTACCGCCTCGGCCCGCTCGGTTTCCTCACGCATCCGGCGCTCACCACGGAAGGCGGCGGCAGCTCCGGCAACTACGGCCTGATGGACCAGCAGGCCGCGCTGCGCTGGGTGAAGGCCAACATCGCCAATTTCGCCGGCGACCCGTCCAACGTCACGATCTTCGGCGAATCCGCCGGCGGCTTGTCGACGCACTCGCAGATCGCCTCGCCGCTTGCGGCCGGCCTGTTCCAGAAAGCCATCGTCGAAAGCGGCGCCTACAACCTGGCGGCGCCCGCACTCGCCACGGCGGAAAAACTCGGCCAGGCCTTCGCCACCGGCGCCGGCTGCACGGACCAGAGCCTCACCTGCCTGCGCAGCCTGCCGGTCGACAGGATCATCGCCAACTCGACGGCCGTCCAGGTCGGCGGAACGACCTTGCCGACGGTTGACGGCAAGGTGCTGCCCCTGACCTTCAACGATGCCTTCAGCTCGGGACGCTTCAACAAGGTGCCGGTCATCGAGGGCAGCAACCAGCACGAGTACAGCCTGCTGTCGGCGGTGACGATCGACCCGGTGCTCGGCCGTCCGATCAATGCCAGCGAATACCCGGCGCGCATCAATGCGCTGGTCGGCGCGACGCTCGGCGCGGCAGTCCTCAACGCCTATCCGCTGAACACGACGGAAACACCGGCGCAGACCTATGACAACGTCCTGACCGACACGGCCTTCTCGTGCAACGGCCGCAAGGTGGCACGCCTGATGGCCGCCAACGGCTCGACGGTCTACACCTATGAGTTCGCGGATGCGAATGCGCCGATGGTGTTCCGCATCCCGCCGCGTCCGGAAGGCTACGGCGCCTACCACGCCGCTGAGATCCAGTACGTCTTCCCGAAACAGCAGACGGTCTACTTCGGCGCGCCGTTCACGGCGGCCCAGACCGATCTGTCGAATCGCATGGTGTCGTACTGGACGCAGTTCGCGAAGACCGGCAATCCGAACGGTGCCGGCAATGCGACCTGGCCGGCCTACACCGCCGCGAACGACACCTACCTGACGCTCGCACCGGGCGCCGTGGCGCCGACGACCCAGTTCGCTGCCGCGCACAAGTGCGGGTTCTGGACGCCGGGGGTCTAAGCGCACCTGCCTTGGGGCCAGCACGGCACTGCGCCGCTGTTGTCCGCAAGGCGGGCGTTTGCCCTCTCGTATTGCGTGCGGTAGAGTCGGCCGCACCATGACTCCCTGCGGGCCGCCACAAGCGGCCCGCGCCGCCTCGACCATGACCGCTCCCGACGCCAGCGACGATCCGAGTTCCGCCAGCACCACCAAATCGCTCGAGGAACGCTACTTCATCACGGCGCTGTCGCGCGGCCTCGACGTTCTCGCCTGCTTCCGCCCGGGCGATCGCGCCCTCAGCAACCAGCAGATCGCCGAACGCTGCGGCCTGCCCAAATCCACCGTCACCCGCATCGTCTTCACGCTCCTGCAGCGCGGCTACCTGGTATCGGCCGACAACGGCAATGGCTATGCCCTGGGCACCGCCACGCTGGCGCTGGGCAGCACCATGCTCGCGCGTATGGACATCCGCCAGTTCGCGCGGCCGCTGATGCATGAGCTGAGCGAATTCGCGAGCGCAACGCTGGCGCTGGGCGTGCGCGACCGGCTGTCCATCATCTACACCGAAGTGGCGCGCAGCACCGCGACGCTGGCCTTGACGCTGCAGGTCGGCTCCCGCGTGCCGCTCGCCACCAGCGCCATCGGACGAGCCTATCTGGCCATGGCGTCGGACCGGGAGCGCACGGCAGTGTTGCGGGCGGCGGAGGATTTCGACGACGCTGCGGTGCAGGCCATCCGCGCCGGCCGGGAGCGCGGCGCGCGCGATGTCCGCGAATACGGCTGCGCGACCTCGTTCGGCGAATGGCAAAAGGACGTCAACGGCATCGCGGTCGCCTTCCGCTCCAGCGGCCCGTATTCCACTCTGGCCTTGAACTGCGGAGGACCGGCGTCCAGCCTGTCGAAGGAATTTCTGCTCGACGAGGTGCGGCCCCGGCTCATCCGCCTGGCCGACGCATTGCAGTCGTCCGGTTTGTCGTAAACCTGCAGGCGGCGCATGCAACCGCGGGGTTTCCTGTCGGTCCAACCCATGCGGCGGCCGGCTGTCGCGGCCGCGCGGCACCACTCTCGAAGGAGACGTCGAATGCGAGCCATCATTGCCGTTGCCCTGGGAGGCGCGTTCGTGCTGTCGGCCTGCACGACGCCCGAGCAGCGCGCGGCCTACCAGGAAAGCAATGCCCAAAGGCTGGTCGTCGAATATGGCCCTGCCTGCGACAAGCTGGGTTACCAGCAGGGGTCCGATGCCTGGCGCAACTGCATCCTGCAGCTCAGCACCAAGGACGACCTGCGCTACGCCAACACGAGCTATGGACCGCCCTATTGGGGACCGCGCTGGCGTCGCTGGTGAAGCGGACCCCGACTGATCTTCCGCCGCGCCGATCGCGGCATCAAGCGCCTCCAGCCGGGCAGTGCTGCGCTGCCCGCGTCCCTCCTGCGCGACAGTCTTGTCGCGAAATGACCTTTCCTTGAAGCATCTATTGACTTAGCGCAACCCTGACGGCGATGTGCGGGGCAACATTGAAGCCGTTGCACATCGGAAATCCCAGTCATGGTGCCGTCCACCGCAGGCTATCGCGCAGCAGCGCATTCCGCCCAGGCGAAACCGCCGGCGGCGCCGTATTCCCCGTCCCTTTCCCCTGTTGCATCCACCCCGGCGCGGCCCAGCCATGCCGCGGCGTGCCCGAACATCCGTCAACCGTGAAGGAGGCTGTCATGTCCAAGGCATCGATTCGCCGTACCGAAACCGGCTCCCGCGCCGGAAGCGCCTCAACCCGCCTGCAGCTGGTATGCCGGGTGGATTCGCTGGCGGCACTCCGAGCGGCGGCGGACCACGGCGCGGACTGGATTCATTTCGACTGGATGCCCGAGGCGTCGTCGCATGACGTGGTGTCGCTGCAGTTCGAGGGCGAGGCGCTCGGCGCGGCATTGCAGCATGCCCATCGCCGGGGCTGCCGGATCGTGCTCGGACTGGACGCGGCCACCACCGCGGACAACTGGCGCATGCTGCGTTCGGTGGTCGACCGCGCCGTTCTGGCAGGCGTCGATGCCTTGCAGGCGAACGACGCCGCCCTCCTTTTGTATGCGAGCGCAACGCATCCCGAACTGGACCTGCACCTGGAACTCGCCGAAGTGCCAAGCGAAGTGCAAAGCGGTCAGGCAACGCTGCAGCGGCTGCTCGGCAGTTTCGGCATCCGCCGCGTGGTGTTGCCGCGGGTCGTCTCCATGGAAACGCTTCGATCTCTGTCCGCGCAGGCCGGCGCCGGGCTTCAGGTCTATGCCTACGGCCACGACTGCATGATCACCGGCAACGCCGTGGCCGCCATATGGAGCACGCCGGCACCCGAAGCAGCCGGCGCCAGCGGCAGCGCAATGCTGGCAGCCAACGACCCGCACTACCTTCGCCAGCGCCATCCGGGCTGCGGCACATTGAAGCTGCTGCCCGCGCTGCACGCACTCGGCATAGAGGCCATGACGGTCGATCTCCGTGGTCGCAGCGGCCCCTTCGCCGCCCAGGCCGCCGCCGTCTGGCGCACGGCAATCGATGCCTGCCGGCGCGCGCCGCAGCGCTACACGGTGCGTTCGGAATGGATCTTTACGCTGAACAACGCAGGCCGGCGCCACGCCGGCTGAATACGCCTAGCGGTCGCCGCGCAGCATGAGCATGTGACGCATGCTCATGCTGCCGGTCGCGACGAATATCTCCCGCAGCAGGAACACGAAGCTCCCGATGAGCGAAAACATCGCAAGCACGAACAGCAGCGCGATGAACTGCGCCAGGCTCAGGCGCAGCGAGTCGCCGAGAAAGAGCGCCGCGATCATGACGCAGACGAACAGGCCGCAGCAGGTGCTCAGGGTGATGGCGCGATTGATGAGGTGCGCGCGCCGGTAGAGCGTGTCGATCTCCTCCCATGCATCCTCGTGGCTGCCCTGAGGCGTGGCCTTGATGCGGTCTTCCAGTACACGGGTGCGGTCGATGATCCGGGCGAGGCGGCTGGTCAGCACGCCGAGCTTGGTTCCGACGCCGGTGAGCAGGAACACCGGCGCGATGGCGAGCTGAATGGTATGGCTGATGTCTCCGAGCTGAATGTCCATGAGTTGTTTTTCTCTGCGGTGAGGTGACCGCGCACCGGGTCATGGCCGCAAGTCTAGCAGCAGCTGCATCAAGGGAATCGGATTCGGGGAAAAGCGTTTTCCACTGTTGACTCGACTCAATTTCCGCGCCGTTCCGGAGCCGCTTCCCGGCGCGATTGTGATTTCTCAAGCGCTTTCAATTTTGCCCTGTCGATTTGAATTTTTGGCGGTCATAGCCTCGTAACCTGACGCCGCAGGTCCCGTCGTCCCGTGCATATCCGCATGGCCGGCCCTGCTTGATCGACCGACCGGCGGCATTTTTCCGACGCGTGAATACAACCCCGCTTCCGTTAAACGGCCGCGGCCGTCAACTTAACGTATCGCATGGCACTTCGATCCAGCCCCGCGCACCATGGCGCTATGTACCCGGCGCCGCGCTCCAGTCGTTGTTGTCTTGCGATGCAGCACACCACCCGGCCGCCGTTTCGAGAATCGTGATGACTACCCATTTGGAACACAGTCCCGCCAAGTTGCCGAACTTCATCACCACACTTCCCCGCTTTCCGACCGGGAAGGTCGGCCCTTCGCTGTTGTCGATCATCCAGTCCGCCATGGACGGCGTGATCGTGGTCGACGCGCAGCACCAGATCGTCCTCGTCAACCAGCGCGCGGAGCGCATCTTCGGCTATCCGGCCAAGCAGCTTCTGGAGAAACCGCTGGATACCATCCTGCCGACGCAGCTGGGCGCCGAACAGCGGCGGCGCATTGAGCGCCTCGCTGCCACGCGGGTCAATGGCCGGCGCATGAAGGTCGGCCTCAAGGGCATGCATGCCGACGGCACGCACCTCTCGCTCTATGCAAGCGTTTCTCGCGTGCATGTGCACGGCGAGTCGTATCTCGCGCTGTTCCTGCACGAGTCCGCCGTCGAGCATGCGGCCGCCCGCAATCGGGCGCGGTCGCCGAAGTCGGCCGACCTGCGCCGCTGGGCGGTCCGCTCGCAGCAGGTCAACGAGGTAGAGAAACGCCGCTTCTCGAAGAAGCTCTACGATGACATCGGCCAGCGCCTGAGCGTACTCAAGCTGGACCTCGACTGGCTGGAGAACAGCCTGCCCGACGACAAGCGCGACGGCTTCCCGGAGCGCGTGGCGCAGATGCAGGGCCTGCTCGACAACGTCATCACCATGACCAAGAACGTCGCCGCCGCGTTGCGCCCGCCGCTGCTCGACGACTTCGGCCTGCTGCCTGCGGTGGAATGGCTCGCCGAGACCTTCCAGAAGAAGACCGGCATCCCCTGCGAGGTGGAAGCCAATAGCGTCGGACTGCGTCTGGGCGAGCCTTTCGAGTCGGCGATTTTCAGGGTGATTCAAGAAGGTTTGACAAATATCGAAAAACATTCACGCGCCGCTGCCGCGCGCGTGATTTTGTTGCTTAGCGACACACATCTCGATGTTATGATTCAGGACGACGGAATCGGCATGCCGGAAGGCAGTGAGAACAAGCCGGGCTGCTTCGGACTGATCGCCATGCAGGAACGGGTCTTCGTGCTCGGCGGTACAATCAGCATCCGGAATGCAGAACCCGCTGGCGTCGTCATCCACGCGGCCATTCCGATCAAACCGCTTTCCCGTTCGAAGTCCTAGGGTGTCCTCGGCATGCGCTGGGAACGGGCCGCTCGCCGGCCCCGTGCTGCATGACTGCATGGCGTGCGGCCCCCCTGTTTCCCGATAGCGTACCTATGATCCGAATTGTCATCGCCGACGACCACACCATCATGCGCGAAGGACTCAAGCGCATCCTCGATGGCGCCGACGATATCGAAGTCGTCGGCGAAGCCGTCGACGGCTTCGAGGCGCTCGCCCATGTCCGCAAAGGCGGCTTCGACCTCCTGATGCTCGACCTCTCGATGCCTGGCCGCAGCGGCGTCGAACTGATCCGCCAGATCAAGGACGAGATGCCCAAGCTGCCCATCCTCATCCTCACGATGCACGAGGAAGAACAGTACGCCGTGCGCGCCATCCGCGCCGGCGCCCGCGGCTACCTCACCAAAGAGAGCGCCGGCACTCAATTGGTCAGCGCCATCCGCAAGGTCGCCTCGGGGCGTCCTTACATCAGTCTGGAAGTGGCGGAGCAGCTCGCCATGGACGTGATGCCTTCCAACGAAGACCTCCCCCACAAGCAGCTATCCAATCGCGAGTTCGAAGTGTTCACGCTGCTCGTGAGCGGCAAGTCGATCACCGAGATCGCCGATTTCCTCCATCTTTCGGCCAAGACGGTCAGCACCCACAAGACCCGTATCCTGACCAAGATGAACATGAATTCACTGGCGGAAATGGTCCAGTATGCCGTGCAGCATCGCCTGCTCGGCCCCCTGAAAAACTAGAGTTTCATCAAGCATCTTTCCAGGTTTCAATATTGCAGTGCCCACGGCGGCGCGGCGCGGCTGAAGAGCCGATTCCGCGCCGTTGCTACGTTTGCGGCCGACGCATGTTTCTCCTTGTAGGGAATGCTCCCGAAGGCATGTAGTCCAATTCCTACAGTCCCGGCGTGATGCCTACATTTCAATTCAGCGGTCCCCGATAGCCATTCGCAGTTGCGATTGCGATACTGGCTTTCCTCCACGTGCTTTGACAAACAGGCAATAGCCGGAAGTCAACGAAAGCCACGGGGAGAGACGGCCAACGCAGGCCTTCCGAGCAGTACCGGCATACAAGACTACGCACGCGCCGGCCCAGGCCGACGCAACGAAAAACGTTAGGCATCACCTAGGAGAAGACCATGCTGTCGACACCCATGACCGAAACCCGTAGCGACATCCCGCCGGCCGGCCTCCATTCCTCTTCCGTGGAAGCTGGATGGCAGCGCCAGGGCAAACTGTGGTCCAACCTGAAGGAGCTGTGCGACATCCTCCGCATCCCTTCGGCAGCCATCCATACCGACGAAGAACTGCTGTTCCAGCACGTCCAGTTCAAGACCGGCCAGCGCATCCACACCATCGGCCAGCCTTTCGATACGCTCTACATCGTCCACTCCGGTTTCCTGAAGACCGTGCTGATCGATGAATTCGGCAACGAGCAGGTGCTGAGCTTCCCGATGAAGGGCGACATGTTCGGCGTCGACGGCATCCACTCCAAGCGCTATGCCTCCGAAGCCGTCGCCCTGTCCAACTGCGACCTGATCCTGCTGCCGTTCAAGAAGCTGGCCGCCCTCGGCCGCGCCCACATCGAATTCGAACACGCCATCTACAGCGTGATGAGCCGCGAACTGGTTCGCGAGCAAGCCATGGTCAGCATGCTGGGTGCGCTGAGCGCCGAAGCGCGCGTCGCCCGTTTCCTGGTGTCCCTGTCCGAGCGCTATGCCGACATGGGCTACTCCAGCAAGCTGTTCAACCTCCGCATGACCCGCCACGAGATCGGCAGCTATCTCGGCCTGACGCTCGAAACCGTCAGCCGCACGCTGTCCGCCTTCAATGAAATCGGCCTGATCTCGGTCGACCAGCGCTCCATCGGCATCAAGGACCTGGAAGCCCTGCGCACCCTGCGCCGCCTGCCGCCTTCGAGCACCCGCGCCAAGCAGGTGTCGTCGAAGAAAGCACGCGCCGCTGCGCCGGTCCAGGGCCCGCAGCAACCTGAAGGCGACTGGGGCCAGCTCGCGACTGCCTGAGTTTCACCTCTCCAAGGTTTTCCCCTCAGCGAGAAATCGCTTCGAGCCCGGTTCGAGAACCGGGTTTTTTTTCGCCCGCGTTTACGCCGGTTTTGTTACGCCGATTTCCTCTTCGCGCGACGTTCGCCGTTGAGCGCCGCCGAGGCATTGCGCGCAGCCGCAGCCGCAAGGTCCGCCCCCGATGTGCCGGCGCTTTCCATGGCGGCGCGCGCGCCGTCCATGTTGCGCTGAGCCAGCGAGGCCGCTTCCTGGAACGCTGACTGCCAGAGCGAGAACATGCCCGTCACCGGGTCGGGTACCGAATGGCCGTCGGTGGTTGGACCGGGATCGGCCGGCGCTGCGTCGCGCACCGGCGCGCCGAGCTGCTGCAGGTAGTCCTGCCAGGAACGGCCGATGTCGTTCTGCATCTCGACGAGCACCTGGACGAACTGCGTCTGGTAATTGCTCAGCTCGGCCGGGCTCGGCCCCAACGGCTCGGACATGGCCTGCCCGGGATTGCCGTTGGCGGCGAGGCTTTTCGCGAGACGGAGCTGGTTGGAAATGGCGCGCTGTGCAGCTTCGATCATCATGCGGTCGAGCTTTTCGGTACCGCTGAACACGGCATCCGCGCAGCGACGGGAGACTTCGAGCTGGGCCTGGACGAGCATGGCCAAGGGATTGGAAGCCGCTTGCATGGAGCACTCCTTTGAAGACATGGCGGGAGACCGCCGTTGGAAGGAAGGGATGCGGAATGTCGGGTCCATCATTCTCGGCGCAATGCCACGCCGCTTCCAACCACCGGGACCGCCGCGCTTGAGCCATATCAAGCGATCTGCCGCAGAGCATGAAGCTTCAAAGGAAGATTTTCGGCGGCAAAGCGCCGGCATGCTCGAATTTTTGCCCCGCGCCATGGGGCAAATCGCAAATCAATCACCGCCGCTTTCGCCTTACACTTGCGCCATCTCGCACAACCGAAGGCATCGATGTCCACTCCCGCGATTCGCGATATCAGCCCGCCGCTTTCCTCTGCCCTTCCGGTCTGGCCGGGCGACACGCCCTTCCAGGCGGAGACGACCTGGGAAATCGCCGACGGCTGCCCGGTCAAGGTCAGCCGCATCACGCTCTCCACGCATACCGGCGCGCACTGCGATGCGCCTTCGCATTACGACGCCGCCGGCCTGCCGATTGACGCCGTGCCGCTCGACGCCTACGTCGGCCCGTGCCGCGTCATCGACTGCATCGGCGCATCGCGCGTCGAGCCGCACCACGTCGAGGCTGCCCTCGCCCGCGTTCCGGCGCGCGTGCTGCTGCACACCTATGCCAACTCGCCGGCGCAATGGGACAGTGCCTTCGCCAGCGTCGCGCCGGAAACCATCGCCCTGCTCGCCGCGCATGGCGTGCGGCTGCTCGGCATCGACACGCCCTCCCTCGATCCGCAGGAGAGCAAGACGATGGACGCGCATTACGCCATCCGCGCGCATGGCATGGCCATCCTCGAAGGCATCGTGCTCGACGAGGTGCCGGCGGGCGACTACGAACTCATTGCGCTGCCGCTCAAGCTGAAGGGACTGGATGCCAGTCCGGTGCGGGCGGTGCTGCGCGACCTGCCGAAAGGAGACCCAGCATGAAGACACGTCAGGACTGCCTGGCGCTCGACGCCGCGGACGCGCTCGCGCCGCTGCGCCAGCAATTCGATTTGCCGGAAGGCGTCATTTACCTCGACGGCAATTCGCTCGGGGCGCGCCCGAAGGCCGCGCTGGAGCGTGCCCGCGACGTGGTCGCCGCCGAATGGGGCACGGACCTGATCCGCAGCTGGAACAAGGCCGGCTGGTTCGACCTGCCTGGTCGCCTGGGCGCGAAGCTCGCGCCCTTGATCGGCGCGCGGGCCGATGAAGTCGTGGTGACCGATTCGACCTCCGTGAATCTGTTCAAGGCGTTGACTGCGGCGCTGCGCCTGCAATCCGCGGAGACGAACCGCAAGGTCATCGTCACCGAGCGCGCCAACTTCCCGACCGACGTCTATATCGCGCAAGGCATCGCCGCGTGGCTTGATCGCGGCTACGAACTGCGCCTGGTCGATTCGCCCGACGACCTGCATGCGGCCATCGACACCCGCACCGCAGTCGTCATGCTCACCCACGTGAACTACCGCACCGGCTATCAGCACGACATGCAGGCGGTGACGGCACACGCGCATGCCCAGGGCGCGCTGATGCTGTGGGATCTCGCGCACTCCGCCGGCGCCGTGCCGGTCGACCTGCATGCGGCGCAGGCCGACCTCGCGGTCGGCTGCACCTACAAGTACCTCAACGGCGGCCCCGGTGCACCGGCGTTCATCTGGGTGCCGCAGCGGCACCAGGCGCAGTTCGCCCATCCGCTGTCCGGTTGGTGGGGTCATGCGACGCCCTTCGCGATGCAGCCTGAATTCGCGCCGACGCAAGGCATCCGCCGCGCGCTGTGCGGTACGCAGCCCATCGTGTCGCTGGCGCTGGTCGAATGCGGTCTCGATATCTTCGCGCAGACCGACATGGCGGCGATCCGCGCCAAGTCCCTTGCGCTCACCGACCTGTTCATCGAACTGGTCGAGACCCGTTGCGCCGCGCATCCGTTGACGCTCGTCACGCCGCGCGAGCATGCGCGCCGCGGCAGCCAGGTGAGCATCGCCCACCCGCACGGCTACGCGGTGATGCAGGCACTGATCGAGCGCGGCGTGATCGGCGACTACCGCGAGCCGCACATCATGCGCTTCGGCTTCACGCCCCTCTACACGCGCTTCGTCGACGTCTTCGATGCCGTGGAAACCCTGACCGACATTCTCGACCATGCCCGCTACGATGCGGACGCCCAGCGCGACGCCGTCACCTGAAGCACTTCACGCCATGACGACCAAAGACACACCCTCCGCCGACTGGCACGGCGCCAAGCTCGACTTCAGCCAGGCGATGAGCTACGGCGACTATCTCGCGCTCGGCCAGGTCCTCAGCGCGCAGCATCCGCGCTCGCCCGACCACAACGAGATGCTGTTCATCATCCAGCACCAGACGAGCGAGCTCTGGATGAAACTCATGCTGCACGAGTTGCATGCAGCCCGCGCGCAGATTCATGCCGGCGACCTGCCGCCCGCCTTCAAGATGCTGGCCCGCGTGGCCCGCATCATGGATCAGCTCGTGCATGCCTGGGACGTGCTGGCGACGATGACGCCGCCCGAGTACACCGCGATCCGGCCCTACCTCGGGCAGTCGTCCGGCTTCCAGTCCTACCAGTACCGCGAGATCGAATTCATCCTCGGGAACAAGAACGCGACGCTGCTTAACGTGCATACCACCTCGCCCGAGACGCATGCGCAACTGGAGGACGCGCTGCGGACGCCGTCGATCTACGACGAGGCAATCCTGCTGCTGTCTCGCGAGGGTTTCACCATCGATGCGGAGCGCCTGAACGGCGACCTTACCAAGGCCACGGCGGCGAACGAATCGGTGAAGGCGGCCTGGCTGGAGGTCTACCGCGCGCCGACGAAGCACTGGGCGCTCTACGAACTGGCCGAAAAACTGGTCGACCTGGAAACCGCCTTCCGCTTCTGGCGCTTTCGCCACGTGACGACGGTGGAACGCATCATCGGCTTCAAGACCGGCACCGGCGGCACGGCCGGCGCCAGTTATTTGAAGAAGATGCTCGAAGTCGTGCTGTTCCCCGAGCTGTTCAGCCTCCGCACGGCGCTCTGACCTGCTCGCATTTGCCACAAACCCGCAGGATCATGCGGGTTTGCGGCGGGATGGTGGTTATAATAGCCGCCAAGAAATAGCGAGTGGTCAGCAGTTCACGCCGCCTTGGTTGAATGTCACCCCCCGCCCGGACGGGCCGCCTTCGACGCGGCCCGTTTGCTTGTCGGGCGCGCGCATTGCCATCCCTGCATGGCGAAGCGGCAAGAAGCGGAACGAAACGGCACCCTCGCTGCAACCGAATCAATGAAGCGTCCATGACCAAGAGCCCGTCCAGCAAGCCGATCGACATCAAGATCTCCACCGTCGTTGCCGTTTCCGCCATCCTCCGCACGCTGGACCTGCCGACGCTCGACGCGGCGCTCAAGCAGATGACGGGCGGGATGCCGGACTATTTCGACAATGAATTGGCGGTGCTCGACGTCGCCGGCTGCGCAGCGCACGGCGCGATCGACTGGAGCGCCCTGATCGCGCTCTTCAAGGCATCGAGCCTGAACGCGGTGGCGGTGCGCGGCGCCGACGAAGCGCTGCATGCGAAGATCATCGCTGCCGGCCTGAGCATCGACACGCTGGTCAAGCCGCGTGTCGAGGAAGCACCCGCTGCTGCAGCTCCGGTCGTGATCGAGCCGGCGCCGCTCCCGGCACCTGCGCCTGCGCCCGTCCCCGCACCGGCCGCTCCTGCACCGGTGGCCGCTTCCACCCTGATCATCGATACCCCGGTCCGCGCCGGCCAACGCGTCTATGCGCGCGGCGCCGATCTCGTCGTGACGGCCGTCGTCAACAGCGGCGCCGAGCTGATCGCCGACGGCAGCATCCACGTCTACGCGCCCCTGCGCGGCCGTGCGCTGGCCGGCGCGAGCGGGAACATCGAAGCGCGCATCTTCGCGCTGAGCATGGAGGCCGAACTGGTCTCCATCGCCGGGACCTACCGCACCTTCGAGGGCGGCCTGCCCAAGGAAGTTGCACGCAAGGCGGCGCAGGTGAAGCTTGCGGGCGAGCGCATCGACGTGGTATCTATTCGCGATTAATTTGTACGCGATTCAATTTCAGTCAAAAGGAGTCTGTTTGTGGCGAAGATCATTGTTGTAACGTCCGGCAAGGGCGGCGTCGGTAAAACCACGTCGAGCGCGAGCTTCGCGTCGGGCCTGGCACTGCGCGGACACAAGACGGCGGTCATCGACTTCGACGTGGGTCTGCGCAACCTCGACCTCATCATGGGTTGCGAGCGCCGCGTCGTGTACGACCTCATCAACGTGATCAACAAGGAAGCCACGCTCAACCAGGCGCTCATCAAGGACAAGCACTGCGAGAACCTGTTCGTGCTGCCCGCCTCGCAGACGCGCGACAAGGACGCCCTGACCGAAGCCGGCGTCGAGCGCGTGCTCAACGAGTTGGCCAAGATGGACTTCGAATACATCGTCTGCGATTCGCCGGCCGGCATCGAGCATGGCGCGGTGATGGCCCTGACCTTCGCCGACGAAGCCATCGTCGTGACGAACCCGGAAGTCTCCTCGGTGCGCGACTCCGACCGCATCCTCGGCATCATCCAGGCCAAGTCGCGCCGCGCGCTGAAGGGCGAGACGCCGGTCAAGGAACACCTGCTGATTACCCGCTACGTGCCCAAGCGCGTCGATGCGGGCGAGATGCTGTCCTTCACCGACGTGCAGGAAATCCTGCGCATCCCGCTGATCGGCATCATTCCGGAATCGGAGTCGGTGCTGCACGCCTCGAACCAAGGCAATCCCGCGATCCACATCGAAGGCAGCGACGTGTCGCAGGCCTACCAGGATGTCGTGGCGCGCTTCCTCGGCGAAGACGTGCCGCTGCGTTTCACCACCTACGAAAAGCCTGGCCTGTTCCAACGTATCTTCGGGGGAAAGTAAGATGGCGCTCCTCTCGTTCCTGTTCAATACCAAACCCAAGAGCGCCAGCGCCGCCAAGGAGCGGCTGCAGGTGATCATCGCGCGCGAGCGCAACGGCCGGGATGGCCCGGACTTCCTGCCGGCGCTGCACAAGGAGCTGATCGCGGTGATCTCGAAGTACGCCAAGGTCAACGCCGACGACATCAAGATCTCGCTCGACCGTCAGGGCAACCTGGAAGTGCTGGACGTGAACGTCGTGCTGCCGGACGCGGTGCCGGGCAAGTAAGCAGGTCGTTTGAAACAAAAAAAGGCGAGGCAGTGCAGACTGCCTCGCCTTTTTTTCGTCGTGCGGCCGATCAGTGGAGCTGGTGCTTCAAGTCGGACAATTCGCGGTGGGCCTGCATCACGGCATCGCGCAAGCCGCCGTCGACGGCGTTGCCGGAGCGCTCGCAGGCATCTTTTGCACGATCACCCAGCTGCTCAAGCTCGTCGACGCACTGCATCATCTGGTTCTGATCCTGCGTGCGCGCCATCATTTCGTGCGCCTGGGTCGTTTTCTGGTCCAGTTGCTGCAGGCTGTCCTTCAAGTCCATGGGCATCTGGTCCATCGTGCGGCAACGCTCGGCCGCCTGGTGGATCGTCTGCTCGATCTGGTTGAAGCGCCGTTGGATTTCTTGGGTTTGCATCATTGCAGTTCTCCTTGAGGCATCCGTTCTGGGCAAGGTTTGATAAACGGACAAGGGTTGAGTTCCGGCCGGCGTTGCGCTTTCGGCACGCTGATACAAACCCGCGCTACACCCTCGAAGCCGCGATGCGCGACAATGGAAGAACTGCCGGCCGGCATGCAGGTCTAATCGACAAGACCTGTTGCGTTCGCCGCCCGCCGGCGGGGAGACTGCCATGCGTATCCGTTCCCGTTTACCTTCCCTGCTTGCCATTGCCCTGTGTGCCGCCGCGGTGTCCGCGCCGGCCGATGCCCATGGTTACTACCGTGGCCACGGGGGACGCTGGCATGGCGGCAGCCGCACGCACTTCGGCCTGTTCCTCGGCGTGCCGCTGGCCGCGCCCTATTACGGCCCTTACCCGTACTACTACCGTCCTCCCGTCGTCGTCTACGACTATCCCGCCGTGGTGAGCACGGTGCCCACGTCGCCGCCGGTCTACATCGAACAGCAGCCGCAAGCTGCCGGCCCGCAGTCCGACGGCTGGTGGTATTACTGCCGCAGCAGGCAGGCGTACTACCCCAACGTCCCGAGTTGCCCCGAGCCATTCGAACGGGTCGCGCCGCGTCCCGCCGGTTGAACTGAAGAATCCTCGCTTGCACTTTCGGGCGGGCGCCCCTAGATTACCGGAACGATCATTCGGTACAACGCCCATGCCCGCCCCCGTCATCTCCCGCGACGAAGCCGTCGACCGCATCATCGCCGTGTTCCGCCAGTACGGCTATGAAGGCGCAAGCCTCACCCGCCTCTCCGAGGCGACCGGTCTCGGCCGCTCTTCGCTTTACCACCACTTCCCGAACGGCAAGGTCGACATGGCCCAAGCCGCCCTCGATTCCGTTCGGGCCTGGCTGGCGACCAATGTGTTTCCCGCGTTGTCCGAAGATCTCCCCCCGGAAGAGAAGCTGCGCAAGTTCACCGACGGCCTGGCGCACTTCTACCGCAACGGCGAACGGGCCTGCCTGACCGACCTCTTCACCATGGGTGAAGCGGGCGAACTCTTTCAGGAGCACTTCGCCAAAGGCGTGCGTGCGCTGATCAAGGCGATCGCTCGCGTGGTCCAGGAGGCGGGTTTCACGCCCGACGACGCCTCGACGCGGGCGGAAGACGCCGTCATCGCCATACAGGGCGCCCTGATCGTCTCCCGCGCCTTGGGCGACCAGAGGCCGTTTCAACGCGTCATGCGCGACATGACTGCCAAGCTCCTGGCACGCTGATGTCCTACGCTTGCGAAAAAACGGCTTGACAGCTGCCACGGCGCTTTGTATTGTACCGATCGTTCGGTTCAAACTTTTCCACGACAACAGGAGACCTCCCATGTCCCAGAAGCCGTCCAGCCCGATCAAGTTCTATGGCTTTCCCCTCTCCGGCCACGCCCATCGCGTGGAGCTGTTCCTGAGCCTGCTCGACCTCCCGTTCGAGAACATCAAGGTCGATCTGGCGAAAGGCGAGCACCGTACGCCGGACTTCCTCGCGCTCAACGCGCTCGGCCAGGTGCCGGTGATCCAGGACGGCGACGTGACGATGGCCGACTCCAACGCCATCCTCGTCTATCTCGCCACCCAATACGCCGACGAAAGCTGGCTGCCGCGCGACCCGGTCGGCGCGGCGCAGGTGCAGCGTTTCCTGTCCATTGCCGCCGGCGAAATCGCCAAGGGCCCGGGCATGGCGCGCGTGGCCAAGCTGTTCCGCCGGCCGCTCGACATCACCGCCGCGCAGGACATCGCCGCCCGCCTGTTCGCCATGCTGGAGCAGCATCTGGCAAGCCGCCCCTTCCTCACCGACGCCGGCCGCACCATCGCCGACCTCGCCTGCTATACCTACATCGCCCATGCCCCGGAAGGCGGCATCTCGCTCGATCCGTATCCGAACATCCGCGCCTGGCTGGCGCGCGTGGAAGCGCTGCCCGGTTTCGTCGGCATGCTGCGCTCGCCGCTGCCTGCAGCTGAGTAATCCGTCACATCGAGGAACCATCATGTCCGACACGCCCCTGGCCGGCTGGCCGCATCCCGAATCGCCCTTCCACGACGGCGAACGCGCGGTCCAGCAACGCGTCGGCGTGGCGGACAAGGTGGAAACCTCGGGACGGCGCGTCATTCGGGACTACATGCCGGATCAGCAC
>SPQI01000215.1 GCA_004570315.1 Oxalobacteraceae bacterium OM1 | reverse complement strand
GGGCCGGCGTCTGTGCAGGCACCGGCGGTACCGCGCGCTGCACCGGCGGCCGCGCCGGATTCGCCGTCGCGGGCGACATGGTCAATTGCCCGGACGGCGCATTCTCCGGCAGCTCGACTCGCTTCACGGCGCCGCCATCGGACAGCAACGCATAGTCGCGATGCACTTCCTTCACCTTCACCCCCGGCACCAGTTCCGTGCCCACGCGCACCGCCTGCGCCGGCTTGCCGTCGGCGCTCAGGATGGCGATGCTGTCGGCGGCAGTACCGGAGAGGATCACGCCGCGCAGCTGATAATTGCTCGCCACGGCGACCTTGCCGGGACGTCCGCCGAACAGCGCGGCCGCAGCATCGGGCGGCACGTCGGGCCCCGCGTTGCGCGGCGGCGCAGCGACCGGGCGCAGCGGAGGCTTGAAGACCTGCAAGCCCCAGTACGCGACCGATGCGCACAGCAACAGGAACAACAGGAAACTTGCAACGAGAGACCAGCGCTTCATCGTTTTCCTTTTTTTATCGCACCAGTTGATTGATCTCGATGATCGGCATCAGCACCGCCAGCACGATCAGCAGCACGACCACGCCCATCACCAGGATGAGGGCCGGCTCCAGCAGGCCGGCGATGGTCATGGCGCGCCGTTCGAGGTCCTGTTCCTGGGCCGCGGACGCACGCTCCAGCATCGCGGGCAGTTCGCCCGTGACTTCGCCGGCGCGGATCATGTGAATCAGCATCGGCGGGAAATGCTTGTGCGCGGACAGCGCGCGCGCCAGCGAGACGCCTTCGCGCACGCTGTTCGTCGCGTCCTCCACCTGGTCGCGCATGGCGGTGTTGGACAGCGTGTCGCGGCTGGTCTGCAGCGCGCGCAAGATCGGCACGCCCGATCCCGTGGTGATGGCGAGCGTGCTGGCGAAGCGCGAGGTGTTGAGGCTGCGCTCGAACTTGCCGTAGAGCGGCGCGGTGAGCAGCCAGCTGTGCCAGCGGTACTTGATGTCGGGATTCTTCAGCGCGCTGCGCCAGGCGATGAAGCCGGCGATCAAGACGATCGCGACGATCCAGCCGTAACTGCGCACGAAGTCCGAAATGGCCAGCATGATCACGGTCAGCAGCGGCAGCTTTTGCTTGGTGTTGGCAAACACCGAGACGATCTGCGGGACCACGTAGGTGAGCAGGAAGATCACGATCGCGAACGCGACCACGGTGACGATGGCCGGATACATGAACGCGAGCCGGACCTTCTGCACCAGCGCGTTGCGGCGCTCGATGTAGTCGGCCAGGCGCGACAGCACGCGCGCCAGCTGGCCGATCTGCTCGCCGGATGTGACCAGCGCGCGGTAGATGTCGGTGAAGTCGCGCGGATGGCGGGCCAGCGCATCGGACAGCGAGGAGCCGCCCATCACCTCCGAACGGATGGAGGCGACGAGGTCGCGCACATACGGCCGCTCGGCCTGCTCCAGCAAGGCGCTAAAAGCTTGCTCCAGCGGCAGGCTGGCTTCCAGCAGGCTGGCGAGTTGCCGCGTGAACAGTGCGAGTTCGACGGTGGACAGCTTGTCGCCGAAGGAACGGCGGCGCGCCTGACCGAGTTCGTCGACCTGCGCGGTGATGGCGTCGACCACGATGGGCACCAGGCCCTGCGAACGCAGGTCCGAGCGCGCGGCGCGGGCGCTGTCGGCGTTGACGACGCCCTTGCGCGTGGCGCCGCCGGGATCGACGGCTTCATAACGGAATGCCGGCATGGTGCTCTCTTACTCCTTCGCCACGCGCAGCAGTTCGGCACGCGTGGTGATGCCTTCCGCGATCCAGCGCTCGCCGTCTTCGCGCATGGTGCGCATGCCGTTGTGTTGCGCGGCGATGCGGATGTCGGCCTCGCTGGACTGGTCGTGGATCTGCGAGCGGATCTGGTCGTTCACCATCAGCAGCTCGTAGACGCCGACGCGCCCCTGGAAACCGGTGTGGCCGCACTTGTCGCAGCCGACCGCATGCCATTCGTGGCCATCGTGCCTGCGGCAAACCGGGCAGAGCTTGCGCACCAGGCGCTGCGCCACCACGCCGAGCAGCGACGAGGACAGCAGGAAGGGTTCGATGCCCATGTCGAGCAGACGCGTAACGGCGGCGGCGGAATCGTTGGTGTGCAGGGTGGCCAGCACGAGGTGGCCGGTGAGCGAAGCCTGCACTGCGATCTGGGCCGTTTCGAGGTCGCGGATCTCGCCGATCATGATTACGTCCGGATCCTGGCGCAGGATGGCGCGCAGGGCCTTCGCGAAGGTCATGTCGATGCGCGAATTGACCTGGGTCTGGCCGACGCCGGGCAGCTCGTATTCGATCGGGTCTTCGACGGTGAGGATGTTGGTCGTGCTCGCGTTCAGCCGTTGCAGCGCAGCGTACAGCGTCGTGGTCTTACCGGAACCGGTCGGGCCGGTCACCAGCACGATGCCGTGCGGCTGTGCGATCAGGTGGTCGAATTCCTTCAGCACGTAATCGCTCATGCCGAGGTGCTGCAGGCCGAGGCGGCCGGCTTCCTTGTCGAGCAGACGCAGCACCGCACGCTCGCCGTGGCCGGTGGGCAGCGTGGAGACGCGCACGTCGACCGGCTTGCCGCCGATGCGCAGCGTGATGCGGCCGTCCTGCGGCAGGCGTTTCTCGGCGATGTCGAGCTGCGCCATGATCTTGATGCGCGAGATCAGCGACGCATGAATCGCCTTCTTGGGGCGCACGATGTCGCGCAGCGTGCCGTCGATGCGGAAGCGCACGACGGAGGTCTGCTCGTACGGCTCGATGTGGATGTCCGATGCCTCTTCGCGCAGGGCTTGCGTGAGCAGCGCGTTGATCATGCGGATTACCGGCGCATCGTCGGCGGATTCAAGCAGGTCTTCGATCGCCGGCATGTCGAGCATGAGCTTGGCGAGGTCGAGGTCGGATTCGACATCCTCGACGACCTGGGCGGCATCGCCGCCGGAGTTGGCATAGGCCTTCGCGATCGCCGCTTCGAGGTCGGCGCGCGGCAGCGATTTCAGCTTCACGCGGCCGAAGCGGCGGCTGACTTCCGCGATCGCGGAAGGAATCGTGGCTTCCGAGACCCACACTTCCACGGCATTGCTGCCGCCGTCGGCGCGGCGCGCCAGAACGGCATGGTCGCGCGCAAAGGCGTACGGCAGGAGGCGGGCGTCGGTCATTACGGTACTCATTAGCTACCTGTCTGGTTCACGGGTGGAGAGACCTGCGGCGCCGGCTGGTTGGGCGGCGTGGTCGCAGGCGGAACGCGTTGGACACCGCCACGCACCGCACCGTTCTCGTCGCGCGGCACATTCAGCAGCGGAGCGCCTTGCGGCACGCCGTTTTGCAAGGGCGGCAATGCCGGTGCATCCACATTCGGCAGCGCGAAGGCCGGTCCCGGCTGGCTGGATTCCTGCACGCCGCGGATGTAGTCGTAGCGATCGTTCACCACATTGACGCTTTGCTCAGCCGTGCGGATCACGGTCGGGCGCAGGAAGACCATCAGGTTGGTCTTGGTGCGCGAGCGGTTCTTGTACTTGAACAGATTGCCGACGACAGGGATGTCGCCCAGGCCGGGCACCTTCTCGTTCGAGTCGTTCATCTGGTCTTCCATCAGGCCGCCCAGCACGATGATCTGGCCATCGTCGACCAGCACGTTGGATTCGATGGAGCGCTTGTTGGTGATGATGCCGGCAGCGTTGGTGGTGTCGCGGATGCTGGACGTCTCTTGATAGATCTGCAGCTTGATGGTGCCGCCTTCCGAGACCTGCGGGCGCACGCGCAGCGCCAGGCCGACGTCGCGGCGCTCGATGGTCTGGAACGGATTCACGCCGGCCGCGCCGGCAGAAGCCGCGGTGGTGTACTGGCCGGTGACGAAAGGCACGTTCTGGCCGACGATGATGCGGGCTTCTTCGTTGTCGAGCGTGATCAGGTTCGGCACCGAGAGGATGTTGGCATCCGAATTGGATTCCAGCGCGTGCAGGATGGCACCGAGGCCGAGCTGGCCGTTGATCTGGCGGAACACGCCGATATTCAAGCCGTTGCCCGGCAGGACCGGCGTGGTGCTGCCGGAACGGTTGCCTGCGATGAGCTGGACGATGTTGTTGCCGCCGGTGGAGAACGAAGTGCCGCCGCCGACGCGATAGGCGCTGGTGGAATCGCCGGTGGCGGACAGCCACTGCACGCCGAACTCGGCGGACTTGTCGGCCGAGACTTCCACGATCAGCGATTCGATGTAGACCTGGGCGCGGCGCGCATCGAGCTGGTCGATGACGGCACGCAGGTTGCGGTAGACCGGCTCGCTGGCGGTGATGATGAGCGCGTTGGTCGCCGGGTCGGCCTGGATGAAGCCGCCCGCGCCACCGGTCGGCAGCGCCGCCGGCTGTTGCGACTGCTGCAGCTGGCCGCCACCCAACTGGCTCTGCTGGCCGGTCTGCAGCGAGGTCTGCTGCGCCTGCGGCTGCTGTTGCTGCTGCTGTTGTTGCTGCGGCTGCGCCGAGGAATCGGAAGCGACCACCGCGCGCAGCGTCTGCGCCAGGCGCACCGCATCGGCGTTGCGCAGGTAGACCACGTGCACGTTGCCCGGCAGCGTGGTGGGCTGGTCGAGCTTGGCGATGAGCGTCTTGGCGAGGTTGGCGCGAGCGGCCGACGGCGCCCGCACGATCACGGAGTTGGTGCGCGGATCGGCCAGCAGCGTCACGCGGCCGGGATCGGCGGCGCCCGGCACGCCGGCGGCTTGCTGCTCGAGCAGGCGGTTGGCGATGTTGGCGACGTCGGTGGCGATGCCGTTCTTGATCGGGACGATGTCGAGGTCGGCGGTGGCCGGCGCGTCGAGCGCGGCGATGATGCGGCCGAGGCGCTTGAGGTTGTCCGCGTAATCGGTGATGACAATGCTGTTGGTGCCGGGGTTGGCGTTGATGGTGTTGTTCGGCGAGATCAGCGGACGCAGCACCGGCACGAGGCTGGTGGCCGATTCATAATTCAGGCGGAAGATCTGGGTCGCGACCTGGTCGCCGCGCACGTTGGCGGTGGTGACGGTCGGACCGGCCTGCAACTTGGCGTCGGCCTCGGGCACGACCTTGGTAAAGCCGTCGCTGCGCACCATGGCGAAGCCCTGCAGGCGCAAGGCCGAGGACAGCATGTCGAGCGCCTGAGCCTTGGTGACCGGCCGCTCCGAGACGAGGTTGATGGTGCCCTTCACGCGCGGGTCGATCACGAAGGTAGTGCGGGTGTAATGGCCGATGGCCTTGATTACCGATTCGATGTCGGCGCCCACGAAGTTCAGCGTGGCCTGGTTCTGTGCCGGGTCCTGGGCGAGCGCCGGCGGCACGGCCGAGATGGCGGCGCAGGCGAGCAAGGCGCCGGCGCTCCAGCGGCGCCAGGCGGCGGGCTTGCCGATGGCGTGGGAGGATGTCTCTGCAGATCGATTTTTTTTCATTTGAACTCTAGCGCGATAACGTTCTTGTCGCCGACCTGTCGGCGCTGTCCCAGCAAATTCAGCAAATTTGCCAGCCTGTCTTCCTGTCCTGCTTCCGCTTCCGCCGTCCCGGAAAACCGGAACCGGCCATTCTCGATGGCGCCGTTGCCTTGCAGCAGCATCGGTCCGCGCAATGTCTTCAAGGAAAGCTGGGCCGTCCGGCCGCGCCAATCCATTATCAATTCGTAAGCACCCAAAGGCTTGATCGGTGACAGACGCGAGGCAATGTCGTGCATGCGCAGCGTGACCGTGCCGTTCAAGTCTACCGCGTTACCGTTGCGCGACACTTGCAAAGGTGTCCACGACAGCCGCATCTGCCCCGAGGGCTGGATGGTGTTCAGCGGCGCACCGAGGCCGGCCAGACGTTCCGCCGGCAGCGACACGGCGGCCGCGCCGACCACCTGGTGATTCCAGCTGCCGGTGATCTGCAGCGGCTGCGACAGGGCAGCGTCGTTTTCCACCGTCAAATCGACCTGCCCCAGCAGCACCATGGGCGACAGGCGCCAGGCGAACCGTCCGGGCAGCAGCGGCGTCACCGGATCGGCGCCGCTCGGGGCGCCGCCGACGAAGGCCGAGCCGCGCCACAGCGTGCCCTGCGCATCGCCCAGCGTCAGCCGGCCGGCGGTCTGCTTCTCGAGCGCGACCGCCATCCACGAGGCGGGACAGAACGCGAGCACCGTCAGGACCACCACGACGAAGGCGGCCAGGCACCACAGCACAAAGCGTGAAGCGCGCGTCATCGGGCCGTCACTGCGTCGGCTCGCCGCGCTGCTGGCGCAGCGTGAGGTTGGCGTTCACGGTGTCCGGCTGCGGCTGGCCGTCGATGTTGGCGTCCAGCACGGCCAGGCGTGCGGTGCGTTGCATCTCGGTCAGCCAGTCGAGCAGGCTGGCGAAGGATGCGCCGTTGAGCTGCACGCGCACCAGCTCGCCGTTGATGATCACGTTCTGCGGCTTCAGGCCGCGGCTGTTGAGCGAGCTTTCCACGCTTTCCTTGGTCGCGGGCGGCGACGTCACCGCGCTGCTCTTGAGGTTGGTCGCCTCGCGCGCGAGCGACTGCACTTCGGCCGCCTGACGGCGCAATGCCGGCAATTGTTTTTCCAGCTGGGCGCGACCACTCAAGGCCGGATCGATCAGGAGCACGTAGAACAGCCCGGCGATGATCACGACCGCCGCGATGGTCAGCAGGTTGCGCTCACGCTTGTTGCGGGCGCCCCAGAAGGTCGCGGCGCGCTGGCGCAGGTCGTCGGCCTGCTTGCGGACATTCTGCATGGCGCTCATTTCACGCTCCTGACTTGCCAGGCGCCGTTCGGCCCGGAGGCGACGCTGAGATTGCGCGCGGTGAGCGCATTGCGCAGTTGGTCCATCGTCACGGGGGTATTGGGCTTGAGTTTCACGAGCAGTGCGCGGTCGTGGTATTCGAGGCCGGCGATGGCAGGTGCGCCGACGCCGGCGGCCGTCCAGGCATCGCTGAAGGCAGCGGCCAGGCTTATGAAATCGTCGGGCGCCAGCTGGCCGGATTCGCGTTGTGCGGCGGCGATCTTCTGCCGCAGTTGCGCCAGCGGATCGACGATCACCGTTTCCTTCGGATACGCGTTCTTGTAGGTCTGGAACATGGCGCTGCGCAGGGTGTCGGCCTCGCGCCGGGCGCGCAGCCAGTCGATGTTCAGCGCAAGGGCATTCACCAGGAGCACCGCGACGGCCAGGATGATGGTCCAGCGCCAGGGCTTCCAGTCAAAGCGCGGCGCCGCGGCCATGCCGAGGCCGCTCATCAGGTCGAGGCCGGACTGCTGGGCGCCGGCGATCCAGCGCGGCCAGTTGTCGGCGTGCAGCGCGACGCGCTCTTCGAGCGCCGGCGCCACGTGCAGCGAGTCCTGGTAGTCGCGCACCCGTGCCTGCGGCACGTAGAGCACGATGTTCCCTTGCGGCACGACGGCATGCAGCGATTGCATCACTTCGAAGGCGGCGGTTTCCGGCTGGTCGGCGACGATGGACAGACCCATGCCGTCCTGTTCGCTGAGCCGCAGCGCGACGTCGATGTCGGTGCCGTGCTCCGAGACCGCACCGAGTACCGCGTCGTCCTGGGACGGCAGGCACAGTTGTGCGGGGATGGCGGTAATGCTGCGCGCGCCCAGCGACAGCAGCGTCCGGCTGAGCAGTTCCAGCCAGTCGCGCTGGACCACGCCCACGGTGCGCGTGTCGCCCACGGCCTGGCCGGCGACCACCACGCAATCCTCGGGATCGCTCATCAGCTGGTCTTCGACGAGGTTGGGCAGCGCGGCCTTGAGGCGGGCAGCGGACAGCGGCGGCACCTTCACGCGCAGCAGCGTGACATCGGACGCGGCGAGCAGCACGACCACGCGCCGCACGCGCGGAATGATGTCGCCCAGCTCCGACAACGTGGCGACGCCTTCGCGCTCGATGGCATTGCCCTCCGTCGCCGCGTACGGGCAGACCAGCGGCGTGCCGGGCGGCAGGCTGTCGGCGACGGCTTTGGAAGGCAGGCGGAGAAAGAGAGTATTCAAGTGGCTTGTCTCGTTATTGTTCGGTGCACGTTCAACTCTGGCGGATCCAGACGACCTTGGTGCTCAGGCCATTGCGCTCGATGAGCGCCTGCATCAGCATGCCGGCGCGGTTCAGGCGCACATTGCCGAGGACGAGGAAGTAATTCGTGGACACGCTGATCGGCAACGCCGCCGTGGGCGACGTCTTGCCCATCGCGGTCAGTCGGCTGTTGAAGTCGCCGGTGTCCTTGAACCACGCCCGCTCCCGTGCGGCAACCAGGGCCGCGGCGTCGGACAGCGACAGTGTATCAATTCTTGCCGAGAGCACTTCCGCCGGAGCGGTATTGACGTTCATGGGCGTCGGCCTCGGCAGCACGATGACGAAGTCGCGGATGGCCGCGAGCGCTTCCGGCGTGAAGCCGGGCACGGCCAGCAGGTCGTCGACGGTCAGCAGGGTCAGCGGCTGGTTCTCGCTGGAGCCGGTGGCAGTCGTGGTCGCGGTCGGCGCCGGCGTGCCACCGGGCGCGGCCGAGCCGGGACTTTGCAAAGGCTGCTGGGCTACTGCGCCGAGGCGGGGCTGGGCGGACGCCATCAGGTTCGCCGTCTGCAGCGCCAACTCGGGGTTCTGGCGCGCGTTCGTCAGGAGCTTGGCGAAGGCTTTCACCTCGTTCGGCTCGATCTTGCCGTTGGGGCACAGGTTCGTCAGATTGAACCGCGCCTGCGCATCGGTGATGCCGCCGGACAAGGCGGCGTCGGACGCGTCGCTGTCGTTCGAGCCCTTCTCCACGTATTCGTCCAGGCGCGTCTCGGCGAGCGGCACTGCCCACGGCTCGCCAAGGTGGTCGACCGTCGAGTGCCGCGCGTCCTCGCGCAGGATGAGGCGCGTCCAGTCGAGCGCGCCGCGCAGGATCCATTGCTTCTGCAGTTGCAGGCGCTGGTTCTCGATGGAGCGCACTTGCACCTGCTGCTGCCAGAACAAGCTGGCGACGATCGTGATAGCCAGCGTCGTCAGCAGCAGCGCCGTGACGACGGCGACGCCGCGCTGCTTGCGTGCGAACGGCAGACGGCGGCGCATCATGATGCCCCCAGCAGGAAGACCTTGGCCATGGCACCGTCGCGCCCCAGCAGCTGCAGCGAGACCTGCAGGCCGGTCGGCGCCACTTGGGTGAGCGTCGTGCCGACGGCCGCGTTCGCGGGCGCGGAATCGCCGGCGTTAAGGCCGGCGCCGGGCGTCTCGGCATTGCGCCAGCCGGGCGTATCCGGATACCAGGATTGCACCGTCATCCCGGTCACGCCGGTCTGCAGCGCGATGCCCTGGTTGCCGTCTGCCGACAAGGCGGACTGCCACATCGTATCCAGCTCGCCGAGATTGCGCGTGGCCGGCGATTCGAAGCGCATGAGCTTGCCGTCATAGAGGCGATACACCACCACTTGCACGCGCGACGGCTGGTTCTCGGCAAAGACGTTGCGGACCAGCGTGATGCGCGCCGGCGCCACCAGCAGCGTGCGGCGGCCGCCGATGTCGGTGGCATTGGCGATCTGGTCGCAGTCGGCCTGCAGCTGCGCGAAGGCGATCTGCATGCCGCGCGCCTGCTCCAGCTCGTGGGTCAAGCCGACGCGGGCGCGCACGATGGTGTCGAGGCCGCGCCAGCCGAGCACGGCGACGATGGCCAGCACCGTGATGGCGACCAGCAGTTCGACCAGCGTGAAGCCGGCATGGTCGGTACGCTTCAGGGTGCGCTTCATGATGCGGGCACCACCTGGGCGAGCTTGATCAGCCGGCGGTCCGGCTCCTGGGAGTCGAACACGCTGACCTCCACGCGGCGGAAGAACGGGTTCGGCGTGGCGATCACTTCTTCCTCGCACATCAGCTGCAATTCCTGCTGCGGGCAGTTGAAGCTGCGCTTGCCGAAGGCCGGCCACTCGCGGCCGAGGCGAATCTGCGCCAGGCGGTTTTCCGCGGACCAGGTCGCCATCATGGAGGCGCGCAAGGCGCTGCTGTTCTGCGTCAGGCTGCCGACGGCGCGCAGGCTGGCGCCGAGCGCAGTGCCGACGATCACGAGGGCAACCAGCACTTCAAGCAGGGTGAATCCTTGGGAACGGTGCGGCATGGCCTACTCCACCGTGAAATGGCCGACGCCGTCGGCGCGGATGACGACGCTCACGTCGTTCGACGACAGCGTCAGGGAAAACGGCTTGTCGACCGGCTCGCGGCCAAACACGATGCGCAGCGGATTGAGTTGCGTGGCGACGCCGTTGGGGGCGATCGACACGACCACCGGCGCGTTCTTGAATTCGCGTTCGCGCAGCATGTCGTCCTCGCCGAGCGGATTCCAGCTGTCGTTGTCGCGGATCAGGAAGCGGTAGCGGTCGCTTTCCGCTTCGAAGGCGACCGGCCGGTTGCGCACGATGGCTTCATCGCGCGCCAGCTGCATCAGCAGGGCGATGCGCTGCGCGTCGTTCTGCATCGCCTGCCGCGCGTTGGGCAGGCCGGAGAGCGTGACGACGCCCAGCATGATGCCGGCGATGACCAGCACCACCAGCAGCTCAAGCAGAGTAAAGCCGCGCGTGCGGGCGCGGCGGTGCACATTTACTGGTCCCACGAACCGATATCGGCATCGGCGCCCGAACCGCCCGGCTGGCCGTCCGCGCCGTAGGAAAACACGTCCACTTCGCCGTGGACGCCGGGCGAGAGATATTGATAGGCATTGCCCCACGGGTCCTTCGGCAGCTTGTCGATGTAGCCGCCGGTCTTCCAGCCGTTGGCGGCCGGACCGGACGTGGGTTTGTTGGTCAGTGCCTGCAGGCCCTGCTCCGTCGTCGGATAGCGCTGGTTGTCGAGCTTGTAGAGCTTGAGCGCCTGCATCAGCGTGGAGATGTCCTGGCGCGCGGCGGTAATGCGCGCGTCGTCGGTGCGGCCCATCAGCTTCGGCACGACGAGCGCGGCGAGGATGCCCATGATGACCACGACGACCATGATCTCGATCAGGGTGAAACCGCGCTGGACGAGGCGGGAACGGCGGCGCAGGGACGAAAGGACGGGCTGTTTCTGCATATGTTGTACGTTCTCTAAGTGAAAAACAGTCTATAAGTATAGACGGAAGCCATCCCCCGGCCGCCCCTCTGGAGAGGACCGGCTTGCTGGAGGGCATCAGTATGGAACAGGCATTGCCGGGGCGTTTGCGAAACTGCAAGACCGCCGCGGATGCTGCTGAAAGTTTTTGTCGATCCGGCACGGCGCGGACGAATTCCGGCAGGCCGGTCGACAATTTTCGTCGGTGCGCCCGGACAGGCGGACGCTTGGCGTTGACGAATGGCCAGCATGTTGTAGCGGCACGCTGGCATGGCGCTTGCCATGTGGAACTGTGACCCTCTCGCGCCGAAATAGTTGCCGCGCCCGCCGCCTTTCGGCGGAAAAACTTTGAGGTCTACCGCGGCACGGCTGGCGCCCGGGTCATCGGCGCGGGAAGCGAACTCCCCATCGCTTCCCTTTCGCGGTCCGGCGTACGCGCGCCGGACCGCATTTTCGTTTGTTCTGGCATAGAGCCGCCTTCGGAACCAAGCCAGCGGCGGCCGTGTCTTTTTCATGTCAGGTCACCAATGCCGAAGGAAACGTCATGTCCACTCACCTTGCCGGATCGGGGGAACCCATCGATGTGCGGCCGCTGGGCTCGCAGCTGCCGCAAGCCGTCTCGACCGCGCTGCTGCGCACCGATGACCTCGAGGTAATGCGGCTGGTGCTGGCCGGCGGCAAGCAGATTCCGGAGCACCAGGTGGCCGGCGAGATCACGCTGCAATGCCTGGAGGGAGAAATCGAGGTACGGTCCGAAGGCAAGGCGCAGGCGCTCGCGGCCGGCCAGTTGCTCTTCCTGCAGGGGCGGGTGCCCTATTCCATCGAAGCGCGCAGCGATGCCTCGGTGCTGATGACGGTGCTGCGCAAGGAAGAAGCGCACAAGGACGTGAACGAGAACGGCTGAGGGCCGGGCGGCGTCAGCCTTCGGTCTTCGGATCCCGCGCCAGCAGGCGCTGGACCAGGTCGCGCGGGGAATCGCCGTCGAAGAGCACGGCGGCGACCGCATTCGCGATCGGCATGTCGACGCCATGGTCGCGCGCCAGTGTGCGAACGGCATCGGCGCAGCGCACGCCTTCGGCCACGTGGCCCAACTCGGCCACGATGGTGTCCAGCGTCTTGCCCTCTGCCAGGCCGAGGCCGACGCGGCGGTTGCGCGAGAGATCGCCGGTGCAGGTGAGGATGAGATCGCCGACGCCGGCCAGGCCCATGAATGTTTCCGGCCGGCCGCCCAGCGCCACGCCCAGGCGCGTGATTTCGGCGAGGCCGCGGGTGATGAGCGCGGCGCGCGCATTCAATCCCAAACCCAGTCCGTCCAGCACGCCGGTCGCGATCGCAAGGATGTTCTTCACCGCCCCGCCCACTTCAACGCCGATCATGTCGTCGCTCGAGTAGACGCGCATTGCGCCGCCATGCGCCGCGCGCACGACCAGATCACGCAAGCCGGCATCGTCGCTGGCGACGGTCAGCGCGCACGGCAGGCCGCGCGCGACTTCCTGCGCAAATGACGGCCCCGACAAGGCGGCCAGCGGCACGCCATGCCCCAGCACCTCGTGCAGCACCTGATGCGGCAACAGCTGCGTCTTCTCCTCGAAGCCCTTGCACAGCCAGACGATGTTGGGCGCGGCATGCGCCTTCAACTGCTGCGCGAGCGGACGCAGGCCGGCGACCGAGGTGCCGACGATGAGCAGGCCCTGGGCGGCATGGACAACGGCGGCGGAGAGGTCGGCACCAAGCCGAAGGGAATCGGGAAACGGAAAGCCTGGCAGGTAGGCGGCGTTGTCGCGCGCCGCCGCGGCAGCGGCCATCATGGCGGCGTCGCGCCCCCACAGCAGCACATCGTGCCGCTCGGCGAGTGCGATCGCCATCGCCGTGCCCCAGGCGCCCGCACCGAGGATGGTGACGTTCAAGCGCGAAGCAGGTGTGGCCGGCATAGGAAGGAAATCAGGGAAATCAGTCGCCCCAGACTTCGGCGGCGCGCACGAAGCCGGACTGGCCGTCGCGGTGCTTGACCTTCACCCAGCCCGCCGGTGCGCTCTCGAGACTCTCGAGCAGCACGCCCTTGTCGGCGGTGAAGGCGATGGGCGCGGCATCTTCGGCGGCGGCACGGACGCGCGCATTCGCTGCCTTGACGACCACGTTGCGCTTGTTGGTCAGCGCCTTGCCTTCGATCCACGAGAGATCGCCCGAGGCATCGCGCACCTTCACCCAGGCGCCGTAGGTCAGCACCACTTCCACCGGCATGCCGCGCGGCGCGACGAAGACCTTGCGGCCCTTGGCGCTCGGCGCGTCATAGAGGATGGCGGGCGTGGCGCCGACCGAACGGTATTCGACCGCCGGCGCGGCGACGGCTTGCATGGCCGCGCACGCGGCGGCCAGCGCAGCCAGGCGAATTGGCGTGTGCATGGAGTGTCTCCCTGGACGCGCGGCCGAACGGCCGCGCGGACTGTCGCGTTGCTTATTGCTTGGTGGCCGGTGCGCCGTTGGGCATGACGATGCCGGAACCGGCCTGGCCTTGTCCCTGCTGCTCGGCGAGCGCCTGCAGGCGTTGCTGGTAGAAGGCCTCGAAATTGATTTCGGCCAGGTGGACCGGCGGGAAACCGGCGCGGGTCACCATGTCGGCGATGTTCGAGCGCAGGTAGGGGTAGACGATGTTCGGGCAGGCGATGCCGACGAGCGGATCGAGCTGCTCCGGCGGGATGTTCGCCAGTTCGAAGATGCCGGCCTGTTTGCCTTCGACCAGGAAGGCGACCTTGTCCTTGATCTTGGCGGTGACGGTGATGGTGACCGTGGTTTCGAAGATGGTTTCGGCCAGGGCTTCGGCGCCGACGTCAACCGACACTTCGATGCTCGGGGCGTCCTGCTCGAGGAAGATCGCCGGCGAGTTCGGCTGCTCCAGCGACATGTCCTTCAGGTAGACGCGCTGGATCTGGAATACGGGTTGCTGGTTCTGGTCGGCCATGGGGAGCTTTCGGGAAATAAGATGGAAAAAGGACGGCGTGCGCCGTCCCGCGATTCAAAGACGAAAGGACGCCAAGTTTAAGCGCCTTGCAGCATCGGGTCCAGCTTGCCGGCCCGGTCGAGCGCGGAGAGGTCGTCGAAGCCGCCGACGTGGGTGTCGCCGATGTAGATCTGCGGCACGGTGCGGCGGCCGGTCTTCTCCATCATCTTGGCGCGCTGGTCGGGGTCGAGGTCGATGCGGATCTTCTCGATGTCAGCCACGCCCTTGGACTTCAGCAGGCGCTCGGCCATGAGGCAATAAGGGCAGACGCCAGTGCTGTACATGAGGACTTTTGCGGTCATTCTGGTTTCTCCATCACTTTGTCAGCGGCAGGTTCTGCGCCTGCCATGCGGCAATGCCACCCTCGAGGCTCGCCGCGTCGGTGAAACCGGCCTTCTTCAGGATGGCGACGGCGCGGGCCGACGCCACGCCGGTCTGGCAAACCGTGATCAGCCTCTTGCCCTTCAGTTTTTCGAGCTCGCCCGTCCGGTTGGACAATTCCGCCAGCGGAATATTCCGCGCGTCGCGCAGATGGCCGGCGGCGTAGTCGTCCTTGCTGCGCACGTCGATGACGACGGCCTTGTTCTGGTTCAGCAGTTGAGTCGCCTGCAGCAAGGTGATGCGCTGGCCGCGCTGCTTCAGGCTCGGCCAGGCCAGTGCGCCGCCGGACAGCAGCGCCAGGCCGATCAGCCAGATGTTATCAATCAAGAATTTCACGATTCCTCAAGACTTCCAATGGTTTGGGGCAATCCTCGCATTATAAAATAGAAGGCTTGCGGCCTCCGGAGGCCCGCCCAATTCCCACTTACCCATTCTTTTCCCGACTCCAACATGTACAAAATCGTATTGATGCGCCATGGCGAATCGACCTGGAACCTCGAAAACCGCTTCACCGGCTGGACCGACGTCGACCTGACTGAAAAAGGCGTCAACGAGGCACGCCAGGCCGGCCGCATTCTGAAGGAAGCCGGCTTCGAATTCGACCTGTGCTACACCTCGGTGCTCAAGCGCGCCATCCGCACGCTCTGGCTCACGCTCGACGAAATGGACTTGATGTGGCTGCCGGTCGTGCATGACTGGCGCCTCAACGAGCGCCACTACGGCGCCCTGCAGGGCCTGAACAAGGCCGAGACCGCCGCCAAGTACGGCGACGAGCAGGTGCTGGTCTGGCGCCGCAGCTACGACACGCCGCCGAACCCGCTCGACGCCAACGATCCGCGCACCTCCTACAACGACCCGCGCTACGCCGGTCTCGAGCGCGAGCAGATTCCCCTGACCGAGTGCCTGAAGGACACCGTGGCGCGCGTGATGCCGGCCTGGGACGAATCCATCGCCCCGGCCATCCGCGCCGGCAAGCGCATCATCATCTCGGCCCACGGCAACAGCCTGCGCGCGCTCATCAAAAGCCTGGACGGCATCAGCGACGAGGACATCGTCGGCTTGAACATTCCGAATGGCCAGCCGCTGGTCTACGAGCTGGACGCCAACCTGAAGCCGATCAAGAGCTACTACCTGGGCGACCAGGACGCCATCGCTGCGGCGATGAAGGCCGTCGCCAGCCAGGGCAAGTCCAAGTAAGCACCGCTCGAGCCGGACTCCGATTGCGCATGCCTCGCAAGACCCTTGCACGCGGACTGCTTTTGGCGCTTCTCGCCGGGAGTGTCTGCGGCGCCGCGCTCGCCGCCAAGCTGACCGAGCGCAGCAAGCAGAAGCATGCGGCCGAAGCCGAGCGCGCCGAACTGCAGCAGAAGCTCGCCGCGCTCAAGCAGGACATCCAGCACACCGAGAAGGCCAAGGACAGCGCCGCCGACGCGCTGGCCAAGTCCGAGGCCGCGATCTCCCAGGCCAACCGCGCATTGCGCGAACTGGCCGACGAACAGCGCGAGACCGAGGCCAGGATCGCCCGTCTGGCGCAGGAGCAGGAGAAGCTGACGCAGGCCATCGCCGCCCAGCGCATGCGGCTGGCGAAGGTGCTGCGCGAGCAGTACGAAGCTGGCAACGAAGACCGCATCAAGCTGCTGCTCTCCGGCGACAACCCCAACCGCATCAACCGCGAGCTGCAGTACATGGGCTATGTCTCGCAGGCGCAGGCGAAACTGATCGCCACGCTGCGCGCCAATCTCGACGCCATCGAGACGAACAAGACAGAAACCGAAAGCGCAAAGGAAGACCTCGAGGAAATCGCCCAGGAGCAGCGCGACCGGCAGGCCGAATTGCAGGCGGAAAAAGGCCGCCGTACCGCCCTGCTTGCCCAGCTCTCCGGCAAGTTGACTGCGCAGCGCAAGGAAGTCGGCCACATCGAGCGCGACGAACAGCGGCTCGGCAGCCTGGTCGACAAGCTGGGCAAGTTGATCGACGAGCAACGCAAGGCGGACGCCGCCGCGGCCGAGAAGCGGCGGCAGGAACAGCTGGCGCGCGCCAACGCCCGCAAGAGCGCGCCGGTCGCGCCGAAAGTGACTTCAGTCAAGACGCCCGGCCCCAATCCTGATGCAATTGATGCAGACGAGCCGCCGCCGAAATTGTTGGCACGAAATGAACTCACGCCGGAACGGGGCGTCCAAGACGGGGCCGAAGGAAAGGCTTTGGTCGGGGCCGACGCAAAAGCTTTCGCAGCCTTGCGCGGTCAGTTGCGCCTGCCGGTGCGCGGCGACCTAGTCGCCCAATACGGCAGCAAGCGCGGCGACGGGCCGACCTGGAAAGGCCTGTTCATCAAGACCGCCGAGGGCGCCGACGTCAAGGCCGTTGCCCCGGGCCGCGTCGTATTCGCCGACTGGCTGCGCGGCTTCGGCAACCTGATCATCGTCGATCACGGCGGCGACTACCTGACCATCTACGGCAACAACCAGGCGGTGCTCAAGCACGCCGGCGATGCCGTCAGGATGGGCGACGTCATCGCCAGCGCCGGCAACAGCGGTGGCAACGAAACATCGGGTTTATACTTTGAGATACGGCACCAGGGCCGCGCAATCGATCCTTCGGGATGGATCCACATTAGGTGAGACATGGGCAGCAAATTCAAGAACTTCGGCCTGATCGGCTTGGGCGTCATTGCAGGCGTGGCGGGTTCGATGCAATTCGAGGCGGTGGCCCAGAAGAACGGCTCGCCGCTGCCGCTGGAAGAGTTGCGGCAGATGGCCGACGTATTCGGACTAATCAAGACCGACTACGTCGAACCGGTGGAAGACAAGAAGCTGCTCACCGAAGCCATCTCCGGCATGGTCGCCTCGCTCGATCCGCACTCGGCCTATCTCGACAAGAAAGCATTCAAGGAACTGCGTGAAGGCACGCAGGGCCGCTTCGTCGGCCTGGGCATCGAGGTCGGCATGGAAGACGGCTACGTGAAAGTCATCTCGCCGATCGAAGACTCGCCCGCGTACAAGGCCGGCATCAAGGCCGGCGACCTCATCACCCGCCTCGACAACACGCCGGTGAAGGGCCTGACGCTCGACGAAGCC
The DNA here is from genome assembly GCA_004570315.1 of Oxalobacteraceae bacterium OM1. Classification (GTDB taxonomy): domain Bacteria; phylum Pseudomonadota; class Gammaproteobacteria; order Burkholderiales; family Burkholderiaceae_D; genus Noviherbaspirillum. The sequence continues at coordinate 12,296 of SPQI01000215.1, read as the reverse complement.
GTCAAGCGCATGCGCGGCGAACCGAACACCAAGATCACGCTCACCATCGCCCGCAAGGAAGAGGACAAGCCGGTGATCGTCACGATCACGCGCCAGGAAATCCGTGTGCAGAGCGTGAAGTCGAAAGTCGTGGAACCGGGTTACGCCTGGATTCGCGTGTCGCAGTTCCAGGAGCCGACGGTCGACGATCTCGCCAAGAAGATCAGCACCATCTACGCGCAGGACCCGAACCTGAAAGGCCTCGTGCTCGACCTGCGCAACGACCCGGGCGGCGTGCTGCCGGGCGCGATCGGCGTGTCGGCGATGTTCCTGCCGAAGGACGTGGCAGTGGTGTCCACCAATGGCCAGCTGCCGGATTCCAAGCAGACCTTCTACGCGCGCCGCGAGTTCTACACTTCGTCGCGCGCTTCGCTGAGCGATCCGCTGGCGAAGATTCCGGAAGCGGTGAAGAAAGTCCCGATGGTGGTGCTGGTGAACACCGGCTCGGCCTCCGCGTCGGAGATCGTGGCAGGCGCGCTGCAGGACTACAAGCGCGCGACCATCATGGGCACGCAGACCTTCGGCAAGGGCTCGGTGCAGACCATCCGCCAGCTCAGCGCCGATACGGCGGTAAAACTGACCACGGCGCGCTACTACACGCCGAACGGCCGCTCCATCCAGGCACGCGGCATCGTGCCCGACCTGCTGGTCGACGAGACGCCGGAAGGCGACGGCCTGAACGGCTTCCGCATCCGCGAGTCGGACCTGCAGAAGCACCTGTCGAACGACAAGGACAAGGAAGAGGTTCGCGCCAAGGTCGACGAGATGGAAGAGGAAAAGCGCCTCGCCGCCCTCGAGAAGAAACGCAAGCCGCTCGAATACGGCGGCAAGGACGACTTCCAGCTGGTCCAGGCACTCAACCACCTGAAGGGCCTGCCAGTGAAGCTGTCGCAGACCGCGGTGATCGAGAACAAGAAGGAGAATACGATCAACGAGGATAAGGACGGGCAGAAGAAGTAAATCGTGTTCCGCGATGAAAAAAGGCCGCAGTGATGCGGCCTTTTTTCATCCGCGGTGCGGGCGCAATCCTTTGCATGGGAAGTGATACAGTAGGCCGAACCCTTTCGCCGCACTTCGCCATGAACGACAACCAGCTCCTCCGCTATTCCCGCCACATCCTGCTCAACGAAATCGGCATCGAAGGCCAGGACAAACTGCTGGCGGCACATGCCGTGGTGATCGGCGCCGGCGGGCTCGGTTCGCCGGCGGCGTTCTACCTTGCGTCCGCCGGCATCGGCAAGATCACACTGGTGGACAATGACACCGTCGACCTCACCAATCTGCAGCGGCAGATCCTCCACACGACTGAGCGCGTCGGCCAATCGAAGGCCGAGTCGGGACGCACGACACTGGCCGGCATCAATCCTGAAGTGGAAGTTGTTGCGCTTGCCGAGCGCGTGGCCGACGAGCGTCTCGATGCGCTAGTGCGCGACGCCAGCGTGGTGCTCGATTGCAGCGACAACTTCGCCACCCGCCATGCGGTCAACCGCGCGTGCGTCGCGCATGGCGTGCCGCTGGTGTCGGGCGCGGCAATTCGCTTCGACGGCCAGCTCTCGGTGTTCGACGTGCGCCAGGACGACGCGCCCTGCTATGCCTGCCTGTTCCCGCCGGACCAGGAATTCGAGGAAGTGCTGTGCTCGACCATGGGCGTGTTCGCGCCGCTGGTTGGCATCATCGGCACGATGCAAGCGGCGGAGGCGCTGAAGCTCGTCGCGGGCATCGGCACTTCGGTCGCGGGACGCCTGCTGCTGCTCGATGCGCGCACGATGGAGTGGACGGACATTCGCGTCGGGCGCAGTCCGGAGTGTCCGGTGTGCGCCGGACGGCGCTGAGTCATTCGCCGGACGGCATCGGCGCTTCGGTCTGCGGCAGGCAGTCGAACGCGGCACCCGCCGGTCGCGTTGCTTCGCTTTCGCTGCCGCCGCTGCTGCCCGACGACTGGGTTTGCTGCGCGTGGAACTGCCGATAGAAGGAAAAGTGGCGCAGGCCGATCTGGCCCGCAGCAGAATGCTCACCGGCATCCCCGGCGTCCGCATTGCTCTTTTGTGGAGCGCCCGCGCCGTGGCCGGTGCTGCAGGCCATGCCGACGAATGCCGCGCCGCACGCCGCCAACCAAGCAGCCAGACGGCGGAAATGATGTGCTTTCATGATGATCTCCCTGCCCTCGATTATTCGCATGCAGTGCGCGACAGCATTGGGATGAGTCAATCGGCACCGACGCGCCTCTTCCTCCCGGAAAGCGTTCTTGTCACGTCTCAATCGGCTTGCAGCCGCACGGCAACGGCCTGTGCGATGCGCGCCCCATGCCGGTGCTAGAATCGTCCGGCCCAATCCTTTCCGCCACGCATGCGCGCACCTCAGCGACCTATTCTGATTGCCCTCGCCCTGTCGCTGGGCGCGGCGATTTCCCTCGGCATCTCGCGCTTCTCCTACGCCCTGTTGTTGCCCGCCATGCGCGGCGATCTCGACTGGACCTACTTCCTCGCCGGTGCGATGAACACCGCCAATGCCGCCGGCTACCTGTGCGGCGCACTGCTCACGCCCTGGCTCATGCGCCGCCTTGGCGCGCAGGCGGCGCTCGTCGGCGGCGCCATCCTGACCGGCATCTTCATGCTGCTCTCCGGCTTCGTGACCGATGCGACGCTGCTGCTCGCGCAGCGCGTGCTCGCCGGCATTGCGAGTGCCTTCATCTTCATTTCCGGCGGCGTGCTGGCCGCGCGACTGGGCACTCAGCATCCGCAGCGCGCGGGCTTCCTCATCGGGCTGTATTACGGCGGCACCGGCTTCGGCATCACGCTGTCGGCCCTGCTGGTGCCGGTCAGCATCGAGGCCGCGGCATCGCGCGGCGTTCCGCATACCTGGCAATGGGCGTGGCTGGGACTGGGCGCGGCCTGCCTGGTGGCGACGCTGTTGATGGCCGGACCGGCGCGGCATATCGACGGCACCATGCCCGCTGGCGGCGCGAAGAGTGGTGCACACATCGGCCGCCTCGGCTACGGCCTCGCGGGCTACTTCATGTTCGGGACGGGCTACATCGGCTACATGACCTTCGTGATTGCGCTGCTGCGCGAGCAAGGCATGGCGCCGGGAACGGTGACGCTGTTCTATGCGATGCTGGGATTGGCGACGGTGGCGTCCTCGCGCATCTGGGCCCACATGCTGGACCGCTACAAGGGCGGACAACCGATGTCCGTGCTCAACGGGTTGCTGGCCTGCGCCACGCTGCTGCCGGTGCTCAGCGCCCATCCGGCGGCGGTGTTCGCCTCGGGCATCGTCTTCGGCGGCGTGTTCCTCTCGGTGGTGGCGTCCACCACCGCGCTGGTGCGCCACAACCTGCCGCACGAAGCGTGGTCGGCCGGCATCAGCGCCTTCACCACCATCTTCGCGCTCGGCCAGATCGTCGGCCCGAGCATCGTGGGGTGGATCTCCGACAGCGCCGGCGGCCTGCAGCGCGGACTGGTGTTCTCGGCGGTCGCGCTCTTCCTCGGCGCCCTGCTCGCCTCTCGCCAGAAGCCCCTGTAATCGCATGTCCGAGAATGGCGAGCATGCTGCCCGCCGTCCGACTATGATGCCTGCTCTTCCCTCGCAGGATTCGCCATGCGCACCGCCGACTTGATCCGACTGCTGACGCTCGCCGCCATCTGGGGCGCGTCCTTCCTCTTCATCCGCATCGTCGCCCCGGTGCTCGGCCCGTTCTGGACCGCCGAAGTACGCGTGACGCTCGCCGGGATCGCGATGGTGATCTTCCTCGCGGCGACCGGCAAGCCGTTGCAGTGGCGCACGCACTGGAAGCCCTACCTGATCCTCGGCACGCTCAATTCCGCCGCGCCCTTTGCGCTGTTTTCGTATGCGGGCATGACGCTGCCGGCCGGCTACTCGGCAATCCTGAATGCGACCACGCCGCTCTGGGGTGCGCTCATCGGTGCGCTGCTGCTGGGCGAAACGCTCACGCTGCGCAAGCTCGCGGGTCTCGCCTGCGGCATCGCCGGCGTCGCATTCCTGGTGCGGCTTGGGCCGGCCGCGTTCACGCCGCAGCTGCTGCTGGCCGCACTGGCCTGCATTGCGGCCGCCGTGTGCTACGGCTTCGCCGGCGCGTACACGAAGAAGGTTTCGGTGCAGATCGCACCGCCCATGATGGCGACCGGCTCCCAGCTCGGCGCCACGCTCGTGCTCCTGCCTTTCCTCGCCGCCTCGCCGGTGCGCGGCACGGTGACGCTGCAAGTCGCAGCCTGCGCGGTCGCGCTGGCCTTGCTGTGCAGCGCGGTGGCGTACTTCATCTACTTCCGCCTGATCGCCGATCTGGGTCCGACCAAGGCGCTCACCGTGACCTTCCTCATCCCGCTGTTCGCGCTGCTCTGGGGCACGCTGTTCCTTGGCGAGACCATCGACCTCAGCATGGTGATCGGGTGCGCAATGGTGGTGCTGGCCACGTGGCTGGTGGTGTTCCAGCCGCAGAAGAAAGCGGGCTAGGCGATTACGGCGCGCAAGGTGCCGCGCAGCGCGTTGCAGACGACGATCTCGTCGGCGGCATGAAGGTCATTGCGGGTGAGCGGGACTTCCTGCGCCTGCCACTGCGCGATCAGCACGGCACGCATGACGCCCGGCAGCACGCCCGACGTGAGCGGCGGCGTCAGCCACAGCGTACCGCGTCTGACAAACACATTGCTGCGCCCGCCTTCGGTCAGTTCGCCGCGTTCGTTGAAGAACAGCGTGTCGAACGCGCCTTGCCGTTCCGCCGCCTGCCATGCGGCGTCGTAACGGGTGCGCACCGAGGTCTTGTGGCGCAGGAAGAGTTCGTCGGAGTGTGTGCGGTCCTCGGCAATCAGCACGCGTACCGGCTCGGCGATGTCGGCCAATATGCCGGTGCGCACCTGGCAGCTGCCGTCCGGGCGCAGTGCCAGACGGACGCGATGCGCCGCGTCATCCGTGAGAGCACCGCAGGCGCGGGTGACCGCAGCGCGCAGCTGCGCTTCGTCCCAGGCCATGCCGAAATACGCCGCCGATGCCTCCAACCGCGCAAGGTGCCGTTCGAGCAGCGGCACGCCCTCCGCGCGGCTGCCGCGCATGGTTTCGAACAGTTCGAATGCGTGCGGCAAGCCGGTGAGGAAACCAGCCTTCAGCGCGCACTCGGCAAATTCTTCGCGCGCCACGCTGTCATGCACGATGCCCGCGCCCACGCCCAGCTCGCCGGCGCGCACGCCGTCGACTGGCGGCTGCAGCACCAGCGTGCGAATGGGAACGGACAGACAGAACGCACCCAGCCCATCGAACCAGCCGATCGTGCCGGTGTAGAGGCCGCGCGGCGAGGCTTCCAGTTCGCGGATGATCTGCATCGTGCGTCGCTTGGGCGCGCCCGTGATGGAGCCGCAGGGATACAGCGCGGCGAAGACATCGACGAGTTGCGCGCCGGGACGCAGGCGCGCTTCGACAGTGGAGGTCATCTGCAGCACGCTGCTGAAACGGTCGACCTTGAACAACTGCGGCACATGCACGGAGCCGGTCTCGGCGATGCGGCCGAGGTCGTTGCGCAGCAGGTCGACGATCATCAGGTTTTCGGCGCGGTTCTTCGCGTCGGCCGCCAGTGCGACGGCGCGTCTGGCGTCTTCGTCTGCATCGCTGCTGGCCGCGGCCGTGCCCTTCATCGGCTGCGCGGTCAGTACGCCCTTGTCATGCCGCACGAACAGCTCGGGCGACAGCGACAGCACCGCCGTGCCGTCCGGCAGTTGCACGCAGGCGCCATAGGGCACCAGCTGGCGCTCGCGCAGCCGACGATAGAGCGCAAGCGGCTCGCCATAGGCATCGAAGCGCAGCCGGTAGGTGTAATTGACCTGGTAGGTGTCGCCCGCTTCGATGTAGGCATGGATGCGATCGATCGCCTGGGTGAACGCGGCTTCGTCGATTTCGGCGTGCATCCTGGCGACGCCGGCCATGCCTTGCGCGTGCGCGTCGAGCCGCGCGCTCATGTCCGCGGCCGACAGGCGCATGCAGTCGGCGAACAGCAGGACTTGGGAGGGCCACGCCATGTGCTCGCGCGGAGCAATGCCATGCATGTCGGCGCCCAGTTCGTAAGAAAACAGGGTGACTGCATGCAGTCCCTGGCGCAGCGCGTCCTCCATCGCCTGCAGGACCTGCGGCAGCTCCGCGGCGCTGCGGCACGGCAGCGCCCGCACGAGACCGGTGTAGAGCCGCGAACGCGGGTCCGCTGTGCTGGCGTGGCAATCGTCCAGCAGCGCGAAGCAGTCGGCGGGGGCAGGCAACGGCGGCACGGTTCGTCAGCGGTGGGTGGAGGGAGCCGTATTGTACTCAGCTCCCTGGTGCTTAACTCCTTCTTATTCAACTCCCCTTCTTCGACAGATAGATGCCCCACAGCAGCAGCGCGCCGCCCAGCATCTGCACCGGACCGATGGCTTCGCCGAAGATCAGCCAGGCGGCGACGGCGGCGGTGAGCGGCTGGATCAGCAGGCTGACCGAGGACAGCGAAGCCGGCAGGTGCGCGAAGGCGTAAGCAATCACGGTCTGGCCGCCGATCTGCGCGACCACGGCCAGTGCGATGAGCGGCACCCACCCGGCCGCCTCCGGCGGCATGAAGGCGCCCGGCGCGGTGAGCGCGAACGGCAGCAGCGCGAGGCCGGTGATGGTGGTGCTCCAAGCCATCAGGCGTGCCGTCGAATACTCGCTGCGGGCGTCCTTCACGACGAGCTGGTAGGCGGCATAGAACACCGCGCTGCCGAGCCCGAGCGCATCGCCCAGCAGCTTGTTGCTGCTCTCCGCGCCCGAGGCGTTCGGCCCGACCAGCATCACCGCGCCGACCAGGGCAATCACCATGCCGACGATGAAGACGCGGGCGAAGCGGGCCTTGTGCGCGATCCACATCCAGAGTGCGATGAAGATCGGCGCGAAGTTCGACAGCAGCGTGGCATTGGCCACCGTGGTGTAGTGCAGCGACAGGTGCCAGATGCCCATGTCGGCGGCGAAGTAGACGCCGGCCAGCGCGAGGCTGCGCTGGAAATCGGTGCGCTTGCCGGCCTTCGCGTCGCTGTCGCGCACGGCGAAGGCCCAGGCCCACAGCAGCGGCGCCGCCAGGCCCATGCGCCAGAAGGCCGAGGCGATCGGGTTGACGTCGGACAGCCGCATGAAGATGCCGGCGAAGCCGATGGCGACGCCGCCCAGGAGGAGCGCGGCGAAGGCCATGGCGGGAAAGGTCTTGTTCGAATTCATCGGGACGGCGGATGGAGGGGAAAGGTTGAGTGTACTGAAGGCGCCGCGAGCGCGCAGTCGGGGGCAAAGCGGCTTGGATTTGCTTCACGCGGCGCCCGTTGCATGAGCGCGCCGCTGGCACAAATTCGGCGAAGCGCAGCGGCAAGGAGGCGCACGCTGATTTAGGGCGCGCAGAAACAGAGGAAATTCGGAATCGAGATCGAAAAAGCGAATCGGCCGCTCAGCCCAGCAGCATCGCGATCTGCACGTTGGCGTTTTCCGACGGATTTTGCTTGAAGCCGCTCTTGGCGAAGCGATGCCAACGGCCCACCACCAGGCTGACGATCATGTTGGCCCGCGTGCCCACGTCTTCCTCGCGGGTCTGGCCCTGCGAAGCGGCAATGCGCAGCGCCTGCTTGATCGCCAGTTCCACGCGATCGACGAACTGGTTCATGCGCAACTGCAGGCGCTCGTCTTCGTTGACCAGCGCATCGCCGATCAGTACGCGTGTCATGCCGGGGTTGCGCTCGGCGAAGCCCAGCAGCATCGCGGCGATGGCCTGCACCTGTGCCAAACCGTTGTCCTGCTGCTCGCTGATCTGGTTGATCAGCCCGAACACGGACGACTCGATGAACTCGATCAGGCCTTCGAACATCTGCGCCTTGCTGGCGAAGTGCCGGTACAGCGCGGCTTCGGAAACGTCGAGCTTGGCGGCCAGGGCGGCCGTCGTGATCTTCTCGCCCTTCGGTTGCTCCAGCATGCCGGCCAGGGTCTGGAGGATCTGGAGTTTGCGTTCACCCGGTTTGGTCGTTGCCATGATCTTTATTCGAATAGTCGGTCGATCGGTGACTACCTCCGGAGGCGGGCGAGATAGTCGGGCAGTTGCCTGACGGATTGTACTTTGACATCCACGTAAGTGGGGCGTTTTGTGAAACGCCGCAACGGTCTGCCGCCCGCCAGCAGCTTGAGGTTGGGGCTGGACGCGAGGTAGCCGGTCACCCAAACGGTGCGCACGCCGAGGGCGCGGGCGGCCTTCAGGTTGTCGGTGGTGTCCTCGACCAGGATGCAGCGCCCGGCCGGCACGCCCTCCTTCGCCAGCAGCTTGCGCAACATCGCCTTGGACGGCTTGGGCCGCAGGCGCCGATGCACATGCATGCCCTCGATGGAGATGTGTTGCGCGAAATGCTTGTGCAGGCCGAGGTGGCGCATGACATCGCGCGAGTAGCGCAGCGGCGCATTCGTCAGCAGGATCTTGCGGCCCGGGAGGCGTTCGAGCAGGCGGCCGAGACCGCGTTCGGCCCGGATCATCGCCGGCAGGTCATCGAAGCGATGGGCTTCGTGCAGGAAGTCATCCATGCGCACGTCGTGGTGCAGCACCATGCCCAGCAGCGTGGCGCCGTAGCGCTTCCAGTAATCGAGCCGTACCGCGTTCACCCGCTCGGTGTCGGCCGGTTTGCCATCGCTGCCCAGCACGCGGGCGAGATAGGCATTCATGTTGGCGTTGATGGCCGGGAAGATCGCGTGAGAGGCGTTGTGCAGGGTGTTGTCGAGGTCGAACAACCAAATCGGTTGGGGCATCTGATAGAGTCGATCGCAGCCTTCGCAGAAAGGCCAGGGAGCGTATGAAGATTATCGTTTTGCTAATGTTCGGCCTGCTGCTGCCGAGCGTCCATGCGGGCAATGATGCAGCAGCCCCCGGCACCGCACAAGCCGCATCCATCACCAAGGCGCCGCCTCGCGGCACGCTCTACCGGGTGCGCGATCATGGCCGCACCGCCTACCTCTTCGGCACCATCCATGTAGGGCAGCCGGCGTTCTATCCACTCGAAGACAAGGTCACCGGCGCGCTGCGCCAGGCTGCGCGCGTGGTGGTCGAGCTCGATGTGCGCGACGGCGGCAGCTTCCAGTCGGCGCTGGCGCGGCACGGCACCTATGCCGCCGGCGACAGTGTCGAGCGCCATCTCTCGCCCGGCGTGCTCGGACATCTGCGCACGGCGCTGGCGCGCTTCGACATCCCGCTGGAGCAGGTCGCACACTTCAAGCCCTGGCTGCTCGCCAACATGCTGCTCGGCCTCGACCTCGAGCGCAACGGCTACCGGCGCGCCGAGGGCATCGAGTTCTTCCTGCTGTCGGCGGCGCAGCAGCAAGCCACGCCGGTGCGCGAACTCGAGTCGGCGGAATACCAGCTCGGGTTGTACGACGGCATGGCCGAGGCGGAGCAGGAAGACTATGTGCGCGAGACGCTGGCGCAGCTGCTCGCCGGCGAGGCGATCAAGCGGGCGCGCAACCTGGTCGATGCCTGGGACAACGCAGATGGCACGGCGGTGGAGGCGATGCTGAAGGAGGAGACACGCGACGATACGGTGTCGGGGCGCTTCATGCAGAAGGTCTTGCTGGACAAGCGCAATCCGGAGATGGCGGAGAAGATTGCGGGGTACATGCAGGACGAGGGGACGACGTTCGTGGGCGTCGGGTTGCTGCATCTGGTGGGGGAGAACGGGGTGCCGCGGTTGTTGCAGCAGCGGGGGTATGAGGTGGAGAAGTTGTATTGATGTTTGGCTTTGGTATTGAGTCGCTCCTGGCCTGTTCTTTAAACATCTCTGGGTTCCCGCCTTCGCGGGAACGACAGGCAAATAGACCGCGAACGATGGAGCACTTGCCTACCTGTCGCCCCCGCGAAGGTGGGAACCCAGTTCGGAGAAAGGACGCGAATGCACCGACATCGCAATGAGACCACCCGCGCTCGAAAGCTCCCTCAAGCCCGCGCCACCTTCTCCAGCTTCGCCACATTCAAATCCAGCAGCTTCATTCCGCTCTTGCCGAAGTTGATGTGCGCCCGCGAGTTCGTCCCGCTGCCTTCGATATTGACGATCACGCCTTCCCCGAACTTCGCGTGCATCACCGTCTCGCCGATCCGCCAGCCCACATCCTTGCGCACGAAGCTTTGCGCGATGGTATTCACGCCAGACTCCGGCACATCGTCCCACGCCGACTTGCGGTGATTGCTGCCAAACCAGCTGCGCTCCACCCGTGGCGACAGCCACTTGAGGCAGGCGTCCGGCAGCTCATCGAAGAAGCGTGAACGCATGTTGTAGCGCGTCTGGCCGTGCAGCATGCGCGTCTGCGAGAAGCTGAGATATAGCCGCTTGCGCGCACGGGTGATCGCCACGTACATCAGGCGACGCTCCTCTTCCAGCCCGCCTTCTTCCTGTGCGCTGTTCTCGTGCGGGAACAAGCCCTCTTCGAGGCCGGTGATGAACACCGCGTCGAACTCCAGGCCCTTGGCCGAGTGCACCGTCATCAGCTGCATCGCATCCTGGCCGGCCTGCGCCTGGTTGTCGCCGGCCTCCAAGGAAGCATGCGACAGGAAGGCCGACAGCGGCGACATCACCGTCGCCAGCGGCGCGTCGGCATCGATGACTTCGACGCCTTCCGCCACCGTCACCTGCTCGCCGGCCAGCGGCTGCGCCTTCGGCCCGAGGAAGGCCGGCGCGTCGATGCCGAAGCCTTCTTCCGAAACGAACAGCATCGCCGCACTCACCAGCTGCTCCAAGTTTTCGATGCGATCCGCGCCTTCCTTCTCGGTCTGGTAGTGCGTGATCAATCCGCTCATGTCGAGCATCAGCTGCACCATTTCCTGCAGCGGCATGTTTTGCCCTTCGAAGCGCATCGCCTCGACCAGCTTCACGAAACCGCCGAGCGAGGTGCCGGCCTTGCCGGCGACGTAAGGCACCGCTGCGTAGAGCGAGATGCCGTACTGCCGCGCCGCGTCCTGCAGCTGCTCGATGGAACGTGCACCGATGCCGCGCGTCGGGAAGTTCACCACGCGCAGGAAGGCGGAGTCGTTGTGCGGATTGTCCATCAGCTGCAGGTAAGCGATCGCATGCTTGATCTCGGCGCGCTCGAAGAAGCGCTGGCCGCCGTACACGCGATACGGAATGCCGGCCGTGAACAAGGCGTGCTCGATCACGCGCGACTGCGCATTCGAACGATAGAGAATCGCGATCTCGCTGCGCATCCAGCCTTCGTTGATGAGGCTCTTCGCCTCCTCGATGATCCACTGGGCTTCCTGCAGGTCGCTGCTCGCTTCGTACACCCGTACCTGTTCGCCGTGGCCGGCGTCGGTGCGCAAATTCTTGCCGAGACGCTTGCTGTTGTTGGCGATGAGCGTGTTGGCCGCATCGAGGATGTGGCCGTGCGAGCGATAGTTTTGCTCCAGCTTGATCAGGTTCTGCACCTTGAACTCGCGCTCAAACGCCGACATGTTGCCCACGTTCGCGCCGCGGAAGGCATAGATGCTCTGGTCGTCGTCGCCCACCGCGAACACCGCGTTGTGCTGCCCTGCCAGCAGCTTGAGCCACTTGTATTGCAGGTCATTGGTGTCCTGGAACTCGTCGACCAGGATGTGCTGGAAGCGCCCTTGATAATGCTCGCGCAGCGGCTGGTTGCGCGACAGCAGTTCATAGGTGCGCAGCAGCAGTTCGGCGAAGTCGACTACGCCTTCGCGCTGGCACTGGTCTTCGTAGACCTGATAAAGCTCCGCCAGCTTGCGGTTGTAGTCGTCCGCGACATCCACGTCGCGCGCGCGCAGTCCCTGCTCCTTCGCGTTGTTGATGAAGTACATCAGGTTGCGCGGCGGGTATTTTTCGTCGTCGACGTTCAGCGTCTTCAGCAGGCGCTTGATGGCGGAAAGCTGGTCCGCCGAATCGAGAATCTGGAAGGTCTGCGGCAGCGCGGCGTCGCGGTAGTGCGCGCGCAGCAGGCGGTTGCAAAGACCGTGGAAGGTACCAATCCACATGCCGCGCGTATTGATCGGCAACATCGCCGACAGACGCGTCATCATCTCCTTCGCTGCCTTGTTGGTGAACGTTACTGCGAGGATGCCGGAGGGAGAGACTTGCCCGGTCTGGATCAGCCACGCGATGCGGGTGGTGAGGACCCGGGTCTTGCCCGAACCCGCGCCGGCAAGAATCAGCGCGGATTGGGGCGGCAATGTCACTGCGGCAAGTTGTTCGGGATTGAGGTTATGAAGGAGATTTTGCATCCGTCGATTATAAGCC
>SPQI01000157.1 GCA_004570315.1 Oxalobacteraceae bacterium OM1 | reverse complement strand
CTCTACTACTGCGTCGCGCGTCTCTTCCTCATGCTGGCCCTGCCCGCCAGCATGGCGAGTCCATTCTGGCCGCCGGCGGCGATCGCCCTGTGCGCCTGCCTGGCATGGGGACCGAGCATGGCGGCAGCGGTCGCTGCGGCAGCGGTTGCCTGCGCCTGGCACGCGGGCACCGGACTCCTGCCTTCGCTGCTCATCGGCGCGGGCAACGCCGGCGAAGCGCTGCTCGCGGTCGCCCTCCTCAAGCGCTGGGTCGGCGCGGCGCAGCTGCGCATGATGACCGAGCGCCCGTTCCGCTGCCTCGCCGTGGCGGCCATCGCCAGCCTGCTCGGCGCCACCGTCGGCACCGTAGCGCTGGCCCTGGATCGGCCCATGGATGCCGACGTCTCCCTCATCCAGTGGATCACCTGGTGGCTCGGCGACACGACCGGCATCATCGTCGTCATGCCTTTGCTGCTCGCCAGCCGCCCGGCCTTCAACCTGACGTGGCGTCCGGCGCGCATCGTGGAAGGATTGGCGTTTTCGGCCTTATTACCGACTATTACTTACGTTACCTTTGCGGAACCCTTCGGCATCCTGCCCCTCTCCTACCTGCCGCTGCCCTTCGTCCTGTGGGCGGCCTTCCGCTTCGGCATTGCGACGCTGGCCTGGTCCATCGCCCTGATCTGCGCCATTGCGATCTGGAGCACGCTGCGCGGCAACAGCATCTTCGCGGTGCAGGACCTGCGCACGTCCCTGCTGCTGGTCATGGTGTACGTCACGCTGGTGTCGGTCACCGGCATGGCGATCGGCGGCCTGGTCAGTCGCCAGCGGCGCACGGAATTCGCGCTGGTGCGCGAACGCGACGAACTCGAACGCCGCGTGCAGGAAAAAACCGAAGCCTTGCAGCAGGACGTGGAGCAGCGCCGTGCCGTCGAACAGGCGCTGGCCGAAGCGCAGAGCATCGCGCAGATGGGAAGCTGGAGCTGGGACGTCAGTTCGCGCACCCTGCGCTGGTCGGCGGCGCTGTATGCCCTGTTCGGCCTCGACCCATCGAGCTTCGCCCCGACCGTGCGCGCCGCGCGCGAGCTGGTCCATCCCGACGACCTGCCGGGCTTGCAGGCAGCCATCGACCGCTGCCTCGCGCAGGGCGAGCCGTTCCGCATGGAGCACCGAATCGTGCTGCCCGACAGCGGCCTGCGCATCGTGGAGGCACGCGGCAAGCGGGTGGAGGAAGGCGACGGGGCGCGCATCGTCGGCACGCTGCAGGACATCACCGACGCCAAGCAGATCGAGAATTCGCTGCGCGAGGCCGAAGAGCGCTACCGCATGGTGGTGGAGCTGTCGCCGGACGCCATCCTGGTCCAGCGCGAGGGGCGTTTCGTCTTTGCCAACCGCGCCGCCTGCGACCTCTTCGGCGCCCGGTCGGACGACCTGCTTGGGGAATCGGTGTTCCGCTACATCCATCCGGACTTCCACGCGATCACGCGCGACCGCATGCAGCAGCTGGAGCGCGGCGAGCCCATTCCTGCCGTCGAAGAGAAGATCATTCGGCCCGACGGCACGGCGATCGACGTCGAGCTCAACGCGGCGTCCTTCTCGCACGAAAGCCGGCCGGCTTCGCTGATGATCCTGCGCGACATCACCGAGCGGCGGCGCACCCTGGAGCAGATGGCCTATCTCGCGCACTACGATTCGCTCACCGGCCTGCCCAACCGCATGCTGTTCCTCCAACGGCTGGAACACGCGCTGATCGTCGCCGAGCGGCCCGGCCGTTCGCTGGAGGTGCTGTTTCTCGACCTGGACCGCTTCAAGAACATCAACGACACGCTCGGCCATGCCGTCGGCGACCGGGTGTTGCAGGAGACGGCGCAGCGGCTGCAAGCCATCCTGCGCGAGTCCGATACGGTGGCGCGCCTGGGCGGCGACGAATTCGTCGTGCTGGTGGAAAACATCGACGAGCCGCATCGCGGCGGCTTCATCGCGGAAAAAATTCTCGCCGCCTTCGCGCCGCCCTTCCTGCGCGACAAGGAACCGCTTTCCATCAGCACCAGCATCGGCATCGCCAGCTATCCGGACGACGGCACCGATGCCGACACCCTGCTGAAGAACGCCGACATCGCGATGTACCGCGCCAAGGAGAGCGGCCGCAACAACTATCGCTATTACTCGGCGGAGATGAACCGCCACACTGCCGAGCGCCTCGCCCTCGAATACGCGCTCGGCCACGCGCTCGCGCGCGGACAGCTGGCACTGCACTACCAGCCGAAGGTCGACGTGCCGACCGGGCGCATCACCGGCATGGAAGCGCTGCTGCGCTGGCATCATCCGACGCTCGGGATGCTCGGCCCCGACCGCTTCATCGACCTCGCCGAAGAAACCGGGCTGATCCGCCCGATCGGCTATTGGGTCATCCGCACCGCCTGCGCCCAGAACAAGGCGTGGCAGGAAAGCAGCAGCGCTGCCCTGAAGGTGGCGGTCAATCTCTCATTGCGGCAGCTCACCGACGAGCAGCTGGTCGACCGCGTGCGTGGAATCCTCGACGACACGGGCCTCGATCCGCAGTGCCTGGAGTTCGAGCTGACGGAGTCGGCGGTGATGTTCGATCCCGACATGGCAATCGGCGTGCTGGAGGCCTTGCGCCGGATGGGCGTGAGCGTGGCGATCGACGACTTCGGCGTCGGCTATTCCTCGCTCGCCTACCTCAAGCAATTCCCGATCCGGGCCGTGAAGATCGACCGCTCCTTCGTGCATGGCGTGCCGGACGACCGCGGCGACTCTGCCATCACCAAGGCCATCATCGGCCTCGCGCACAGCCTGGAGTGCGCCGTCATCGCGGAAGGCGCGGAGACGCAGCAGCAGTTCGATTTCCTGCGCGAGCACGACTGCGACAGCGTGCAGGGCAATTACTTCAGCGCGCCGCTGAATGCGGAAGCGTTCGGCGCGCTGCTCAGGGCGCCGCCGGCCCCGCACCTGCATTGAACGGCGGCACGGCCGCGCTTGTCTGTTCGGCCAGACGGCGGACGAAGGCAGCCTTCGTCATTGCGTCGTGGCTGACCAGCAGGCGCTCGATCAGGCGCCGCGCGTTTGCCACCACTTCGGGATGCTCCGCATCCACCGGATGCAGGCTGAGGCGCACCAGCGGCGCGCCGCGCAGGCGCTGCAGCAGTACCGCATTCCAGGCATACGACATGCCGCGGCGCCACGCCGAACCGACGGAGTACACCAGGCTCTCGCTGGCGATCGCCTCGCGCGACGGCAGCAGATGCAGGTGCCGGCGCGTGGTCACGTAGCGGAAGCGGAAACCGTACAGCGCGCGCCACGCCGCCGGGCCGAGCAGCCAGGCCGGCGGCACGAAGCCTTCGAGCGGCCAGCCGCGCTGCGCGAACCAGTCGACGCCCTGCTGCAGCCGCCAGCAGGCATCTTCGTAGTTGATGGCATAGAACTCGCCTTCGCTGCGGGTGTAAACCGTGCGCACCAGGCGGTCGCGCCAGCTGCGCTGCGGCGCGGCCTCGTCGAGATGGCGCCAGCCGTGCAGCACCAGTTCGTCGCCCTTGGCCAGCCGCATTTCCAGCCGGCCCTCGTAGGCCGTGGTGTCGCGCACCGGCAGGCCGTGGTAGTCCGGTACCACCAGCAGGCTGACCGGAATGCGCGCCACGTCGCGGACGGCGCGCAGCAGGCGCTCGCACTGCGGCCAGGTGGCCGGTGCGACGTCATGGATCGACACGCACAGCGCCGGCCGTTCAGTCGGGGGCATAGTAGGGATCGAGACCGAGTTCGAACTGCTGCTGGGTGCCGAGCACGCCTGCGTACTGGTGCATCAGCTGCGGAATGATGCGGTCCCAGCCGAACTGCGCCAGCACCTTGGCGCGCGCCGCGCGGCCCATGGCGTCGAGGTCGCGCTCGAAAATCGCTTCGATGCCCGCCGCCAGCGCTTCCGCGCTGCGCGGCTCCACCCGCACGCCGGTAGCGTCGTCGATCAGTTCGCCGATGCCGCCGGCATGCGTGCCGACCACTGGCCGGCCGCTCGCCATCGCCTCGAGCACGACGAGACCGAAGGTTTCCTGGTCGCCGGGATGGACCAGCACGTCGCAGCTGGCAATCAGCCGTGCCAGCGTCGCGGTCGGCTGGAACGGCACGCAGATGACGCGTTCGCAATGCGGCACGACGCCGCCGCTGCCGACCAGCACCAGGCGGTAGGGCGGGCCGAGCCGCCGTACCGCCTCGACCAGCAGCGGCAGCTGCTTCTCGCGCGTGAAGCGGCCGGCATACAGCAGCAGGCGCGTGTCGGCAGGGACACCGAGCCGGCTGCGGATGTCCGGGTCGCGATGTTGCGGCGAAAAGGTGTCGATGTCCACGCCGAGCGGCTGATGCCGCGCATGCGCCACGCCCAGCTCGCGCAGATAGCGCACCATCACCTGGCTCGGCGCCAGCACGAGATCGAAGCGCCGGTACAGGTCGCGGAAATAGCGCAGCGCCACGCGCTGCGCATGCGGGCCGAAGCGCCGCTCCACCAGGCGCGGCAGGTCGGAGTGACAGAAGCCGACCACCGGCACGTTGCTGCGTTGCTTGACGCGCAGCGCGGCCCAGGCGAAGTGGTAGGGATCGCCGACCTCGATCAGGTCCGGGCGCAGCCGCGCCATCTTGTGCGCAGCCAGCCGCACGGAGAGCGGCATGCGGTAACCGTTGGCATAGGGAATCGGCACGCTCGGTACGCCGACGAAGTGCGCGCCGCGGCCTTCGATGCCGGCCGGCGCGACGACGATGTGCTCGATCTCGGGTTGCCCTTCCAGCCAGCGTTGCTTGGCGGTCAGGTAGGTACGCACCCCGCCACTCTCCGCCGTGTAGAACATCGTGACATCGAGAAAGCGCAATTTATCGGCTGGACAGGGTGGTTGATGGATATGGACACCGTAGCCCAAGTCGCCGCCAGCTTCGTTGAGTTGTCTCAATTGCATCGGAACGGCAGTCTTGCCGTATCGCTTATTCGTTGCGTATTCGTTGCCACTCGTCGCTTATTCGTCACGCGTGCCAAGCATGCGTGCCATGCGCACGCGCATGCGCTGCACGTGCGAGCCTTCCCAGTAGACCTGGGCGCAGTCGCTGCATTCGAAAAAGCGTTCGTAGTGCGCGTGGCTGTGCGGCGGCACGCGGTCTTCCACCTCCGCCTTGGGCACCGACCGCAGTTCGCCGTTGCAGGTGAGGCAGCGGCTGAAGGCGCGTACCGCCTGTTGCAGGCGATAGCGGCTGATGACTTCGGCGACCTGTTCGTCGCCGTCGATGGCATGCAGGTAGCAGCCGTGCACGATTTCCTTGCGGATCAGCAGGTCGCGGTCGCGGGTCAGGACCACGCGTCCCTCCTCCGCGGCGATGCGCGCCACCTCGGCGTCGCTGTAGTCGTTGCGGTAGAGCGCGTCGAAGCCGAGCATGCGCAGCTGCCGGGCCAGCTGCCCGAGATGCGCGTCGGCAATGAAGCGCGGACGCCCTTGCAGCGGCGGGCGCAGCGGCGGCACGTCGTCCAGCTCGAACTCGGCAAAGGCAGGAAAGACGCTTACCCGTTCGCCATGCACGAGGCGATGGCCAAAGCCCGCCGGGCGGCCGTCGACGAGGATGAGTTCCACTTCGGTATGCGGCACGCCGAGCGCCTCGATCATGTGCTTGACGCTGGCATCCTGCGCGCAACGCTGGTCGAAGCCGCGCTGCCGCAGCCAGGGAGCGAGGAAATTGTTGAGGACGGAATAGAAGCGGAAGTTGACGATGACCACGACGCCGGCATCCCGGAACAAGGCGACGTCGCCCCGATGGATTCATTCTAGAAAACACAATCCCGAATGCAAGGCGGCCGCCTTCGTCCCGGAGGATCGCGCATGCATGGCGGCACGCCTCTTTGACGCCGCTCAAGCCTGACGCATCGCGGCATCCGGGCGCGGCATGTCTAACCGTACAGACACCACAGCGCGCAGCGCGGGAGCAGACGATGTCTTACAAGACCGTGCTGGTGCACGTCGATGAATCGGCGCGCGCCAGCGAGCGGATCAAGATCGCGGCGGCGATCGCCATGGCCGAGCATGCCCACCTGATCGGCACCGCCGTCACTGGCGCCTCGCGCTATTTCCTGCAGGCGCGGCTCCAGGAGATGGATCCCAACCTGCGCGAGCATGTGCACTTCCTGCGCGAGCGCGCCGAGCACGGGCTGGACGATTTCGAGGCAGCGGCACGCCGCATCGAAATGCCTTCCTTCGAGAAACGCCTCGTCGATGATGAAGCCGGCGGCGGCATCTGCCTGCAGGCACGCTATGCCGACTTGGTGGTGATCGGCCAGAACGATCCCAAGGAAGGCTCGCCGGTCGTGCTGCCCGACTTCCCGCAGTACGTCGTGCTCAACTCCGGCCGCCCGGTGCTGCTGGTGCCCTACACCGGGCGCTTCGACACCATCGGCAACCGCGTGCTGATCGGCTGGGATGCCAGCATGGCGGCGTCGCATGCGATCACCGGCGCGCTGCCTTTGCTGCGCTGTGCGCAGAAGATCCATGTTGCCGTCATACGTTCCGGCAAGCAGCCGCAGGCCGGCAGCAGTCCGCCCGGCAAGGAGATCTGCCTCTACCTCGCGCGGCACGGCATCAAGGCGGAAATGGTCGAGCGCGAGACGGAGGCGCCGGTAGCCGACGCCCTGCTCGACCTCGCGGCCGAACTGCATTCGGACCTGATGGTGGCCGGCGCCTACGGGCACAGCCGCTTCCGCGAAATCATGCTGGGCGACGTGACGGCGCGCATCCTGCAATCGATGTGCGTGCCGGTGTTGATGTCGGCCTAGCAGGTCAACGCCGCCACACGATGTCGCAGTCCGGCGTCATCCGCTCCACCAGCCACTGATGAAACGGCCCGGCCGCCATCGGCCGGCCGATCAGAAAACCTTGTGCCGATTCGCAGCCGAGCTTGTGCAGGAGGTCCCAGTCTTCCTGCGTTTCGACGCCCTCGCCCACCGTGTGCAGATGCAGCCGCCCGGCCAGTTCGAGACTGGAGCGCAGCACCGAATTGCGGGCCGCGTGGCGCGCGGCGCCGGAGACGAAGGAACGGTCGAGCTTGAGTTCGCCGAAGGGAATGCGCAGCAGCTGCTTCAAGCTGGAATGGCCGGTGCCGAAGTCGTCCACCGATAAGTGAAATCCCTTCATCCGCAAGCGGGCGAGGTTCTCGAGGCAATGCGGCACGTCCGTCATCGCCACCGATTCGGTTACCTCGAAGATGATGCGATCCGGGTCCACGCCCTTGAGCGCCGCGAAGGCCGCCACGCTTTCCGCGAAGCCCGGATCGGCCAGCGTGGAGAACGAGAGGTTGATCGCCACGCGCAAGGGCAGGTGCTCCTGCTGCCAGCGCACGCAGGCGGTCACCGACTTCTCGATGATGGGCCAGGCCAGCCGGTCCAGCATGCCGTGCTGTTCCAGCAGCGGCACGAAGGCCGCCGGCGGCACCAGGCCATGATGCGGCCGGTGCCAGCGCGCCAGTGCCTCGGCGCCCCAGACGCGTCCGCTCGCCAGCTCCACCTTGGGCTGGAAGTAAGGCTCGAACTCGTTGTTCTTGAGGCCTTCGAGAATGTCTTCGAGGCGCGGCTGGTTCGCCGGCGCCGCCGCCTTCGCACGTTGCGACGGCGGCTTGTAGGCGCGGATCAGCGGCATGAGCTTGTCCGGCGTCGCCGGCTTCTCCACCACGCCGAGCAGATGGATGCCGTAGGCGCGCGACATCGTCTCCACTGCGGCGAGCACGGCCGGGTCCAGCGCGCTGGAAACGATCACGGCCTCGTCGTAGTTGTGCTCGGCGAGCCGGCGGATCAGCTCGATGCCGTCCATGCGCGGCATGTCGATATCGATGACGCTGATATGGACCGGCGTCTCCGCGCCGCGGCAGATGCGCAGCGCCTCATGCCCGTCCGCCGCTTCGGTGACGCGGGCCGCGCCCATCTCGTCGAGGATCTGGACAAGCAGGCGGCGCTGGAAACCGCTGTCCTCGGCCACCAGGAAGTGAAGTTCGTCGATGCGCATGGGGTCGAGGCCGAGGAAGCTTATTCCGCGTTGGCAAGCCGCTTCATGTCAGTGGGCAGAGGAACGGGATAGGTCTTGTGCGGCCGGCCGGCAAACGGAATCACGCTGGATGCGGGCGCAGACAGAGCCTGCAGCTTGAACACGCCCACGGTATGCGCCAAGGTTTCGGCCTGGCGCTGCAGCGAGGACGCGGCCGACGCCGACTGCTCCACCAACGCGGCATTCTGCTGCGTCACGTGGTCCATCTGGTTGATGGCGATGTTCACCTGCTGGATGCCGTCGGTCTGCTCGCGGCTGGCGGTGCTGATCTCGCCCATGATGTCGGTCACCCGCTTGACGCTCTCGACGATGTCGGCCATCGTGCGGCCTGCTTCATCGACCAGCGTCGCGCCGCGTTCCACCTTCTCGACCGAATCGCCGATCAGGTCCTTGATCTGCTTTGCCGCTGCCCCCGAACGCTGGGCCAGCTGGCGCACTTCGGTCGCCACCACCGCGAAGCCCCTGCCCTGTTCGCCGGCACGCGCCGCTTCCACGGCGGCGTTCAGCGCGAGGATGTTGGTCTGGAAGGCGATGCTGTCGATCAGGCCGGTGATCTCCGCAATCTTCTTTGCCGAGTCGTTGATCGAGCCCATGGTCTGCACGACCTCGGCCACGACCTCGCCACCCTTCACCGCGACTTCCGAGGCAGAGACGGCGAGTTGGTTGGCCTGCAAGGCACTGTCCGCGTTCTGGCGCACGGTGGAGGTGAGCTCTTCCATCGAGGAGGCCGTTTCCTCCAGCGCGCTGGCCTGCTGATCGGTGCGGCCGGCGAGGTCGAGATTGCCGGTGGCGATCTGACCCGAGGCGGCGGCGATGGTTTCGGTGCCGCTGCGCACCTCGCTCACGATGCGCACCAGGCTGGCGTTCATGTCCTTGAGCGCGTGCAGCAGCTGCCCGGTCTCGTCGGCGGAATTCACCTGGATGTCCTGCGTGAGGTCGCCGGCAGCCACACTCCTGGCCAGGCGCACCGCATCGGCCAGCGGATGGGCGATGGAGCGCATCAGCCACCAGCAGATCGCCGCGCCGACCAGCACGCCGAACAGGATGCCGCTGATGCAGCTGTTGCGGACCCAGGTGTAGGCACGCTGCGTACGCTCGAACTCCGCCTTGGCGGCCCCGCGATGAAGGCGGATCAGCTCGGTAGCGGACGCCTGTGCCGGCTTGAACAACTCGCTCATCGGACCGTGCACGGCGGCACCGGCGGCAGCGAGGTCGTTCGCGCGCAATGCGGCTACCGCGGGCTTCAGTCCTTTCTCGACGAAGACGGCGCGACTGGCGGCGAAACGCTCGGCGATGGCCTTCTCTTCCTCGCCCGACGTCGCGGCGTTGAGTGCATCCCAGCGGCGTCCGACCTCGCGCATGCGGGCTTCGACCTCGTCGGCCGTCTTCGCAGCAGCGGATGCATCCGTCAAGGCGGCGGCCAGGGCCACCTGGTTGGCATTCATCAGCCCGACAATCTCATCCAGTTCGGCGATCGGCACCAGGCGGTCTGCATAATTGCTGCGCATCGCGCCGTTGGCGGCATGCAGGCTGGTGAGGCCGATGACGCCGCCGGTCATGCACATCAGCGAAAGGAAGCCGACGACGAAGACGAGTCGGAACTTGATGCTGAGATGGTTGAACACTGCGGGCTCCCGGACGCGGTTGGAGGATTGTCATTGTCGAATGACAACGTGTTCCGCGAGCATAGGGGCCGAGGGGGCTAAAAAATTTGATCTGAAGCAACTTTGTCCGATCACGTTCAAAAACGTGACAGGACCCCGACTGCTTCAGCAGGGATGCACCTCGACGACGGACGCCTGGTCCGCCGGTCCGAGAAATTCGGACAGAGGATGGCAGGCGCCGCTCCAGCACAGGCTGTAGTCGGCGGTATAGGGAGAGCGGGTGATGCGCAGCGCAGGAAGCGGCGGCAGCGCCGGCCGATAGTGCCAGGCGCCGTCCTTCAGCACGGCGCCTTCGGGCGGCTCCATGCCGGCACCGGAACCGCGGATGCGCGCTTCGAGCAGTTCGATGCGCCCGTCGCGAATGCGGTAGTCCTCTTCCCAGCGGATCTTTTCGATGGAATGCGTCCAGGCCAGCGTGAAGTCCTGGAGCGGCAGCGCCACCGCAAGGGTGGCGGCTGCCAGGCAGAGCATACTCACGCGACCATCACGCCACGGCCGGACGACGCTTCTGCCAGTAGCTCCAGCCGGCGAAGAGCGCGGCCATGGCGAAACCGATTTCATCCGTCAGCGGCACCGCGGCCACCAGGAGGCATGCGGCTGCGATGACGAAGACGCGCTCCCGTCCCTTGAGCGGCGTCGTGAAGAAGCCGACCGTGCCGGCGGCCCACAGCCAGACGGCCACGCAGGCCTTGAACACCACGTAGACGACGCTCAGCACCGTCCAGTCGCCTTGCAGCATCAGCTCCGGCGAATAGACCGCCATGAACGGCACCACGTAGCCCGCCACCGCGATCTGCGTCGCCTTCCAGCCGATCTTGTCCGGATCATCCTTCGCGATCGACGCCGCCGCAAACGCCGCCAGCGCGACCGGCGGCGTGAGGTCGGCCATGATGCCGAAGTAGAACACGAACATGTGCGAGATGATCAGCGGCACGCCGAGCTTGAGCAGCGCCGGCGCGGCGATCGCGGCGGTGATGATGTAGTTCGGAATGGTCGGGATGCCGGTGCCCAGCACGAGGCAGGCGATCATCGTGAGGATGAGCGAAAGGAACAGGCTCTTCTCGCCGACTTCGAGGATGAAACCTGCAAACGTCGATGCCGCGCCGGTCAGCGTCAGCACGCCGATGATCACGCCCACCACGGCGCAGGCCATGCCGACCACCAGTCCTTGCTTCGCGCCTTCGACTAGGCTGTCACGCAGGGTGGTGAGCGTCTCGCGTCCGCCGTTGATGAAGAAGCAGGCAATGCAGAAGGCCGCGATGATGGCCAGCACCGGGTAGATGCCCCATTGCAGGAAGGCCGAAGCGGCGATGCCGGTTGCAATCCAGAACACGTAGCGGAACGCGGTCTGCGACATGCGCGCCGCCAGCGCCGCGCCGAGGATCAGGATGGCGGTCAGCGCCAGGCCAGTGAGGCCGGCAAACATCGGGGTGAAGCCGTGGAACAGCATGTAGACCAGCGCCGCCAGCGGAAGCGCCAGATGCCAGTCGGCTTTCAACGCGCGCCATGCGCTCGGAATCTGATCTTTCGGAATGCCGGTCAGCTTCGCGCGGCCTGCTTCGAGGTGCACCATCGCGAAGGCCGTAAAGTAGTAGAGCACCGCGGGAATCACGGCCGCCTTCACGATGTCGGAATACGGCACGTTGAGCGTCTCGGCCATGATGAAGGCCACCGCCCCCATCACCGGCGGCATGATCTGGCCGCCCATCGACGCCGTCGCTTCCACGGCGCCGGCAAATACGCCCGAGTAGCCGAAGCGCTTCATCAGCGGAATGGTGAACTGGCCGACCGTCAGCACGTTCGCCACACCGGAACCGGAGATCGTGCCCATCAGTCCCGACGAGATCACCGCCACCTTGGCAGGACCGCCCTGTGCGCGGCCGACCAGTCCCAGCGCCACGTTGTTGAAGAGGCGGATCATGCCGGCATGTTCGAGGAAGGCGCCGAACAGGATGAACAGAAAGATGTAGGTCGCCGACACCATCGTCGGCGTGCCGTAGATGCCCTCGGTGCCGAGGAAGAGCTGGTCCACCACCTGGTCGAAGCCGTAGCCACGGTGCGCGATGAACGAAGGCAGGTATTGCCCGAACAGGCCGTACAGCAGGAAGGCGCCACAGATGATCGGCAGGGCCATGCCCATGATGCGGCGCGACGCCTCGAACACGAGCGCGACGACGATGACGCCAACGGCGAGGTCGGTGGTACTCGGATCGCCCGCGCGCTGGATGAGATCGGCCTCGAAGACCCAGTGGTAGAACGCCAGCGCGAAGCCCGCCCCGGCCAGGATCCAGTCATACCAGGCGATGCGGTCGCCCGGTGAATTCTTCGAGGCTGGATACAGAAGGAAGGTCAGCATCAGCAGGAAGCCGACGTGCAGGGAACGGATGACGAGACTGGACAGCGGATGGAAGGCGGCGACGATCAGCTGGTAGGTGGAAAACGCCAGCGCCGCGGCCAGCACGACCTTGAGTGCCGCGCCGCCCAGCTTGCGCTGGCTGCCGTGTTCCTGGAAATCGCTGGGGAGGGGCGCCGCCCCTTCACCATGCGCGTGGAGATCGAGTTCGGCCATGAAGACTCCTGAAGTGGACGTGACGACGCGGGTCGGCCACCGGCCGCCCGCGTTCTCGTAATTGGCAATGCCGGCTTACTTGAGGACGCCGATCTCGCGGTAATACTTCTCCGCGCCGGGATGCAGCGGCAGCGGCATGCCCTGGGTCGCGGTCTCCTTCTTGATCGCCTTCGCGGCGGCATGCGCCGCCAGCAGCTGGTCGACGTTCTCGAACATCGCCTTGGTCATCTTGTAGACCGTATCGGCCGGCACGCCCTCGTGCGTGACGAGGAAGTTCTGCACGAAGGCCGTCGGCACGTTGGCGGTCTGGCCCTCATAGGTATTGGCCGGGATGGTGCCCGCCTGATAGGCCGGATCGCCGACCTTCGCGACGACGTCGGCCGGCACCGGCACCACCACGATCTTCACCGAGGTGGCGAGGTCGCGCAGCGACGACACGCCGAGGCCGGCGGACTGCAGCGTCGCATCGAGCTGGCGATTCTTCATCAGCTCCACCGATTCGCCGAACGGCAGATACTCGACCTTGGCGAAATCCTTGTAGGTCATGCCGGCGGCCTTGAAGATCGCGCGGGCGTTGAGTTCGGTGCCGGACTTCGGCGCACCGACGGAGATGCGCTTGCCCTTGAGGTCGGCCAGCGTCTTGATGCCGGAGTCCGCCGAGGCCACGATCTGGATGTAGTTCGGGTAGATGCCCGCCACGCCGCGCAGCTTCTTCAACGGTGCCTTGAAGCCAGCGTCTTCCACGCCCTTCCACGCATCGGAAAGGGAATCGCCGAGCGTGAAGGCGATCTCGCCGCGGCCGGCCTGCAGGAGGTTGAGGTTTTCCGCCGAGGCCTTGGTGGCCTGCACGGAGGTCTTGGCGTTGGGAATTGCCTTGCTGTAGATCTGGGAGAGCGCGACGCCCATCGGGTAATAGACCCCGCTGGTGCCGCCGGTCAGGACGTTGATGTATTGCTGCTGGGCCACTGCCGGAGCGGCAGCGATGAAGGCCACGCCGGCCACCGCCAGCAGGCGGCGCAGGAATGCTGGAACCATCTTGTTTGTCTCCTCTGAAGCGCTTGATTGGAGCACATCCGCGAAACAGGCAAACGACAACGGACGTGCGAAGGCCAGGAATTTTATTTGACTACCGGAATACGATAGCAGGATGGCAGCATTCCCGCATTGCGGAGACTACTTAGGCAGGGTTCAGGCTGGAAGGAAGCGCCGCTGGAACCGGGCGCAGAAAGGGCAACGCTGCCCTGGAAAGGCAGCGCGGCATGGAGATCCGCAGGGCGAGCGCCCCGCGGCGAAGACGGCTTCCGGCCGAGCCGTCAGTGCAGCGAGGACTGCGGCTGCTGGCCTTGCGGCGGCTGGGCTTCGGGCTTTGGTTTGCCCTGGGCGTCGCTCAGGCGATACTTGGTGCGGCGATCGCCCATGAGATCGCGCAGCTCGCGGATGCTCATGCCGGTGGTCTCGTGCATGCGGATGAGCAGCGAAGCTCCGATCGGCAGACGGCGGTGGCGAATCTTGCTGATGACCGGCGGCGCCACTTCCAGCATGCGCGACAGCGCGGCATCGTTCTTCAGGTTCATTTTTTCCAGCAGGGCATCCAGCAGGCGATTCGGATCGTAGCTTTCCTGGCCGGTCAATGCGTGTTCACTCATGGTTTTCCTCCAATGGATCAGTGGGCCGTACTTCGGTGTAACAAATGACACCTTGACTGGCATTAAGTTTCCCTTCGCACCATTATTTTTCCGAGAATCCCGCCTGCGCGCCGGCAAGCACCCACTATGCCCGGCGTGCCGTTGCCAACTTCGTCATGCCGCGCACGGGCATGGAATGTCATTTTGATCACGGCCAAAGCATCCGGTCTTCGGTCCTGTAGTGTTTTCAATCGAGCTTGGAACATTTACAAGCATTAATTCTTCTTCGGCCCTGCTCCCCCGGCCAGGCGGGGAAAAACCACAGGCACAAGATTTGCACCACTGCTGTCAACGGAGCAGCCGCTCCGCCAATTGGACTCGAGCATCTTCGTTGCATCGCAAGGAGCTGGTCATGAATTGGGATACGGTCAAAGGCAACTGGACGCAGTACAAGGGCATGATCAAGGAGCAGTGGGGCAAGCTCACTGACGACCATCTCGACACGATCGCCGGCCAGCGCGATCAGCTCGCCGGCAAGCTGCAGGAAACCTACGGCATCTCGCGCGAAGAGGCCGAGGCGCAGATCCGCAGCTTCGAGAACCGCACGCTGCACTGAGCGCAGGCCTGCGCGCCATTCAATCGCACACCGTCGCCATCCGCATCGCACATGCATGCCGGGGTACGGATATGAACACCGAAGGAGCTCTGCAGGATGGGACTGGACGGGAACAGCGCCGTGGTGATTTCACCGGGGATCAACGACCGGTGGGACGTCTCGGAAAAAGGATCCGATGCGCCGCTTGCGTCATTCGATAGGAAGGAGGATGCCTATGCCTATGCCGACGATTTGAAGAGGATGAAAGGGAACGCGACCGTGCTGGTCGAGGACGACGACGGCTTCTCTCCCCTGCCGGCTCCCGGCGAGTGGGACAGGCCGCTCGATGCCGTTGCGCGCGGCGAGCATTGATGCGCGCCCTGCACGGTGCCTGTGCTGCGTCATACAGGCGTCACGCAGAGGGATGAACCAATTCAGAGGTAGTAAGTCTATTCACGTAGCCAGTCTATCAACATACTTAGGAGGTTAACCATGAACTTCATCATCTGGATCGTTGTTGGCGGTATTCTCGGCTGGCTTGCCAGCCTGGTGATGCGCACGGATGCCCAACAGGGCATGCTGCTCAACGTAGTGGTCGGTATCGTCGGCGCCCTGCTCGGCGGCTGGCTGCTCGCTCCGTTGTTCGGCACCGGCACCATCAACCAGAATGACTTCAGCATCTCGTCGCTGCTGGTCTCGTTCCTGGGCGCCGTCGTGCTGCTGGCGATCGTGAACCTGCTCCGTCGCGGCACTCCGCGCTAAGCTGAGTTCAGTCTGGCGTCTCTCCTGCGTACAGCGGGAGAAAACAAAAACCCCGGCTCGCAAGGCCGGGGTTTTTGTTTGGAGCGCGACACTCAAACTGCAGTGAGTCCACCGTCGGCCGCGAGCTGATGTCCGGTGACGAACGAGGCCGCATCGGAACACAACCAGAGTGCGGCGGCAGCGATTTCCTCCGCCTCGCCGATGCGCCCGATCGGATGCACCTTCACAATGCCCTTCTCGCGCCGCGGCTCGCGCGCGAGCGCACGTTCGAGCATGGGCGTGCGGATCACGCCGGGACACACGCTGTTGATGCGAATGCCGGCGCGGCCGTATTCCGCCGCCGCCGTCTTCGTCATGCCGACCACCGCGTGCTTGCTCGCCGCGTAGATCGGCTGCAGCGGCGCGCCGACCAGTCCGGCGACCGAGGCGGTGTTCACGATGGCGCCGCCGCCCTGCGCGAGCATCTGACGAATCTCATGCTTCATGCACAGCCACGCGCCCTTCACGTTGACGGCCATGATGCGATCGAACAGCGCTTCGTCGGCGTCCGCCAGCGGCTTGCTCTCTTCCTCGATGCCCGCATTGTTGAAGGCGCAGTCGATCCGGCCGTAGCGCTGCACGGTCTGCGCCACCATTGCTGCGACTTCGGCGTCGACGGTGACGTCGGTGCGGATGAAGAACGCGTCGCCGCCGGCCGCGCGGATCGCCTCGGCGGTCGCCGCGCCGTCCGGATGGATGTCGGCGACGGCAATGCGCGCGCCCTCCACCGCGAACGCCAGCGCCGCCGCGCGCCCGATGCCGCCGGCCGCGCCGGTCACCAATGCCACCTTGCCTTCGAACTGTCGATTCGCCATCGTCTTCCTCAATGTGCCTGTTTGCGGGGCTTGTATTTTGCCAGCTCCAGCTTGCCGATCGCATTGCGGTGCACTTCGTCCGGGCCGTCGGCCAACCGCAGCGAGCGTGCGCCCGCATAGGCATGCGCGAGGAACTCGTCGGCCATGCCGCCGCCGCCATGTGCCTGGATCGCCCAGTCGATCACCTGGCAGGCCATGTTCGGCGCCGCCACCTTGATCATCGCGATCTCTTTCGCCGCCACCTTGTTGCCGACGGTGTCCATCATGTGCGCGGCGTTCAGCACCAGGAAGCGTGCTTCGTCGATCATGATGCGCGCCTCGGCGATGCGCTCCAGCGTCACCGTTTGCTCGGCGATCGGCTTGCCGAAGGCGACGCGCTGCAGGGAGCGCTTGCACATCTTCTCCAGCGCGCGCTCTGCCAGGCCGATCAGGCGCATGCAGTGGTGGATGCGGCCCGGGCCGAGACGGCCCTGCGCGATTTCAAAGCCGCGGCCCTCGCCGAGCAGGATGTTCGAAGCCGGCACGCGCACGTTCTCGAACAGCACCTCGCCGTGGCCGTGCGGTGCATCGTCGAAGCCCATCACCGGCAGGTGGCGCAGCACGGTCACGCCAGGCGTGTCGCGCGGGACCACGATCATCGATTGCTGCTTGTGGCGGTCGGGATTGTTCGGATCGGTCTTGCCCATGAAGATGAAGACCTTGCAGCGCGGATCGTTCGCGCCCGACGACCACCACTTGCGGCCGTTGATTACGTACTCGTCGCCGTCGCGCTCGATGCGGCTCTCGATGTTGGTCGCGTCCGACGACGCCACCGCCGGCTCGGTCATCGCGAAGCAGGAACGGATCTCGCCGGCGAGCAGCGGCTCCAGCCACTGCGTCTTCAGGCCTTCGCTCGCATAGCGCTCCAGGGTTTCCATGTTGCCGGTGTCGGGTGCGGAGCAGTTGAACACTTCGGCCGACCAGGTCGCGCGGCCCATGATTTCGCACAGCGGCGCGTATTCGAGATTGGTGAGGCCGGCGCCGCGCTGGGACTCCGGCAGGAACAGGTTCCACAGGCCGGCGGCGCGCGCCTTGGCCTTGAGTTCTTCCATGATCTTGGTCGGCTTCCAGGCATCGCCGTTGCGGCGGTTCGCTTCGATCTCGCCGAGGAACTTCGACTCGTTCGGATAGATGTGTTCATCCATGAACGCATTGAGGCGTTCCTGCAGTTGCTTCACTTTCGGGCTGTAGTCGAAATCCATGGCGTGCTCCTTGTTGAGGTTCAGTTCAGGTCTTGCTCAAATCGATGTTGCGGGCGGTCGCGAGGGCCGTCGCGCAGTGGGTTTCCTCGCCCTCACGAACGGCGTAGACCTCAGCCGCGCAGACGGTGATGAGTTTTCCGGGTGCCACCACACGGCCGCGCGCGACCAGCTTCTCGCCGGCGGCCGGCGCGACGATCTTCAGCGTGCAATCGATGGTGGCGTTGGCCCAGCCGGGCGGCAGCAGCGTGCCGGCCGCAGCGACGGCAGCGAAGTCGGCGGCGGCGAAGATGGCCGTTGCCTGCAGCTGGCCGGGGCGGAAGCTGAAGGCGTCTGCATACGGCACTTCGAGGTCGACGAAGCCGGGCTCGACGCGAGTGAAGCGCAGTCCGAGTTCGCGGGCCATGGGCATCGCGAGAATCTTCGCCTGCAGAGCATCGGCGAGTGTGGTGCCGGTCATCTCCATCGCATCCTCCATCATCCTCCATGCTTGCAATTCTTCGGGCAAAGCGAGGTCTGTCCCGCAGGGACTGCCTGCGGGCGCTTCGCATCGGACAACAGGAAAAAATCAGCCGAGCAGGTAACCGCCGTCGACGTTGATGCAGGTACCGGTGGTGTAGCTCGCCGCGTCGGAAACGAGGTACAGCACCGCACCCGCCATCTCGTCGGGCTGCGCGACGCGACGCATCGGTACGTGCGGCATGAGTCGCTTGAGCACGGCTTCGTTCTGCACCAGTGCCGAGGCGAACTTGGTGTCGGTCGCGCCGGGCAGCAGCGCGTTCACGCGAATGCCGGACGGCGCGCACTCCTTGGCGAAGGCCTTGGTCATCGACATGACGGCCGCCTTGGTGATCGAGTAGATGCCTTGCGCGTCGCCCGGGATCACGCCGTTGACGGAAGCCACGTTGACGATGCTGCCGCCGCCGTTCTTCTCCATCAGCTTCGCGCCGCGCACCGAACTGAAGAAGTAGCCGCGGATGTTCACGTCCACGGTCTTCTGGAAGGCGGAGAGATCGGTATCGGTGATATGGCCGAAGTAGGGATTGGTCGCCGCATTGTTGACGAGGATGTCGAGCCGGCCATGCTTCTGCTCGATGGCGGCGAACATCGCATCGATCTGCGCCATCTCGCCGATGTGGCAGGCGATCGCTTCAGCGGAGCCGCCGGCATCGCGAATCGCCGCCACGACGGCTTCGCAGCCTTCCAGCTTGCGGCTGGAGACGATGACGTGCGCGCCGTAGCCGGCGAGCGTCTTGGCGATGGATTCGCCGATGCCGCGGCTGGCGCCGGTGACGAGGGCGACTTTGCCCGAGAGGTCGAACAGGTTCATGGCAGTCCTCTATCGATAGGTGACGGATTCCGGCTTGCCCAGCCATTCGAGGTGGGCATAGTTGTTGAGGTAGCTGAGCGTGACGTGGCCGGGCCGGTACAGCAGCTTGGTGACGGCGCAGTTCACCAGCGACCAGTTGAGCTTGGCGACCTGCGCGTCGCTGATGCCGAGCACCTGCTGGCACAGCGTGGCGATGGTGCCGCCGGAGGTGAACACCAGCACCGACTGCGACTTGTCCGCGCGCTCGAGCAGGCGCTTCAGCGCGCCGGTGCAGCGCTCGCGGAAGACCGGCCAGGATTCGACGTACTCGGCGTCATGCTGCCCGCTCATCCAGCGCGCCATCGATGCGGCGAAGATTTCCTGGAAGGCATAGCGCGCATTCGGGCTGGAAGCCAGGAAGCGTTTCACCTCTTCCGGGTCCTCGAAGGGCGGATGGTGCTTTACCAGCACGTCGTGATGGTTGTATTCATCGAAGCCGGCATCGGTCTCCCAATCGGTCTCGGCGAGATTCGCCTTGGGCAGCATCGCCATGCAGGCGTCGGCCGTCTGGCGGTGGCGCTTCAGGCTGCCGGTCACCACCCGGTTCACTTGCTGTCCGGTATTGGCGAACCATTCGCCGAGCAGGCGCGATTGCTCCAGGCCGAGATCGGAAAGACGGTCGTAGTTGCTGCTGCCGAACGACGCCTGGCCGTGGCGAACAAGAAGGATTTGTCCCATGTGCGGAATGTACGAATGCGTGAATGTTGCTGTTGCGATGAGAATACCGCCGCCTTGCCGAATAGATCAAATGAATAGTTATAATCGTGTTATATCAATACAGTGCATGACCTATGCAGCTCTCCCGCGTCGACCTCAACCTTTTCACCGTCTTCGAAGCGATCTACGACGAAGCGAGCGTGACGCGTGCCAGCCAGCGCCTGAACCTCACGCAGCCGGCGATCAGCCACGCGCTCAACCGCCTGCGCACGATGTTCAACGACCCGCTCTTCGTGCGCCAGGGGCAATCCATGGTCTCGACGCCGCGTGCGCGCAGCCTCATCGAGCCGGTGCGGCGGGCGCTGCGCAATCTTGAATCCACGTTGAGCGGCCAGGACCTGTTCGATCCTCGCACCTCCGCCAAGCAATTCAACCTAGCCCTGCGCGACGTGCTCGAAGCGAACATCCTGCCGCCACTGATGCAACGCGTGCAGCAAGGCGCGCCTTTGGTGGACCTCGCGGCAATTCAGGTGGACCGGCGGGAACTCGAGAACGAACTGGCGGCCGGCACGCTGGACGCGGCCATCGACGTGCTGCTGCCTTTGTCGAACGATATCCGCCATACGCAGATCGTGCGCGACCCGGTCGTGGTGGTGGTGCGGCAAGGCCATCCGGCGATCAAGCGCAAGGTGGATCTGGAAACCTATCTGAAGCAGGACCACATCCTCGCCAGCTCGCGCCGCAAGGGACCTGGCCTGGCGGATTTCGAGCTGAGCCGGCTGGGATTGCAACGCCGCATCAAGCTGCGCTGCCAGCATTACTATGCGGCCTGCCGGGTGGTCAGCCAGACCGATCTCGTGCTGACCATGCCCGAGCGCTATGCGCGCATCGTCAACCAGCAGTTCGCCAATCGCATCCTGCCCTTCCCGGTCGAGATGCCGTCGCTGGACGTCTTCCTGTACTGGCATGCGAACGTGGAGAATGATCCGGCGAACCGCTGGTTCCGGGAACAGGTGATTCGCGCCGTGAGCGATCGCAGTGCGATGGGCTAGACCATGTCTTCGGGTCGCACCCAACGGTCGAAGTCCGCTTCACTGACGTAACCGTACGCCAGCGCGGCCTCCTTCAACGTCGTCCCTTCCTTGTGCGCCCGCTTGGCGATCTGCGCCGACTTGTCATAGCCGATGTGCGGCGCCAGCGCTGTCACCAGCATCAGCGAGCGCGCCATCAGCTCGCCGATGCGCCCGGTATTGGCTTCGATACCGCGGGCGCAATGTTCGTCGAAGCTGCGCATGCCGTCGGCGAGCAGCCGGACACTCTGCAGGAAGTTGTGGATGATGAGCGGCTTGAAGACATTGAGTTCGAAGTTGCCCGAGGCGCCGCCGACGTTCACCGCGACGTCGTTGCCGAAGACCTGGCAGCACAGCATGGTCAGCGCCTCGCACTGCGTCGGATTGACCTTGCCCGGCATGATCGAGCTGCCCGGTTCATTCTCCGGAATGCTCAGTTCGCCGAGTCCAGAACGCGGTCCGGAAGCGAGCCAGCGCACGTCGTTGGCGATCTTCATCAGCGCCGCGGCGAGCGTCTTCAGGCCGCCGTGTGCGGCGACCAGCGCATCGTGCCCGGCGAGTGCGGCGAACTTGTTCGGCGCGCTGCGAAACGGCAGGCCGGTGGCCCGCGCCAATTCGGCGGCGACGCGCACGCCGAATTCCGGATGCGCGTTCAATCCAGTGCCGACCGCGGTGCCGCCGGCAGCGAGTTCATACACGCCGGCAGTCAAGGCTTCACTCACGCGGCGCGCATGCTCCAGCTGCGCCACGTAGCCCGAGAACTCTTGCCCCAGCGTAAGCGGCGTGGCGTCCTGCAAATGGGTGCGGCCGATCTTCACGATGTCGCGGAAGGCCTCCGACTTGGCTTGCAGCGTGGCGTGCAATTCGCCGATCGCCGGCAGCAGTTCGCGGGCGACCGCCGTGGCTGCCGCCACGTGCATTGCCGTCGGAAAGATATCGTTCGACGACTGCCCCATGTTGACGTCGTCGTTGGGATGCACGAGGCGCTCCTCGCCACGCTTGCCGCCGAGCAGCTCGGACGCGCGGTTGGCGAGGACCTCGTTCATGTTCATGTTGCTTTGCGTGCCGGAACCGGTCTGCCAGACCGACAGCGGGAACTCGTCGGGATGCCGCCCGGCGATCACTTCATCCGCTGCCGCGATGAGCGCATTCGCCTTGTCCGGCGGCAGCTTGCCGAGATCGCGATTGACCACCGCGCAGGCGCGCTTCACGAGGGCGAGCGCCTGCACCAGCTCGGCCGGCATGCGCTCCGTGGAAATATGGAAGTGATGCAGCGAGCGCTGCGTCTGCGCGCCCCAAAGGCGCTCGGCGGGGACCTCGATCGGTCCGAAGGTGTCGCGTTCAATCCGGTGTGCAGTCATGTTCGGCTCCTGTCTTTTCCGTTTCGATCGGTGAGGCCGCCTTGCGTTCCGGTTTGCCCGCCGGCACTTACTCGTCCGCGCCGCCCGGGCTACGGTCGACGTGGTACAGCACCGCCACCAGGCCGATAGCCGCCAGCACCAGAAACAGCGGGCCGAACAGCCAGAACACCAGCGGCACGGTGATGAAGAACGCACGCATGCCGATGCTGTAGTACTTGCCTGCCTGGTTCAGCCGCTGCGCCACCCTCTCCGGCGCCAATGCGCCTGTCGCAGCCTCCTGCGGCAAGCCGACCATGAACACCACATGGTTAAGGATGCGAATCGCCATGGCGAACGAAAAGAAGGCGACGAGCAATACGGTGAGCAGGCAGATGACCTTCGCGATCCACCATTCCGGCTCGGACGGCCCCGCGAAGCTAAGCACATGCCAGGTCTTGGCCAGGCTTTCCGCCTGCCCGGACAGCGTCAGCGTGCCCATGATGAGCAGGATCGCCGACGAGGCCTTGAAGGTGGCCGCCATCACGTAATTGCGCAGCGTCTGCACGGCCATGATGTCCTTGCTGCTGTTGCGCATCACGCCCGCAATCCACGCGCTGCGCGCGCGTTGATTGACGGCATGCACGGTATAGTCGGGATCGCGCCGCGTGCGATGCAGGAGGAAGGCGTAGTAGGCCGCCAGTAGCAGCACGCTGGTGGCAATGGCAGCGGCGTCGGAGTCGAACGGGGTCATGGCCGGAAGCTGGGTTGCGATGCCGCAATGGTACAGCGGTCCGGCTGCACGGTCAGGAGGAAAGCAGCGGCACGCTGGCGCGCAGCAGATGGGTGCAGTCGTCCGCCGGGATGGGGCGGCTGAAGAAATACCCCTGTCCGAGATCGCAGCCGTGCGTGCGCAGATAGGCGAGCTGCGCCTCGGTTTCCACGCCTTCCGCGATCACCGCGAGGCGCAGACTGTGCGCCAGCGAAATCACCGAGGTCACGATGGAGGCGTCGTCCGGATCCACCGTGATGTCGCGCACGAAGGATTGGTCGATCTTGAGCAGGTCGATGGGGAAGCGCTTCAGGTAGGACAGGCTCGAATAGCCGGTGCCGAAGTCATCGATCGACAGGTGCAGCCCCATGGCCTTGAGTTCGCCTAGGATGCGCACCGCCTGCTCGACGTCGCTCATCATCATGCTCTCGGTGAGCTCCAGTTCGATGAGCGCCGGGTCCACGCCGGTCTCGTCGAGAACGCCGCGCACCGAGGCCAGCAGGTCCTGCTGGTAGAACTGCCGCGCCGACAGGTTCACCGCGACGCGCACCGGCGTGTCGCACACCTGTTGCCACGCCAGCGCCTGCAGGCAGGCCGTGCGCAGGACCCATGCGCCGATAGGAACGATGAGCCCCATTTCCTCCGCCAACTCGATGAAGCGCCCGGGCGCGAGTAGGCCGAGCACCGGATGCTGCCAGCGGATCAGCGCCTCCATGCCCACCACGCGTCCGGTGCGCAGCTCCAGCTGCGGCTGGTAATGCAGCACGAATTCGCCGCGCTCGAGCGCATTGCGGAGGTCGCCTTCGATGCGCAGGCGTTCCATCGCGCGCTCGTTCATCGACGAGGTGTAGAACTGGAAGTTGTTGCGCCCGGTTTCCTTGGCGCGGTACATCGCGATGCCGGCATGCTTGATCAGCGTCTCTGGATCGGCGCCGTCGGCCGGGCACACTGCCACGCCGACGCTGCTGCTCATCACGAACTCGTAGCCTTCGATGATGATCGGCCGCGCCACCGAATCCATGATCCGCTGCACCAGCGCGGGCGCGAGATGCTCGTCGGCCCGCTCGGCAAGCACCAGCACGAACTCGTCGGCGCCCAAGCGCGCCACCGTGTCTGTCTCGCGTACGGCGGCCTGCAAGCGGTCGGCGGCCGCCTGCAGCAGCAGGTCGCCCGCGCGATGGCCGAGCGTGTCGTTGACGAACTTGAAGCGGTCGAGATTCAGGAAGAGCACCCACACGGGGTGCCCGTAGCGTTCCGCGTAAGCCGCCGCCTGGCCGAGGCGGTCGCGCAGCAGGTTGCGATTGGCGAGGCCGGTCAGGGTGTCGCGGTTGGCCTGGAACTCGAGCTCGGCCTGGTAGCGGCGCATCGCCGTGATGTCGTACAGGGCGACCACGAAATGATTTACCGCGCCGGCATCGTCGCGCACCGGGGCGAGATAGAACTCGGTCCACACCAGACGGCCGTCCTTGGTATAGGTGCGCAGCGTCACGTTGCCTTCGCGCTGCTCGCGGGCGAAGGCCAGCAGGTCCTGGATCTCGACCTGATCGCTGTCGCTGCCCCACAGCAGCGCGCAGCTGCGGCCGATCGCCTCCGCCGCGCTGTAACCGGTGATGCGCTCGAAGGCCGGGTTGACGTATTCGATGGGATAGCGCGGCGCCTCGGCGCCGGTCAGCACGATGGCATTGGCGCTGGCGTCGATGGCGCGCTGACGCAGACGCAGGTCTTCCTCGGCCCGGCGGCGCGCCGCGATATCCGAGGTGAGCAATTCATTGGCGTGGCGCAATTCGGCGGTACGCAGGTCGACCAGTTGTTGCACGCGCCGGGCACGCGTAGCCTGCGCCTGCAGGTAGGCGCTCAGCAGCAGCGTCGTGACAAGGCCGGCGAAGAGGCCGAGCAGCGAGCTGCTGTGGTTGCGGGTGAACGGCACCGGGTCGACCGACACCACCATGCGCCAGGGACGGCCGGCGACGTCGAACGCCCGCACCAGTTCGTCCGGCTGGTCATACCAAAGCCATGCGGGCAAACCGCCCGGCGTCCTGTGTGCCGCGACCGGCTTGCCATAGGCCCGATGCGCGTCGTCCATCACGTCACTGGCATAGACGCTGACGTCGATGTCGCCGCTTTCCTCCAGCCCGTGCAGGTGCAGGATCTTGCCGATCAGCTCGCCGGCATTGAAGACGACCGCGGTGTCGCCAACGGCGGCTTCCCTGCGCTGCTCTACCGTCGCGATCGGCATCCCGTGGCGATAGACCGGCATTAGGACCAGGAAGCCGCGGATGGTGCCGCCGCCCTGCGCCAGCCGCAACAGCGCCGTCGCGGCTGGCCGCCCGGTGTCGATGGCCCGCTTCACCGCCTCGGCCACGCTGGGATTGAGGCTCACGTCGAGACCGAGCGCAACTTCATTACCGGCGATCGGCTCGATGTAGTCCACCACCATGTGACGGGACCGTTCGGTGGCCGGCACCGGCTTGCCGTTGCGCAGTTCGGTCAGTGTGAAACCTGCGACCTGCTGCCGCATCGCCGCCTCGTAGGCCGGGCGTTCGCCGCTCGGAAGGAAACGATGGAAGTTCAGCGCCTGGACGTAGGGATGGCGTTCGAGCAAGGGCTGCGTGAATACGTGGAACTGCGCGCGGCTCACCGGCTCCACTGTGGCAAAGAGCTGATTGATGACGTGGACCAGCTGCACCGTTTCATCGAGCTGCTGCCGCACGGCGTTGGCGCGCGCTTCGGCCCGCTGCCGGAAATCGAGCTCGGTCTTGTCGACTTCCAGGCGCCGCAGGCCGGCAAACAGCACGCTGGTGACGAGCAGACCGAGGCCGAGCGCCGCCACCGCGGCGAGCGAAGGGCGGAATGGAGGTCGGGGCGGCCGACTGGGCGCGGGCTCGGAAGATGTCATTGGAAGCGGGAACACGGCGGCGGCCGCAGGAGCGCTGCACGCATGACTCGAAGGGTAGCCGAATTATTTCTTAAGGGAAAGCGAAGCGGTGCGATGAATGCCGGATTGCTCGCTGTTTTGCGCGCATGGTCCCGCGGGCGTGCGCCGGCGGCTGCGGTCGCGAAGTGCGTGGAATGATTGTGTCCCGCATGCCGGCGTGGTGCGCCGCCCTGCTCGCAGGGTGGTTGGCAGGCGGCGTGGCGACCCTGTTCGAGGTGGCGCTGTGGTGGCTCGCCGGCGATGCCGTGATCGCAACGCTCTGGCGCGACACGCGGCGGGCCGCTGCCGTGCTGCTCGGCCCGACGGTCCTGCCGCCGCCCGACACCATCGATCTGCACGTCTTCGCCGCCGCGGCGCTCGTGCATCTGCTGCTGTCCTCGGTCTACGGGCTGCTGCAGATCGTGCTCGCGCGCCTGGTCGCGCCGCGCGCAATGGCATTGGCCGGCGCCGTCTTCGGACTGGCGGTCTTTGTGATGAACATGTACGGCTTCACGCTGCTTTTCCCCTGGTTCGCGGACGACCGCGACGGGATCACGGCAGCGGCGCATGTGGTGTTCGGGGCATCGGCGGCGATGTCGTTTGCCCTGCTGCGCGCGCTGGGCCGCAGGACACACTAAGCCGAGATCAGGCTTTCTTCTGCTCGCGCTCGGGCAGAATGCAGGCGTCCACCACCTGCAAGTCGTTGTCTTTCGCGAAGTTGACCACGAAGTGATAAGCGAGCGGTTCGATGTCGCGTAGCGACTGGTTGACGACCACGGATTTCACGCCGCCCAGCACGGTCGGCCGCACATACGGCGAGTACTGGAGATGCGCATTCCGGCTGCGGGCGCCTTCCTGCCCGAAGCAGGACATCACGCCGCACAGCCGCTCCGCCCAGTCGCTGGGACGAAATTGCTTGCCGTCGCTCGTCAGGCCCTGAATGATGAACTCCTGGGCGGCTGGAGAAGTCGGTGTCGAGGAATCGGCCATGATTGCGGCAATTTCAAGGGTTGCAGGCACCGCACCGGGTAAGCGCGGGGAATCGGGATATCGACCGGTCCGGCGGGGATGCAGCGCCGGTCGGTCGCGATTCTTGCATATGATATCTTATAGAAGACTTGGTGTGAAACAACTTCCCGCATTGTGAAATATTCGACAATGCCGGAGCCTCTCACCCCCCAATACCAGCAAGCGACATGCCAGCCGGCACGCACCGGACAGGTACGGTACGCTCGGCGGCTCAGCCGAGCCAGACGGCAATCGAGAGCAACAGCAGCAGGAGCATCCACAGGAGCAAGGCCCGCCAGACGAGGCCGACTGTGCTCTGCAGCGCGCGGCTGGACGGCACTTCGCCCGGCGGCGTTTCGGGCTCGAGGCCGGTCGCGTCCACGCCGGCCGCTTCCGCCAGCGCCATCGGTGCCGCCTTCTCGCGTTCGGTGCCCAGCTGCAGCCCCATGGCGCCGCCGCCTGCGGAAAGAATGATGCCGACGGCTTCGTCCGTCCAGCGGTGCGCAAAGTTCCGCCAGGCATACACGGCGTCTTCGAAATTCCCGACAACGGCGAATGCCACTGCCGTCAGGCGAGCCGGAATCCAGTCGATCCAGTAGAACACGCGCGCCGCGAACTGGCCGAATTGCTCGTTCTTCAAATGCTCAGGCTCGTTCCAGGCACGTGCGAGGTATTCGGCGACCCGGTACATCACCGCGCATGCCGGCCCCACCGGCAACAGGAACCAGAAGAACACGCCGAAGACGTTGCGATGCGTCGTCACCAGCGCGGTCTCGACGGCGATGCGCGAGATATCGCTGACGTCCATGCCCGTCGTGTCCGTCTTGGTCCATTCGGCCAGCAGCGCCCGCGCGGTGCGTTCGTCGCCGGCATTCAGCGCGAGCTGGATGGAAGAGAAATAATGGCTGTAGCGCCGGAATCCCAGCGTCAAATACACAATCAGGACGTTCCAGACGAAGGCCGCGAACGGGATCTTCAGGCAGGCCCAATAGATGATGGCGGTCGGCAGCATCAGCGTGGCCATCATCGTAAACCATGCCGTGCGCCCATGGCTGGCCTGGCCTGCGTTGAACCAGCTTTCCATCTTCGCGGCCAGCTGCTTGATCGCGCCGTAGATCGGATTGTCGGCGCGCAGCGGCTTGAGCTGCTCGATCAGCAGGGCGCACAGGATGGAAAAGAAGGTCATTGCGGCATTCCGGGTGTCAGGCAACCCGTACGATAACGCAGGGCAACTCGGGAATCAAACGCGTTGCCGTCCTGTTCACGCACGAATGAAGTGGAACAGGTTGCGCAGCATCGCCGCGGTCGCGCCCCAGATGAAGAAACGATCGTACGGCATGGCGTAAAAGGTCCGCCGTCCGACGCCGTTCGGCAGTTCGATGCTGCGGCGCTGGTGGTTGGTTCCGTCCATCAGGAAGGCCAGCGGCACCTCGAAAATCTCGGCGACCTCGAAGGGGTCGGCCGTCAGTTCGAACGGCGGATGCACAAGACTCACCACCGGCGTCACGCGGAATCCGGTGCCCGTGATGTACTCCGGCAGCGTACCGAGGACTTCCACATGCCGGCGATGCAGTCCGACTTCCTCTTCGGTTTCGCGCAGCGCGGTTTCGATCGGCGAGCCGTCGCTCTCTTCCATGCGGCCACCCGGCAGGCTGACCTGGCCGGCGTGGTCGTTCAGGTGGGCCGTGCGCTGCGTCAGCAGCAGGCTCAGACCCTCGTCGCGCAGCACGATGGGCATCAGTACGGCGGCCGGCGTCGGCGTTGTCATTCCGCTCATGCGCATCAGGTGTTCGTCGCTCTGCTCCGCCACCCATTCCTGCGGATGGCGGAAGCGCTCGCGCAGCCACTCGGCGTTCAGGCGCTCGGGCAGCACCGCCGACTCGCCGGCCAGCGACTCGACAGGTAATTCTTCAGGATCGAATTTCAGTTTGGTCAATGGCGTATTCCGGACAGTGCGCCGCGCGCTTGCCGCGCGACGCAGTTCGACGCTTGCCAGGATGGCAGGCGCGTGAAAAATGCAAAAAGGGCACCGCCGGGTGCCCTTTTCGGTCTGCCAAGCTGTGGATTACTCCGCAGCCTGTCCGCTGACGCGGCGGTTCGGCAGCTTTTCCTTGATGCGGGCTGCTTTACCCGAACGGTCACGCAGGTAGTACAGCTTCGCACGGCGGACGTCGCCGCGACGCTTCACTTCGATGGAAGCGATCAGCGGGGAGTACAGCTGGAAGGTACGCTCCACGCCTTCGCCCGAGGAAATCTTGCGGACGATGAAGTTGGAGTTCAGGCCACGGTTGCGGCGCGAGATCACGACGCCTTCGTAAGCCTGTGCACGCTTGCGGGTGCCTTCCACCACGTTCACGCTCACGACCACGGTGTCGCCCGGCGCGAAGTCGGGGATGTTGCGGTTCAGGCGGGCGATTTCTTCCTGCTCGAGTTGTTGGATCAAGTCCATGTCTAGCTCCTATGACCATCGTGCCGGCGCTGTTGTTCAGAAAGTGCCCGGCAGAGGATGGGGTTGAACAAGCGATCGCAAGCGATCGCGCGGTACTACTTACTGCACTGCTCTCGCGCCCTGCTTCACTCGTGCTGCAAGGCGCTCAAAAACTTTTCGTCAGCTCGCGTCAGCAATCCTGCCTCGCGCGCCGCCGCAATCAGATCCGGCCGCTTCTTCACGGTCGCCATCAGCGCCTGTTCGCGCCGCCATTTGGCGATTTCCGCATGGTGCCCGCCCAACAGGACTGCCGGCACCGGCTCGCCTTCATACACTTCCGGCCGCGTGTAATGCGGACAGTCCAGCAGGCCGTTGACGAAGCTGTCTTCGACCGCGGAACCCTGGTCGTTCAGCACGCCGGGCAACTGGCGGATGACTGCGTCCATCAGCGCCATCGCCGGCAGTTCGCCGCCCGACAGCACGAAATCGCCGAGGCTGATTTCTTCGTCCACGCAGCGGTCCAGCAAGCGCTGGTCCACCGCTTCGTACCGCCCACACAGCAGCACGAAACCAGATTCCTGGGTCAGCTCCATCACGCGCCGGTGCGTCAGCTGCCGCCCTTGCGGCGACAGGTAGATCACTCGCGGCGCCGCCAGACCCAGCTGCGTCTGGCGCGCTTTCGCCGCGCCGATCGCCGCTTCCAGCGGCTTGGCCAGCATCACCATCCCCGGGCCCCCGCCGTACGGGCGGTCGTCCACAGTGCGATGGCGATCGAGGGTGAAATCGCGCGGATTCCACACCGTCAGGCCCCAACGCTGCTGCTCGAAGGCGCGCCGGGTCACACCCGACTGCGTCAACGCGGCAAACATCTCGGGAAACAAGCTCACGACGTCAAACTGCATCGGGACCTCGTCTCAAAGTGGACTGGTCAATAATCCAGGCCCCCT
>SPQI01000360.1 GCA_004570315.1 Oxalobacteraceae bacterium OM1 | reverse complement strand
TCAGCCAGGCTCCCGTCCAGAAATCCATCGCCTGCTTCCAGGCGTCGTCACCGGCCTTCCTGGCCTGCCGCTGGACTTCCGTCTGCGCCTTTCCGCGCACCGAACCCGCGACCGCATTCGCGCCGCTCAGCCACATGCTCAGCCAGGGGTTCTTCTTCGTCCACGGATTCTTCATGGCATCGCTCCTGCCGAAACGCTAATGCGATTTGACAGCGTTGCGCGCGAAGCGTCCGGCGACTGCGTCTCAAACCGGCACGCGCTTGCGACATATCAACGTACGTCCGCGACCTACCACTGATCCATGCGGTCGCCCCAGCTCAGCACGTCACGGGCATAGAAACGATAGGCGTCGAGCCGCCGTTCTGCCGGCAATCGTGCCAGGTCGAAAATGAACAGGGCGCGCCCGATGCCGCGCCGCCGGAAACCGGTATTACGCTTGGGCATGACCTTGTCGCGCCACGCGCCGAGGTTGATGTAGGTGAAGTTGTTGCGGCCCTCGTAAGGCTTGCGGAACTGCACTTCCGCTTCCAGCGCGACGTGCGTATGGCCTTCCACGTGCAGCCGCAGGCCGAGCGCGCGGTAGGCCGGATCAAAGGCCGGCAGCTTCAGCAGGCGGGCAGTCTTGATGTCGCTCTCCGGTTCTTGCGCCTTGGCCATCAGGCGCATCAAGAACATGTCGAGCCAGTACCAGCGCAAACGGCTGAGCGTGCCAAGCAGCAGCAGGCGGAATCGGGTCATGCGCCAGGCGGTGTCCCAGGTGGCATCGTGTGCGAGCCAGCCGCGCAGGCTGGTGCGGAAGCTGTCGAGCACGTTCGCATGCAAGCCCTTCGCCGCCGGCGTGCGGCGCGCGAGCTTGCGCGATTCGCGCAGCAGGCGCACCACCGCATCCACCGACGGCCGGTACAGATCCATTTCGTCGAGCAGGCGGCAGATGCGTTCGGCGCCGGGCACGCTGCGGTCGATCATCTGCGTCGTGCGCCAGATGAAATGCGACAGCATGCCGGCCGCTACCGTGTCGCCGAAGCAGGGTTCGCTGAAGGCCGCATAGCGCTCGGCGCGCCAGCGGTCCGGCGTCCAGCCGCGTGCGGCGTTCCAGTCTGCGGTGGCGCGGGCGTTGTCGGCATCGCGCCATTGGCCGTGGGTGGCGAGCAGGCGCAGGCCGGTGTCGGCGAAGTAGAACGGCAGCACCGGCCAGGGATCGTCGATGGCCGTGCCCATCTGCGCGGCGACCCAGTGGCGGTAGCCGTCCGGGATGCTGTCCGCCGTGAGCCCGAGGCACGCCTCGTAGAACAACTGGCGCGCGGCGGGCACGACCTGCAGCTCCTTGTCGTGGTTGCCCACGATGGGCACGATCGTCACCTTGACGCCCCGCGCGCGGACGCGGTCGAGGCTGTGCCGCATCCAGTAGAAGAAGCCCGAATAGGCATGGCGGCAGTCGGGCTCCCGGCGCACCGCGTGGATCTGCACGATGTCGCGCAGGATGGCGAGCACGATCTCCGGAAAGCGCGGATCGTCGCGCTGCCACGGATAGACGCCGGCCTGCGCCCACTGGCTGCTGCGGATGAGGTCGATCACATCGCCGTTGAGAATCACGATGAGTTCGTCGACGCGCTCCTCCGGCGCCGCTTCGGCCTTGTCGCCGGGATTGCAGACGGCAAATTCCATCTGCTCGAAGAAGAGCTGCCAGTCCGTCTCCGATGCGGTCTGGTTGCCGACGGTGCAGTCGGTGCAATGGATGTCGCTGAGCAGCACGCACAAGCGGTTCGCGTCGCCGTTCGCCGGCCAGAGCACGAGGCCCGGTGGAAGCTGGGCTTCAGTCATGGGCATGCTCCTTGAGGAAGCCGAGGATGTGCGGGAAGACGTCGCGCGCCGCATCCTTGCCCATGAAAATATCCTGATGGCCGTAGCCCGGCACGACGTGCAGGCGGCTGCGGCCGGGCGCGATCCGTTCGAGCCGTTCGTGGCAACGGATGTTGGAGTCGAGGAAGACGCGGTTGTCCTGGCCTTGCAGCAGCATCAGCGGCGTGCGCAGCGTGGCGGCGGCTTGAAAGTAGTCGTCCGGCAGCGCGGCGTAGCGCGGATTGCGCGGCTCGAACTTCACCGCGGTGTTGCGGGCGCCGACCATCTTGTGCACATGACGGTAGTAGTGCACGTCGACGCCGCCGAACAGGTCGCCGAGGC
This sequence comes from Oxalobacteraceae bacterium OM1, assembly GCA_004570315.1. GTDB lineage: Bacteria > Pseudomonadota > Gammaproteobacteria > Burkholderiales > Burkholderiaceae_D > Noviherbaspirillum. The sequence continues at coordinate 28,043 of SPQI01000360.1, read as the reverse complement.
GGTCGTGCGTCACGTCGAGCATGTTCTCGTGGTTGAACAGCGCCGGCTCGCCGCTACCCCACATGAAGCTGAGCATGTGGCATTCGGGCGACGTGCATTCGCGATGCATGAGGTCCGCGCCCATCGCGAGCAGCTTGCCGACCGACCAGCCGGGCTGGCGCCGCCAGCTCGGGTTGTAGTACTCGATGCCGAGCAGGTAATCCGACGCCCATGGTCCGAGCGCCAGCTTGAGGCCCGACCAGCCGGGTACGCAAGGCGTGTAGGCCACGCTGTTGAGCACGGCGCTCTGCACGCCGGGCAACAGGCCAGCGGCAAGCGACATCGCCGTGGTCATCGCGCCGACGCAATGCGCGACCATGTGCACGCGCGCCTCGCGGCCGATGTGCCGGCGCAGCTCGTGCATCGCCGCCGGCAGGTCGAACAGCGCGATGTCGTCGAAGTTGTAGCGGCTGCGTGCGAGGTTGTAGGTGAAGCGGCAGCTGCCGCGCCAGTCGAGCGTCCAGACCTCGCCGTAACCCTCGTCGAGCAGCGTCTGCACGAGGTTGCGGTGCTCCGGCATGATGAACATGTCCGAACTGCTGGTGAGGCCGTGCACCACGAGCACCACGTCGGCACTGGGCTGCCGCCGGAAGCGCGTGAGCTGCAGCTGCAGTCCGTCGACGGTGGCGAAGGGATGTGCGCTGATGTTCGCGCCGGTGACGCCTTCGGTGGTGAAGCGCGCATAGCGGCGCCTGGGCTGGCTTGGCGCCGGCGGCAGGTGCGGGCCGTAGACGTCCCACAACTTGCCGGCGAAGAAGCGGCCGAAGGCGAGCAGACCTTCAAGGCTGGTGCGCCCCTTGCGATCGGTTGCGCGCAGGCCGCGCAGCACCTGCGCGAAGTCCATCACGCCGAGGCCGATGATGCCGGTCAGCCAGACCTCGGCCAGCTCAGGCTGGTCGGGATTGATGTGGCCACGGAAGACGTTGGTGAACAGGGTCGTGGTGTCGTGCCAGAGGTCGAGCGGCGCGTCGTGCTGCACCTGCTTGCGGCCGACGAAGGTGAACGGCTCGCCCGCCGGTGTGACGCATTTCACGGCGTAGTACATGACCTTGCGGTTGAGGTCGGCGGTGTCCGGCATCAGGCGGAAGACGCCGGATTGCACCGGGCAGACGCCGCCCAGCAATGCGGACTCGACGTGGCCTTCCAGCGTGCCGGCATGGCTGTCTTCGGCGAGAAAAGCCGCGAGATCGGCGATGCGCACCGTGACGTGCAGGGACAGTGCGTGGCCGGCGTCCCGGCCGAGGGCGGCGCCGTCTTCGAAGGTGGAGGCCCCGGGGCTGGCGTAGCCCTTCATGACTTCGGCGAACGCGATGCTGACGTGATGCAGGTCGGTGCTCATGACGACTCCTCGAAACGGCGTCCTGTGCGGCAGGCGCCGTGGATGCAAAACGGAAGGACTCAGAGCGCGGCGTCGGGCGCCGTGCCGGTGATCTCGTGGGCGATCCATTCCGACAGCGCGGTAATGGTCGCCGCCGGATTGGCGCCGAGCGCGGTCGGCATCAGCGAGCCGTCGGCCACGTACAGGCCGCGATAGCCGAACACCTGCCCGCGCGAGCCATCGAGTGCGCTCACCACACCCTGCTCCGGCGACGCGGCCAGTGCGCAGCCGCCGAGCGGATGCACCGTCACGTTGTTGTTGATGGGCCAGAGCCAGGTCGGCATCGGCAGGAAGTGCCGGCCGCCGAAGTACTTCGTAAAGCGCTTGCCCAGTCCGAGGATGCTGTCGTAGAGCGGCATGTTGCTTTTCTGCGGCCAGTCGATTTCCAGCCAGCCGCTGCCGTTCAGGCGCAGGCGGCCGTTGCCCTTGTCGAGGCCCATGCAGAGCAGCACCGCGCTGTACTGCGAGAGGTCGTGCGCGAAGAGTTTTTGCGTGAGGTAGCCGACGCTGCTGTTCTTGCGGCCGGGGTAGGCGCGGTCGAGCGCATAGCGCGCCACCTGCGACACGGACAGCCACAGCTTCTGGAAGGGATTGAGCATCGGCCCGAGCGCGGCCGTGGCCCAGCCGACCTGCGTGGGATAGCTCGCATCCTGCAGCATGAAGGCACGCTCGCGGTCGAAGTTCTCGAACAGATGGTGATCGGTGTACTGTGTGATCACCGGGCCGTAGGTGGAGTTGATCTCCTGCTTGCCGTCGATGGCGAACGACAGGAAGTCGCCATTGCCGGAGAAGCGTTCGCCGAGCTGGCGCGAGATGTTCGGCAGCGTCTTGTGTACGTCGCGGCAGCGGGCCAGCAATTCGCCGGTGCCCAGCGTGCCGGCCGCGACCACCACGCGCTGCGCCGTCACGGTGCGCCGTTCGCCGGTCGCTACCTCGCGGTAGACCACGCGGTAGCCGTGACTGCCGTCGGCCTTGAGGTCGTCGCGGCCGGCGGCATCGAGCGGCACGATGCGCTCGGCCAGCGCTTGGGTGCGAACCTCGGCGCGGTAACGGGTCTGCGCGACGTGCAGGTAGTTGCGGTCGAGGGAGTTCTTCGCCTGGGCGTTGCAGCCGATGTCGCATTCGCCGCAGTAGGTGCACGAGGCCTGCAGTGCGCCGTAGCGGTTGGTTTCCTGCACGCCGAGCGGCAGCGGCTCGCCGGTGCGTTCGTAGCTGTAGGCGTTGCCGAAGTAGACGCAGATGTCGGCCAGGCGGGTCGGCAGCCCTTCCGCCTGCGCGAAGGCCTGGAACTGCACCGTGCGCTGGATGTGGCGGCGGTCCGCGGGGTCCTTCGCTGGCGGCACCGGACGGGCGCCAAGCACCTGCTGCGCCACGTCGTAATACGGCGCGAGCACGCTGCGGTCCAGGGTCGTCGGCCAGCCTTGTGCGAACACCGCTTCCGGCGGACGGAGGAAGACGTTCGCGTAGATCTGGGAACCGCCGCCGAGCACGGCGGAGGTGACGGTGTCGATGCGGTCGAAGTGCCGGATGTCGAACATGCCGGCCAGGTGGCCGCGCTTTTCCTTGCGCTTGCGGATGGTCTTGGGCCGTCGCACGGCATCCCATTCCGGACACCAGACGTTGTCCGCCAAGTCGTGCGGACTGCGCGGATAAGCGCCCAGCGGATAGGCCTTGCCGCGTTCGAGCAGGAGCACGCGCCCCGGCCATTTTTTCGATAGGCGTGCAGACATCACCGAGCCGCCGAAGCCGCTGCCGATGATGACCGCCTCGTATTGCAGGCTTGTCGTCATTCCCTTCCTCCCTGACTCGTCAGCCGGCCTTGGCGTCGTTGCGCCGCGTGTCCGACATGTCGATAGGGCCGGATGTTATTGGATTTTCATGAAGTTGGGAAACGCTTTTCGGTGACGGGCGGTACCTCGGTTTTTTACTGCCGGGCGTTTTTCATCTGCTACGATAGCCCGGTTGCTCCTGCGAAATCCGATCGAGCCGCCCATGCCGACCGCCCTGCTCCACCTCCTCCTCTGCCTGGTTTTCGCCGCCGTCCTGCCCGCGCACGCCGGCACCGCGGTCATCGACGAAGAATCGCCGGACGTCATCAACCTCACGCCGCTGTGGGAGGCGCTGGTCGATCCGCAGCAGCAATGGACGCTCGCCGACGTGCAGCAGATGACGTTCACGCCGGCGGCGAAGTTCGTGCGCCGCAATGCCGACTCGGTGAATTTCGGCCTGGTGCAATCGGCGGTCTGGCTGCGCGTGACGCTGCAGAACACCAGCGCGCGCGACATCGAGCGATTGCTCGAGATCGGTTATCCGCACCTGCATCACGTGAGTCTGTTCACGCCGCAGGCAAACGGCTACCGCGAGACGGCGACCGGCGCTTCGCATCCCTTCGCCGACCGGCCGATGGAGCATCGCAACTTCGTCTTCCCGGTGCGCCTGGCCGCGCATTCCGAGGCGGTCTACTACCTGCGCGTGGCGTCCGACACCTCGCTCGACGTGCCGGCCAAGCTCTGGAAGGAAGTCCCCTTCGAGGAAAAGACGCTCCACGAATACATGGCGCAGGCACTCTACTTCGGCATGCTGCTGGCGCTGATGCTGTACAACCTGCTGCTCTTCGTTTCGCTGCGGGACCGGACCTACTTCTACTACGTGCTGTTCGGCCTGACCAGCGCGCTGTCGCTGGTGGCGTACAGCGGCGTGGGCTACCAGTTCTTCTGGCCGGAGTTCCCGTCGTGGACCCGCGTGGCGTCGATGACCGGCTTCGCGCTCAACGGTTTCACGCTCCTGCTGTTCCAGCGTCATCTGCTCGCCACCCAGCGCTTCGTGCCGACGCTGGACCGCGTGATGCGCGGGCTGATGGTGGTGAACTTGCTGCAGATCGCCGCGCTGTGGTGGTCGCTGCGCAACACGATCGAAATCGCGATCGCCATCGACGCCTGCAACATGCTGCTCGCGGTGATCGTCGGCATCTTCTGCCTGCTGCGCGGCCAGCGCAGCGCCCGCGTCTTCCTGCTTGCCTTCAGCTGCCTGGTGGGCGCGGCCGTGGTGACGGCGCTGCGCAGCCTCGGCGTGCCCGGCGTGCCCGGCTTCGTGCTCACCTACGGCATGCAGATCGGTTCCGGCATGGAAATGCTGCTGCTCTCGCTCGCGCTGGCCGACCGCTTCAACCAGATCAAGCGCGAAAAGGAATTCGCGCAGCAGCAGCTGGTGGACAGCCTCAAGCGCTCCGAGCGCATCCTGGAACAGCGCGTGAGCGAGCGCACCGCCGAACTCTCGCGCATCAATGCCGAGCTGCGCGACCATGAGCGCGCGCTGGAGGCGGCGAAGCAGGTGGCGGAAGATGCCTCGCGCATGAAGTCGATGTTCCTCGCCAACATGAGCCACGAAATCCGCACGCCGATGAACGCGGTGATCGGCATGGCCTACCTGACGCTGCGCACGGAGCTCACCCGCAAGCAGCGCGACTACGTCGGGAAGATCCACCGCGCCGCGCTCTCGCTGCTCGGCATCATCGACGACATCCTCGACTTCTCCAAGATCGAAGCCGGCAAGCTGGATATCGAGCACACCCATTTTTCGCTGCACGAAGTGCTCAGGAACGTCAGCGCCGTCACCAGCCAGAAGGCCGCCGAGAAAGGCATCCGCTACCGCTTCGAAATCGCCGACGACGTACCGGTGCAGCTGGTGGGCGATCCGCTGCGCCTGGGGCAGGTGCTCATCAACCTGGCGAGCAACGCCATCAAGTTCACCGCCGAAGGCGGCGACGTGACGCTGCGCTGCCGCGTGGCGGGCGGCGACGGCAAGACGGCGGCGCTGCGCTTCGACGTGCAGGACACCGGCATCGGCATGACGCCGGAGCAGCAGGCGCGGCTGTTCCATGCCTTCACCCAGGCCGACGGCTCGACGACGCGCAAGTATGGCGGCACCGGTCTCGGGCTGGCGATCAGCAAGCGCCTGGTGGAGATGATGCACGGCACGATGGAAGTGGAGAGCGCGTTGGGTGCCGGTTCCACCTTCCGCTTCACCGCCCGCCTCGGCCTCGGCGCGCTCAAGCCGGCGCAGCTGCCGGGACTGCCGGAACGTCTGCTGGGGTGCCGCGTGCTGGTGGTCGACGACAATCCGGCGGCCCGCGAGATCCTGGTCAGCCTGCTCGGCGGACTGCAGCTCGATGCCGATGCCGAACCGGGTGCTGCCGAGGCGCTGGATGCCGTACGCGCCGCGGATGCGGACCAGCCCTACGACCTCGTGCTGGCCGACTACGGCATGCCCGGCATGAATGGGCTCGAACTGGCGCAGGCGGTGGCACGGGCCGGGCTGCGGCAGCCGCCGAAGGTGATCATGGTGACCGCCTTCGGCCGCGAGGAAGTATTGCGCCAGGCGGAAGCCGGCCCGGTCGCGGCAGTGCTGTTCAAGCCCATCGACCCCTCGCTGCTGCACGACACGCTGGCCAATGTGCTGGCCAGCGACGGCGACACCCGCACCGCCTCTTATGAGCGCGCCTTGCCGCGCTTCGACGGCAGCCGGGTGCTGCTGGTGGAAGACAACGAGGTGAACCAGCAGATCGCGCGCGAGATGCTGACGCAGTGCGGGGTGGAAGCGGACATTGCCGGCAACGGACGGATCGCGCTCGAGATCCTGCGCGCGGCCGGCCCGCGGGCTTACGACCTCGTCCTCATGGACCTGCAGATGCCGGAAATGGGCGGCCACGCGGCCACGCGCCTGCTGCGCCAGGACCCCGCCTTTGCGGTCCTGCCGGTGGTTGCGATGACCGCACACGCGACGGCGGAAGAGCGCGCGGAATGCATGCGCAGCGGCATGCAGGACCACATCACCAAGCCCATCCATCCCGAGACGTTCTACCAGACGCTTGCGCGCTTTCTCGTAGCAAAGCCGACGGCGAGCACGGTGGCGCAGGAAAGGGAGGCGTATGTCGCGGCACCGCCCGCCGCACCAGACGTCGCGCCGCCGGCGCTGGACCTGCCCGGCTTCGACACGGCCGCCGCCATCGAACGGCTGGCAGGCGATGCCGAGCTCTATCGCAGGGTGCTGGAAATGGTGGTGCCGGGCTTGCAGGCCGCGCTCGAGGCCTTCGGGCAGGCGCAGGCGGAGGCCGACCGCAAGGCGCTGCAGGACGCAGCCCATAGCGTGCGCGGCATGGCATCCAACGTCGGGGCGATGCCGCTGGCCGAGGCCGCCGGCATGCTGGAGGCGGCGCTGAAGGACGGCAAGGCGGTGGAAGAGGAGCTGGCCTCCTTCATCGCGCTGATGGAGACGACGAAGGCGCAGGTCGAGCAGGCGCTCGACCCGCAGCCGGAATAAGGCTTAGACCAGCGCCAGGTGGCGCTGCTGTTCCGGCAGGAATTCGCGGATGTCGCGCGGCTTCTTGCGGCGCGGATGCTCGATCTCGTCGAGCCGCATGGCCTTGGCCGCGCGCCACAGCAGCACATCATCCTCATAGCTGCGCAAGCGCTCGGTGTGCTCCCACGCCACGCGGCGGTGGCTGATGAAATCCCAGAGCACCGGCGTCAGTCCGTCCAGCTTCCCTTCCTGCTTAAGCTTGAGCGCCACGCCCATCACGTCGCCCGCATGCGGCACATCCTCGGGAAACTGGATGGTGTTGGCCCAGGCACGCACGTCGCAAAAATCGAGCACCTGTCCGCGCAGCGGCTTGTGCCACTGGTCGGGATGCGCATGCTGATCGGGCCAGCGGCCGCCGCCGACGACAGTGCCGGTCTTGAATGCCGCCCGCTTGGCGGAAAGCTTGGGGCCCGTTGTCAGGGCCAGTGCGGCGTGGTCGCCGTGACGTGCAGGAGTCGCCATGATGGAAGCCATATAAAACAAGCAACGGAATCCGCTCGGGACGCGTGCGAACGAGCGGCGTTGGCGTGGTTTGACCACTGTGTTTTTATACAGTTCCCCTCATTTTAGTCTTATGCTGCGCGGCTTGCAGGGGAGTGTTGCGGGATATGGACGCCGAATTGCCGAAACGGTTCCCGGCGCATGGAACCTTGCCCTGCGGCAAACCACTCACTCTGCGAGCCGCATGGTGCGGCGCGAAGGGAGGCAGCATGGGGATCTCGGTGCACCACCACGACCATTCCACGGACCATCATCGCGTGGACGACGACACGGGGAATCAGCCTGGCAAATCGGACGTCGAGAACGTGAAATCCTGGGCGCACGACCATGCGCACAAGCACGCACACCAGCATACGCACGGGCACGGCCATCAGCGCACGCGGACCGTGTCGAACAGTGAAGATGGTGCGGATGGAGCGAACGATGCGGCGCCGACGAAGAACGCCAGGCACACGACCGCCACCTCCCGCACCCAGGCGGCCGGCGGTGCGCCGAACGGCGAGGTCGGCGCTGCGTTCCAGCGCATCAATGCCCACCGTGCCGCACATAATCTCCCCCCGCTCAAATGGGACCCGGCTGCGGCCCGTGTGGCGCAGGGCCAGGCGGATCGCCAGGCCGAGTCCGACAGCATGTTCCATAGCAAGACCTTCTTCCAGGAGCTGTCTCCCGAGGGCGCCCACTATGCCAACGAGAATGTGGCGATGGGCTACAAGACCGGCGACGCCGTCTTCAACGGCTGGAAATATTCGCCCGGTCACAACGCCAACATGCTGAGCCCGAAGATCACCTCGGTCGGCCTGGGCGTGGCGTACAGCAGCGACGGCACGCCGTACTGGACGATGAACGGCCTGGGTTGATCTGCATGGCTTGATGTGCATTGAGCAGGGCGGGCGCGGGACGCCTACAATCGTCCCATGTGCGCGAACTACACCCCGTCCACGCGCGGCCTGCTGCAGCAGCATTTCCAGGTCGCGCCGCCCGATTCCGACTACAAGCCCGAGGCCTATCCGGCCGACATGGCGCCCTTCATCCGCCGGCCGCAGGCGGATGCGGTGCACGGCGACCGCGCGGCCGCGCTTGGCATGTTCGGCCTCGTCCCGCATTGGGCGAAGGAACCGAAGAAGCTGGCGCGCAGCACCTACAACGCCCGCACGGAGACGGTGGCCGAGAAGCCGAGCTTCCGCAATGCCTTCAAGCGCGGGCAGTTCTGCATCATCCCGGTGGTGAATTTCTACGAGCCGAGCTACGAGACGGGCAAGGCGGTGCGTTGGGAAATCACGGATGCCGACGGTGGCCCGCTCGGCATCGCGGGGCTGTGGGAGTTCAAACAGGAAGGTCCGAACGGATTGCCGCTGCTGTCGTTCACGATGCTGACCATCAATGCGGACGGACATCCGCTGATGCAGCGCTTCCACAAGCCGGACGACGAGAAGCGCATGGTGGTGCTGCTGCGGCCCGACCAGTACGACGACTGGCTGCACTGCACGGCGGAGGACGCGCCGGCGTTCTTCGAGCGCTATCCGGCGGAGCGGCTGGCGGCACATGCGGCGCCGCGCGGAGCGCGACAGGGGGATTTGCTGGCGGATCGGGAGTGAAGTTGGAGTGTGTCGCTGGCCTGGGCGTTTGCCGTTGAGGCATCTCCAGGTTCCCGCCTTCGCGGGAACGACGGGTTCATGAGACTTCGGCCAGCCGCACACTGATTGCCTGTCGTTCCCGCGAAGGCGGGAACCCAGAGCGACGGAGAGACTCAGCTCGCTCCGTCCGCCCCAGGTCCGCGCCTCATTGCCAGCAACCGCTGGCCTTCAGCCAGATACCCTTCCAGCCGCCGCCTGAGAAACTCCGGTATCTCGTCTACTCCCGCCACCCGAAACCCGGCAGCCTCATAGAACGCCACCAGATGCGTATACGGCAGGCAGTACGCCACACCTGCATCGAGAAACGGCACACATGCCCTCAGCAAGGCACGCCCCACGCCCATGCGCTGGTACCGCGCCCGGACCTGCATGCCGCGCAACATCGTCGTTCCGCCTTCCGGACACAAGCGCACTGCCCCGGCCAATTCCGACCCGAGGCGCGCGACGAACACGCGGTCGGCCGACGCAACGCCGCCGGTGTAGCCGCCCTCCGCATACAGCGCGAGGACATCCGGCATGTCCGCCGAACGAGCGATTTCAACGCGCAGCTCGGCCATGGCCGGCTCCTTCAATCCGCCTGACCGGCCTTCCGCAAGTAGTAGTTATCCCACTCTCCCTCTTCCACCAGCCGGAAGCCATGACGCTGGTAGAAGCGGTTAGCGTCGCTCTGCTTCAGCGCACCGACGCGCAGGTCCTGGCCGGCCGCATCGGCATTGCGGAACACTTGCCGCAGGACGAAGGCGCCGATGCCTTGCCCCTGATGCGCGGGAAGGAGGTAAAGGTGATCGAGGAGCAGTCCTTCCGGAGCCGGCTTCACCACGACGAAGCCGACGCGCACGCCGTCGTGCACGATGTGACGCGTATGCGCCGGCACGAACCCGGACAGGAAGCGTTCGCGCGCCCGCTGCGGATCGAAGCGGCCGAGCCGTTCGAGGCTCTCGCGCATGGCGGCGATGCGGATGGCAACAAGCTCGTCGGCATCGTCGGCTTGAACCGGCTGCAGTGCGATGCGATCGTTCATTGTCGTCTCCGGGCGTTCAGGCAATCTTCGCGCCCTTCTCCGCCAGCAGTTCCCGCAGCACGGAACGATGGCAATGCGCCTCGTCCTCGCAATAGCAGCCGACCGAGAAATGGCTGTCGTGCGACAGCGCGGCGAGCAATTCGAGTGTATGGGCGGCCTCGGGTTTCGCCATCTCGGCGCGATACTGTTTCGTGAACGCCTTCCACTCCGCCGGCGTCTGCGCCGCCTGCGCCATCTTTACCGTCTCCTGCGAGGGCGCGAGGTTCGGGTACCAGACGTCGTACCAATCCTGCTTGGCGTAGTCCGACTTCGGCACCCCGCGCGGCGGACGCCGCACCGTGCCGATGCGCAGCCCTTCGCCTTTCAGGCGCGGCGTCCCGAGGCGTACGATGTGCACCGCCATGTCGATCTCCTTCTGCGTGTCAGGGCCGGAAGTTTTTCCCGAGCGACGCCGGCATGTTGAGCTTGATCCAGTTGGCGTTCGTCGAAATCAGCACCAGCACGACGATGGTCGCGAGATACGGCAGCATGGCGAGCAGCTGCGAATCCACCGCGATGCCGAAGCCCTGTGCGTAGAACGTCAGGATGGTGACGCCGCCGAACAGGTAGGCGCCGGCCAGCACGCGCAGCGGCCGCCAGGTGGCGAAGGTCGTGAGCGCGAGCGCAATCCAGCCGCGGCCGGCGACCATGCCCTCGACCCATTGCGGCGTGTAGACCAGCGACAGGAAGGCGCCGGCGAGGCCGCAGCAGGCGCCGCCGAACAGCAACGCGGCGAGGCGGATCACGCGCACGTTGTAGCCCAACGCATGCGCCGACGACGGCGACTCGCCCACCGCGCGCAGCACCAGGCCGGCGCGCGTGCGATACAGGAACCAGCCGACCGCGAGACAGAGCACCACCGCGAGATAGACCATCGGGTGCTGGCGGAACAAGGCCGTGCCAAGAAAGGGAAGATCAGAGAGCAAGGGCACGGCGAACTTCGGATTCTCGAGTCCCTTGCCGACGTAGTCGATGCCGATGTAGGCCGACACCCCGCTGCCGAACAGCGCCAGCGCCAGGCCGGTCGCGTACTGGTTGGTGCCGAGCCAGACCGTCAGCAGCGCGTAGAAGCCGGCCAGCACCATGCCGGCCAGCGCGCCGGCCACAAAGCCGACCGTGACGCTGCCGGTGGTGACGGTGGCCGCGAAGCCGATCACGGCGGCGACCAGCATCATGCCTTCCGCGCCGAGGTTGACCACGCCGGATTTCTCGTTGATCAGCAGGCCGAGCGCCGCCAGCAGCAGCGGCGTGCCGGCGTTGATGGAGGCGGCGATAAGGGGAGCGATCGTATCCATCATTTGCTCCAGCGCAGACGGTAGTGGATGAAGACGTCGCAGGCCAGCAGCGAGAACAGCAGGATGCCCTGGAAGACGCCGGTGATGGCGCTCGGCATGCCGAGGCGCGACTGCGAGAGTTCGCCGCCGATGTAGAGCAGCGCCATGATGAAGCTTGAGAAGACCACGCCCACCGGATGCAGCCGGCCGACGTAGGCGACGACGATGGCGGCGAAGCCGTAGCCGGGCGAGACCGACGGCGTCAGCTGGCCGATCGGGCCGAGCACTTCGCACACGCCCGCGAGGCCGGCAAGCGCACCGCAGACCAGCATCGAGACCCAGAGCGCCTTGCGCGAGGAGAAGCCGGCATAACGCGCCGCCGCCGGCGCCATGCCGCCCACCTGCAGCCGGAAACCGCCAAAGCTGCGGCTGAGGTAGACCCAGCCGGCAAGCGACGTCACGAAGGCGAGCACGATGCCGAGATGCAGGCGGGTACCCTTGAACAGGATGGGCAGCAGGAAGCCGCTGGAGAACAGGCGCGATTGCGGGAAGTTGAAGCCTTGCGGGTCGCGCAGCGGGCCATGCACCAGCAGGCTGAGGAGGAACTGCGCGACGTAGACCAGCATCAGCGAGACGAGGATCTCGTTGGCGTTGAAGCGGTCGCGCAGCAGCGCGGTGACCGCCGCCCAGGCCATGCCGCCGATCATGCCGGCGATGAGGATGAGCGCGATGTAGCCCACGCCGCCGCCCTGCCCGTGGTCGAAATACAACCCGACCGCGCCGCCGGTGATGGCGCCCAGCACCAGCTGGCCTTCGGCGCCGATGTTGAACACGTTGGCGCGGAAGCAGATCGCCAGACCGACCGAGATCAGCAGCAGCGGCGCGACCTTGATGCCGACCTCCGACCAGCCGCGCAGGTTCTTCAGCGGCTCGATGAAGAACACAGCCAGGCTGCGCACCGGGTCCTTGCCCAGCGCCATGAAGAGGATGACGCCGCAGACGAGCGTGAGCGCCAGCGCCAACACCGGCGACAGCCACGACATCAGCGGCGACGGCGCCGGCCGTCTTTCCAGGCTAAGCATGGGCCACCTCCTGCGCGGCCGGGCCGCCCTGCCAGAGGCCGCTCATCCACTGGCCGATCTGGTCGACGTTGGCGTCGGCGCGGCGGATCGAGGGCGACAGGCGTCCCTTCGCCATCACCACCAGCCGGTCGGAAATCTCGAACAGCTCGTCAAGTTCTTCCGAGACCACGAGCAGCGCGCAGCCGGCGTCACGCAGCGCCACGAGCTCGGCGCGGATCTGCGCGGCGGCGCCCACGTCCACGCCCCAGGTCGGCTGCGCCACGATGAGCACCTTGGGCGAACGCGTGACTTCGCGGCCGACGATGTATTTCTGCAAATTGCCGCCCGAGAGACTGCCGGCAGTCGCCTGCGGTCCGCCGGCCTTGACCTTGAAGCGGCCGATGATGGACGCAGCGAGCTGGGCGATGGCGTCGAAGCGGATCATGCCCTTGGCGACGGCGGCGCCGTCCTGGTGCGACAGCAGGATGTTCTGCGCCAGCGTCATGTCCGGTACGGCGCCTCGGCCAAGCCGCTCCTCTGGGACGAAGCCGAGGCCGCGGCGGCGGCGCTGCGCGGCGTTCAACCTGCCGATGGGCTGGCCGTCGAGCAGGACGGCATCGGGCCGGGCGCGCTGGTCCTCGCCCGAGAGCGCGGCGAGCAGTTCCTGCTGGCCGTTGCCGGAGACGCCGGCGATGCCGACGATCTCGCCGGCGCGCACGTCCAGGTCGATGTCCGCCAGCGCGGTGGCGAAGGGATGGCTTTTCTCCAGCGACAGTCCGCGCAGAGCCAGCCGCACCTCGCCCGGCTGCCGCTCGCGCGGATGCACCGCCGGCGGCTCACTGCCGATCATCATGCGCGAGAGGCTCGCAGCGGTTTCCTGCGTCGGGTCGCACACGCCTGTCACGCGGCCGGCGCGCATCACCGTGCAGGTGTGGCAGAGGGCGCGGATCTCGTCGAGCTTGTGGCTGATGTAGAGAATGCTGCAGCCCTCGGCGGCCAGGCGGCGCAGTGTCTCGAACAGGCGCTCGACGGCTTGCGGTGTGAGCACCGAGGTTGGTTCGTCGAGGATGAGCAATTGCGGCTTGGCCAGCAGCGCGCGCACGATTTCCACGCGCTGGCATTCGCCGACCGACAGCGTATGCACGTGCCGCTGCGGCTCGAGATCGAGGCCGTACTGGCGTGCCGTGGCTTCGATGCGGCCGCTCAGTTCGGCAAGATTGGTGTCGCCCGGCAGGCCGAGCGCGATGTTCTCGGCGACGGTGAGCGTATCGAAGAGGGAGAAGTGCTGGAACACCATCGCGATGCCGAGCTGGCGGGCGGCGGCGGGATTGGCGATGTGGACGTCGCGTCCGTTCCAGAAGACCTGGCCGGCGTCGGGCTTGACCGCGCCGTAGATGATCTTCATCAGCGTCGATTTGCCCGCCCCGTTCTCGCCGAGGATCGCGTGGATCTCGCCGGGGCGCACCTGCAAATCGACGCCGTCGTTGGCGACCACCGAAGGATAGGTCTTCGTGATCCCGCTCAGCGTCAGGCGCGTTTCCATTGTCTCGCTCGTCGTATGAACGCGGCTGCCGCGGCGTTCTTGTTGTGAATCGGCCGGGTTGCTGAGCAAAAACGATGCCGCCCCGGCGGAAGGCGCTCATTATCTCTAAAAACTTACCCCATGTGCTCATCGGGCAACATCGGCCGTTGCGGATGCGCGATATAACTTCTGCAATATAGGTCCGATCAATTCCGCGCGCACCGCGCCGCCGCAAAACTGTCACATCATGGTGCGCCCCTGCCCTCTTCCCCTTTTCGGCAGCCGGGCGCATAACCATAAGGAGACATCAGCGATGAGCACCCTGGAGCGGCTGTTCAAACTCAAGGAACAGGGCACCGACGTCCGCACGGAACTGCTGGCCGGCCTCACCACCTTCCTGACGATGGCCTACATCGTCTTCGTCAATCCCTCCATACTCGGCGACGCCGGCATGCCCAAGGACGCCGTCTTCGTGGCGACCTGCATCGCAGCCGCCATCGGCACGCTGGTGATGGGCCTGTACGCCAATTACCCGATCGCGCTGGCGCCCGGCATGGGCCTGAACGCCTACTTCGCCTACGGCGTGGTCAAGGGCATGGGCTTCCCGTGGCAGGCCGCGCTCGGCGCGGTGTTCATTTCCGGCTGCCTGTTCCTGGCGATCAGCCTGTTCCGTGTCCGCGAACTGATCATCAAGGGGATACCGCACTCGATCCGCACCGCCATCACCGCCGGCATCGGCCTCTTCCTCGGCATCATCGCGCTGAAGAACGCGGGCATCGTCGCCGCCCATCCGGCCACCTTCATTACACTTGGCGACTTGCACAAGGCGCCGGCGCTGCTGGCCATCCTCGGCTTCTTCGTGATCGTCGCGCTCGACCGGTTGAAGGTGCGCGGCGCCATCCTGATCGGCATCATGGCGGTGACGGTCCTCAGCTTCTTCGTCGCCGGCAACACCTTCCACGGCATCGCCTCGGCGCCGCCGTCCATCGACCCGACGCTGTTCAAGCTTGATATCTCCGCCGCCTTGTCGATCGGCATCCTGAACGTGGTGCTGGTGTTCTTCCTGGTGGAACTGTTCGATGCCACCGGTACGCTGATGGGCGTGGCCAACCGCGCCGGCTTGCTGAAGGAAGGCAAGATGGATCGCCTGAACAAGGCGCTGCTCGCGGACAGCAGCGCCATCGTGGCCGGCTCCTTCCTCGGCACCTCGAGCACCACCGCCTACATCGAAAGCGCGGCCGGCGTGCAGGCCGGCGGCCGCACCGGCCTCACCGCCGTGACGGTCGCCGTCCTGTTCCTTGCCTGCCTCTTCATCGCCCCGCTGGCCGGCGCGGTGCCGGCGTATGCGACGGCGCCCGCGTTGTTCTACGTCGCCTGCCTGATGCTGCGCGAACTGGCCGACCTGGCCTGGGAGGAATCGACGGAAACCGTGCCGGCCGTCATCACCGCGCTGATGATGCCCTTCACCTACTCCATCGCCAACGGCGTCGCCTTCGGCTTCATCTCGTATGCGGTGCTGAAGCTGCTCACCGGCAAGGCGCGCGAGGTGCCGCTGATCGTGTGGATCATCGCGGCGATCTTCGTCTTCCGCTATACCTATCTCGGCGCGGAGTGATCGCGGCGCCATGCCGGAATGAAAAAACGAAGGGCCAATCTGCCGGATTGGCCCTTCGTCGTTTGGCAGCGTAAAACCCGCGGCGCCGGACGTGGGTATGATGGCGAAGACGTCATTTCCCAACCGGCACATTGCAATGAGCGACGACAACCAGGCTTCTCCCGAAGCCATCGAAGCGCTGCGCGCGCGATTCCAGGCGCAATCGCGCAGGGCGCAAGCCTATTACACGGTCATGCACCGGGCACGCGAAGTGACGGGCAGCGACGAGGCGGCCAACACCTGGATGAATGCGCCCTTGCCCGCGCTCGACGGCAAGACGCCGGCGCAACTGGTGAACGACGGCCGCGAAGAGGACGTGCTCCAGTACATTGACGGCCTGCAATCCGGATCCTAGCGCCGGTCCCGTGCGGGCCTCGCACGCGTCCGCAACCTTCGTTCATGCCCTATTCCGACGTGCGCTCTTCTCGATGGAACAGCTGGCCCGGCGTCGCCTTGAACCGCTCCCGGAATGCCGCGATGAAGGCCGACATGCTGTCATAGCCGCAGGCGATGGCCACGTCGGTCACCCGGTCGCCGCGCTGCAGCAGCGGCAGGGCTGCCATCAGACGCGAACGTTGCCGCCATGCGCGAAAGCTCAGGCCGGTCTGCCGCACGAACATGCGGCTGAGGGACTTTTCCGACACGCCCAGCCGGTCCGCATGGCCGGCCAGCGGGGTCGTCCTGTCGGGATGCCGGTGCATTTCGGCGCACAGCTTGCGCAGGCGCGCGTCCTGCGGCCAGGGCAGGATGGCATCGACCTTCGGCGCGGCCGCGAGCTGATCGAGCAGCACCTGCGCCAGCCGGCCGTCGGGCCCGCCCTCGTCATATTCGACCGGCACGCGGGAGAAGGCCCGGATGAGTTCCCGCAACAGCGGCGTCACCGCCAGCACCTGGCATTGCGCCAGGCCTGCCGGCTGCGCGTGCGGATCGACATACAGGCGATGGATCTCGGCGTCGCTCGAACACTGCACCCGATGGACGATCCGCGCGGGAATCCACACGGCGCACAAGGGCGGCGCGATGTAGCTGCCCTCTTCGGCCTTCACCTCGATCACCCCGCGCGCCGCGTAGGAGAGCTGTGCCCACGGATGGCTATGGTGGTGGCCGATCGGTTGCCGGGCCGGCGCCGCGACATGCCCATAGACCGGACGCGGCAAGGCCTGGAAGGCGGGCAAGCCCGTTTTCGTGGCGGCCGCGGTGTCCGTTCGGCGATAGTTCATATCTCTTTGGCGATAAACCGATGCAGGCGTTCAGGATACCGTGTCGTATCGGACCGCGCGACGCGCCGGCCATCCCGCTATTTCCGCGATTGCCTCACGACCTCATCGAACGCCATGACGTATCTACGCCTGCTCTTTGCCCCCTATACCCTGGCCCTGCTCGCCGTCGTCGGTGCCGCCACGCTCTTTCCGGCGTCCGGCGAGGCCGCGCTCGCGCTCGAGCACATCACTTACGTTGCCGTCGCCCTGCTGTTCTTTTTCCACGGCGCCAAGCTTTCGCGCGAAGCGATCACCGCAGGCGCCAGCCATTGGCGTCTGCACCTGCTGGTCTTCGCCTGCACCTTCATCCTGTTCCCGCTGGTCGGGCGCGTGATGAAGCCGGCGCTCGTGCCGCTGCTCGGCGGACCGCTCTACATCGGCTTGCTCTACCTGTGCGCGCTGCCGGGAACGGTCCAGTCGGCGATCGCATTCACCTCGCTGGCACGCGGCAATGTCGCGGCGGCCGTCTGCAGCGCCTCCGCGTCGAGCCTGATCGGCATCGTCCTGACACCGCTCCTGTTGAACCTGCTCATCGGCACCCATGGCGACGGCCCCCATCTCGGCGAGGCGATCGTTTCCATCGGCACGCAACTGCTGCTGCCCTTCCTCGCCGGCCACTTGCTGCGCCCGTGGATCGGCGCGTGGATTCAGCGCCACCGCGCCCGGCTCGGCTATCTCGACCAGGGTTCCATCCTGCTGGTGGTCTATGCGGCCTTCAGCCACTCCGTCACCGGCGGGCTCTGGCACAGCATTTCCCTGGTTGAACTGGCGATGCTGCTCGCAGTCTGCACGGCGCTGCTTGCCCTAATCGTCACCGTCACGACGCGACTGGCCCGGACCGCAGGATTCGATACGGCGGACGAAATCACCATCGTGTTCTGCGGCTCCAAGAAGAGCCTCGCGACCGGCGTGCCAATGGCCCAGGTGCTGTTCGGCGCCCAGGCGATCGGACCAGTGCTGCTGCCCCTGATGCTGTTCCACCAGATCCAGCTCATGGCCTGCACGATGCTGGCGCAGCGCTATGCAATGCGACGCGAGGAACGGCACGCAGAAAATCTGAAGGCGGTCTGAACCGGCGAGGGCGCGTCAGGCGGAAGCCCCGTGCCGTTCCTCTCGAAGGGGTACGGTATGATCGATTGCCGTTGGCACCAGCACGGGATGCCTCCCGGCATGTCGACCGACTCGAAAGGATCCCGCCATGAAAATTCATCTCCCCATTCTCCTGGTCTGCCTCGCAGCCCTCAATGCCTCCGCGGAAACCGTCGGTGAAGTGTCCACCACCTTCCGCCTGATCGGCGCCAACAACAAGATCGTGGTCGACGTCTTCGACGACCCGAAGGTCAACGGCGTGTCGTGCTATCTCTCGCATGCCAAGACCGGCGGCATCAAGGGCAGCCTCGGCATTGCGGAAGACACGTCCGACGCCGCGGTGGCTTGCCGCCAGGTCGGGCCGGTCAGCTTCAACGGCACCTTCCCTGCCCAGGAAGAAGTGTTTTCGGAGCGCTCCTCGTTTCTCTTCAAACACGTGCGGGTCGTGCGGATGGCCGACAAGAAGCGCAATACGCTGGTCTACCTGGTGTATTCCGACCGCGTCGTCGAAGGCAGTCCGAAGAACAGCGTGACCGCCGTCCCGGTGCCGAACGGGCAGAACCTGCCGGTCAAGTAAGCTGCCCCAGCCGCGCATGACAGACATCGCAGCCGCGGTCCGCATGACCGTTGCCTGCACCGCATTGCCTTTCACGTCCAGGAGAACAGTTCGCCCATGCCTCACGACATCAGTTTGATCACGACCATCGCCGCCGCCCTGGGTTTCGGCCTGCTGTTCGGCATGCTGGCGGTGCGCCTGCGCTTGCCGGCCCTGGTGGGCTACCTCGCCGCCGGCATCGTGATCGGACCGGCGACGCCCGGCTTCGTGGCGGACCTCGAATTGTCTTCGCAACTTGCGGAAATCGGCGTGATGCTCCTGATGTTCGGCGTTGGCCTGCATTTTTCCGTCGACGACCTGCTGGAGGTGAGGCGCATCGCCCTGCCCGGAGCCGTGCTGCAGATTGCCGCAGCAACGGCGATGGGCATTGCGCTCGCGCACGCCTGGGGCTGGAGCTTCGGTGCCGGCGTAGTGTTCGGACTGACCTTGTCGGTGGCCAGCACCGTCGTGCTGCTGCGGGCCCTGGAAGACCTCGGCATCCTCGATTCCATCAATGGCCGCATCGCGGTGGGCTGGCTGGTCGTCGAGGACCTCGTGACGGTGCTGGTGCTGGTGCTCCTGCCGGCATTGTCCGGCTGGCTTGCGGGGACCGATTCGGCGGCCGGCAGCGGCCTCTGGAAGACGCTCGCCATCACGCTCGGGCAGGTGGGCGCCTTCGTCGCACTGATGCTGATCGTCGGACGCCGGCTGTTTCCCTGGCTGCTGTGGCGCGTGGCGCGCACCGGGTCGCGTGAATTGTTCACCTTGTGCGTGATAGCCGCCGCCGTCGGCATCGCCTATGGTTCGTCGAAGGTCTTCGGCGTCTCGTTCGCACTGGGCGCCTTTTTCGCCGGCATGGTGCTGCGGGAGTCCGAACTCAGCCACCGTGCGGCGCAGGAAACCTTGCCGCTGCGCGATGCCTTTTCCGTGCTGTTCTTCGTGTCGGTCGGCATGCTGTTCGATCCACAGGTGCTGGTGCAAAGTCCGCTGCAAGTGCTTGGCGTGGTCGCGATCATCATCTTCGGCAAATCGCTTGCGGCCTTCCTGCTCGTGCTGCTGCTGCGCTATCCGCTCAATACCGCCCTCACCGTGTCGGCCAGTCTCGCGCAGATCGGCGAGTTCTCCTTCATCCTCGCCGGCCTCGGCATGTCGCTCGGCCTGCTGCCGAAGGAGGCGCAGAGTTTCATCCTGGCCGGCGCGATGATTTCCATTGCGGCCAACCCGCTGGTGTTCAAGGCGGTGGCGCCGTTGCAGCGCTGGCTGCGGGCCAATTCGGAGTTCGTGCGCCGCATGGAGCGTTCGACGGACCCGCTTGCCGAACTGCCGGCCACCGTCGACCACCACGTCCTGACCGGCCAGGTCGTGCTCGTCGGCTATGGCCGCGTGGGGCGGCGCATTGCCGACAAACTCGCGGCACAGGGTTTGCCCTTCGTGGTGGCGGAGCAGAACCGCGAATTCGTGGAACAGCTCCGGGCGCGCGGCGTGCCGGCGGTGGCCGGGGATGCCGCGGAGCCGGCCGTCCTGATCCAGGCGCACATCGCCCGCGCGTCCATCCTGGTGATCGCGACACCGGATGCCTTCGCCGCCCGCACGATGATCGCGACGGCGCGCATGCTCAATCCGCAGGTCAAGATCGTGGTGCGCACGCACAGCGAGGCGGAAGCGGAGTTGCTGCGCAAGGAACACGCCGACGAGGTCCTCGTCGGCGAACACGAACTTGCCGCGAGCATGGCTGAGCATGCCTTGCACGCATGGAAGGCGATGCATTGACAGCAATCGCAACCGCCGTATGCGTGTTCAGACCGGGTGCACCACACCCGCGAAGTTCAACAGATCGCGCATGGTGAAGCTTCCCTTCTTCGCGGACGGCAAGCTGGGCTTCCAATCCGGTTTCCTGCTGAGATAGGAAGCGCGGTCCGCCTCCAGGATGCCGACGAAGACCTCGCCCACCACTTGCGCGCCGACCGGGCCGAGGCGCAGGCCGTCCTCCATCACTTCCGCTTCCTTGAGCACGTAGTAGAACAGCGGCGTCGATTTGTCCATCGTATGGCGGTTGTCGAGCGAGAGATGCGCGACGTCGTGCAGCTGGTCCGCGTCGAGCACCGGCATGTGCATCTTCTCCGCGATGGCCTGTCCGGACGGCAGGCCGAAGTCCACATGACGCGTCAGGGTGCGCGCCGGCAGCGATTGCAGGCCGTCCGGCGGCAAGCCGGGAGCCGGCGCGCGCGCGCCGGGCAGCGCCATCAACACGGACGAGATCTTGCCGTCGATGCGTTTGTTGGAGCGCACGTTGCCGTCGCCGAAATCGAAGAAGGTTTGCCAGTCGACGAACCTGCGGGGCGCCCGCTTGCCGCCTCGCAGGTCATCGGGATCGGTCGCATTGGGGTCGATGTTGTCGTCGAAGAGGAAAGCGAAGAACGGCGCGCCGCCGAGAGGACCGAAGTTGAGCCGGTAGCTCGGGCGCGCCTGGGAGTGGCCGAAGCGGTAGGCGCCGATCGAGAATTCGACCGGGACGCGCGGTCCGCTGTTGTCGCTGCCGCCCTGCTTCGTGGCGCGATCGACCCGATAGTATCTCGGGCCATGCTCCAGGATCCGGTCGAGGCGTTTCTGGCCTATCACCAGCGGCAAGAATTCGTGCAGCACGATCCATTGGTAGTGCCAGATCGCGATGCGTCGCGCTTCGTCGAAGATGTCGGCAGCAGACGCATTGGCATAGTCCGACTGTTCGACAAGATGGTCCGTGATCGCGTTGTGGAACAGCAGGAAGGCCAGGTGCAGCTGCGAAATGATGACGTTCTCGTCGTTGCGCGTATCGCCGAGCACCGCGTTTCCGGCCGCATCGCGCGGCACGTCGAAGCGCACGACGCCATCCTTCGATGCCTGCTCCGAGCCGGGAATGACTTGCACGCGGAACTTGATGGTCCGTTCGCCGAACGCGTACAGTTCCGGCGAACCGCTCGGTCCCTTGCCGTAGACGGTGTCGAGATCGAGCGCCGAGGTACGGAAGTTGGTCGTTGCCTCGGGCGAGGCGGCGACGTTCAATTGCGAGTTCTTGTCGAAGGTCAGGTCGTGGTCGAGGAACTGGCCCAGGAAGGTGATCCCGGCCGTCATGTTCGGATTGTCCGGATTGTGCGGACTGAAGACGGCCGGCTTGAGGATGGATTGAATCGGGTCGCTCAAGTTGTCGTCGGCATCCAGCATGCCATGCTGGGCCGCAAAGCGGCGCATGAGGTCGCGCACGCCGTCGCTCTGTTCCGCGAACGCAGGCAGATCGGGAAACATCCTCGTAAACACGTTGCCGGGTGCAACCGGTGCTTGCGGGGATGGCGCCTGCACGGTCTGGGCCGATGCGCCGTCGAGCATCATGCTGAGGCCGGCCGCCGCAAGCATGCGCGTCAGTGGTGGATTCATGGTTCGCTCCTGAGAGAATGGCTGTGCAACAGTCATGCCGTCGCCACCTGCGGATGGACGGAGCCGACGGCTGTCATGACATGGCCTGCATTTTCCGGAGACGGAAACAATCCGGATGCAGGCGATCTCTTTGCGAGCGCGTGCATGCAATCGACGAGTCGTCGCCTGCCGGATGACGGCATGGATCGATCTCCCTGACTTCCTTATTCCACGACCCGCCGGGTCCCGCGAAGGGAGCGGAGAGCGTGTTGGATGCTGCGAGGGAAAACCGGCCCGGGCGCTAGAGTTGAAGTGAAACGAAGGGAAAGCCCGTCGGCCGCGGAGAAGAGATGCGGCGGGAGGCGGTGCGGGGCGACGTTGCCTGTCTGTGAGTTGAAAGCCCGCTATCGCCCATGCGGATCGGGGATGCCGCTACTGAATGAAAGTGCAAAAACTTGTCTTCTTCTCCACGCCCGCAGTTTGCACGGTAATGCGTCGAATGCAAGAACACCCGATAGGCATTCCGGCGGTATCGCGGCGGACCTTGACCGGCGTCGAATCGCTTGAACATTGCGCTTGCTTTTGCCGGCGCCGTGGACGACGGCGTGCGATTGCACCGGTCTCAGGCAAGCTCGGAAGTTGCCTCGGAAGCAAACCGGGACGCCACCTCCGCGATCAGGATGCTGACGTTCGGCAGCGCCTCGAATGGTTCCAGCTGGGCCCGCGTCGCGCCCGCGTCGGTGATCAGGGTCCAGCGGCGGTCCAGCGGCGTCCATGCCTGCTGGCCGGCGAAACCGAGCTTGGAGGCATCGGCCAGCACGAACACTTCGGCGGCCTGGTCGATCATCTTGCCTTTCAGCGCGGCCTGGTCCAGCGTCGCTTCGCACAGGCCGCGCCCGGCCACCAGGCCGTCGGCGCCAAGGAAGACTTTGTCGGCCGTGATGCGGCTCAGCGCCAGTTCCGCCAGCGGACCGACCGTGCCCATGCTCATCTTGCGCAGCGTGCCGCCCAGCACCGTCAAGGCGATCCTGGGGTCCTGCGCCAGCGTTGCGAGGGCAGTGAGATTGTTGGTGATGACATGCAGCTGTCCGTGGCCGTTCAACTGCGCCGCCAAGGCGGCGGTAGTCGTGCCGACGTCGAGGATGAGCGTGTCGCCATCGCTGACGCGGGTTGCGGCCAGGCGCGCGATGGCTTCCTTCTGCGCCCGGTTGGCGGTGAGCCGTTCGTCCATCGTCGATTCGGGCCGGTGCGCCAGCGACAGCGCGGCGCCGCCGTAGGTACGCAGGATGCGGCCGCTGTTGGCGAGCTCGGCAAGGTCGCGGCGGATCGTCGACTCCGATACGTTGAAGTGGCGGCTCAGCGCTTCGACGTTGGCCTCTTCGCGCGACACGATGGCGAGAATGGCGTTGCGGCGTTTTTCGGTCTTTGTCACTGCCATACGAATATCCTGCGATGCGGTCGCGTCCAACTGTACTCGATGTCCCCTCGAAAAGAAAATGCCACGCGCTGGGCGTGGCATGTTCGCGGGAACGGTGGCGCCACGCGCCGTCTCCTCAGTCGCGGCGCGTCGCGAGGCTCACCGCCTGGCGCAGCGCTTCCAGCATGCTGCCTTCGTCGGCGATGCCCTTGCCGGCGATGTCGAACGCCGTGCCGTGGTCGACCGAGGTGCGGATCACCGGAAGGCCGACGGTGATGTTCACGCCGGCCTCCAGGCCCATGACCTTGACGGGACCATGGCCCTGGTCGTGGTACATCGCGACCACGAGGTCGAAGTCGCCGCGCGCGGCGCGGTAGAACAGCGTGTCGGCCGGCAGCGGTCCTTCGACCGAGCGTCCGAGCGCGCGCTGCGCCTGGACGGCGGGAATGATTTTTTCTTCTTCCTCGCCGCAGCCGAACAGACCGTTTTCGCCGGCATGCGGATTGATGCCGCAGACGCCGATGCGCGGATTCTCGATGCCGGAGCGCACCAGCGTGTCGTAGCCGCGCGCAATGGTGCGCTCCACCAGGCCGGGTTCGATCTTGCGGATGGCATCGAGCAGGCCGATGTGCGTGGTCACGTGGATGACGCGCAGGTTCGGCGCCACCAGCATCATCGAGACCTCGGGCGTGTCGGTGAGCTTGGCGAGCATCTCGGTATGGCCGGGGAAAATATGGCCGCCGGCATGCAGCGCTTCCTTGTTCAGCGGTGCCGTGCAGATCGCATCGATCTGCTGGTTCACGGCGAGCTTCACCGCGCGCTCGATGTAGCAGTAGGCGGCATGCCCGCACAGCGGCGACAGCTCGCCGAACGGGTAGTTCGGCGGAATCAGGCCGAGGTTGATGCATTCGACGGTGCCGTAGGCGTAATTGGCTTCCGCGATGTCCTGGATGGCGTGGACTTTCAAGGACGTGCCGACGATCTCGCCGGCTTCCCGCAGGCGGGTGGCATCGCCGACGACCAAGGGCCTGCAGTGTTCGTACAGGTCCCTGGCCGCCAGGCTCTTCATGATGATTTCCGGGCCGACGCCGGCGGCGTCGCCCATGGTGATGGCAATGATGGGGCGGTACATTACGAGGCTTTCCTGTGTGATGGTGTCGAAGTGTCTTGCAGGGCGATATCTGCGGCGTCGTGCTCCCGTGCGCGCTGCAGCGTTTCGTAGCAGCGCAGCAAGGTGTCGGGCCGGCCGAAGGCGCCCGCTTTCGTGATGACGGGAATGGGCTTGATGCCGGCGGCGACGGACAGCGGCACGCCGGACTCGATTTCTCCGACGAGGTGCAAGCCCTTCGATCCCATCGCCGACAGGATCGCGCGCGCGGTTTCGCCACCCGTCGAGACGACCGCGCCGATGTGTTCGGCAAGCGGAGCAAGCAGCATCGCCAGGGCCTGGCACAGTTGCAGGCCTTCGCCCATGTTGATCGACTCGCCTTTTTCGATGAGCACGAGCATGTCGCGGCTCTCTTTGAGCGACGCCTCCACCGTCGCGCGCAGCGCTTGCCAGCGCGGGTGAGACCGGCCATCGCGCAATACGCTGGCCGGCACGTCAACGCGCGCCATTGGCACCGCGGCGGCCAGATATTCCGCCTGGGCGCGCGACACGCTCGACAGGCTGCCGACCACCGTGAGGATGGAGCCGTCCGTCGTGACCGGCGGCGTTGCGGTTGCCGGTTCGCGCATCGCCACTGCGCCCGGCAAATGGGCCGTCAGTCCTGCCGAACCCACCCAGAACCGTGGAACGGACAAGGGCAGCGATGCCTGCACGATGACCTCGAGATCGCTCTCGCTTTCCGCATCGCAGACGACCGCCTGCATGCCGTCGGCGATGCGAGCTTCCAGCAGCGCACGCACATGCCGCGCGCCGCGCCGGATGTCGTCCATGCCGACGGTCGCCGTGCGGATGCCGTGACGGGCCAGCATGGTCGGAATATAGGCCGTGCCGGCAATGCCTTCGGCGCGCCAGACCTCGGTCTGTTCGAGCGGGATACCGTTGAGGTATTGGTGTCCGCCCGTGGTCACCCGGCCGGTTTGCGGAAACGCCGGTGCGACGATGGCCAGCCCCGTCCGCTCCGCCTCGCCCAGGATCGCGGCGAGTTCCTGCGCGAAGTTGCCGCGCAGGGTCGAATCAATCTTCTTGTACAAGAGCGCGCCGGGCGCATGGTAGCGGCGGAGCAGTTCGAGGTGAACGGCCGCCGCCTCGTCCGCCGGCAGACGCCGGGTATCGGCGTCGACGGAGATCACCTGGGCGGTGCGCGTGCCGGGACATTCCTCCGCATGGCGATCGATGACCACCAGCGTGTCGAGCCCGGCCTTCACGAAGGCCCCGGCACAGTCCGCTGCGCCGGAGAGATCGTCGGCAATGATGACGGTCTGTGCCATGGCGCTTCCTCAGGCGGACTCGGGTTGCGAAGCGAGTTCAGTGCGGCCCGGCGCGCGCGCGGTTTGCTGCCTTGCCACCCAGGCGGTCACGATGGGGACGAGGATCGCGGTCACTACCACGCAGGCGGCGACGATGATGGTCGCGCTCTTGGCAGCGTCCGCGTACACCGGGTTGGCGGCCGCGATGATGGCCGGGACGGTCGCAGCATTGCCGGCCGTGCTGGCGGCAGCCACGCCGGCGACGCCGTTACCGCCGGTCAGACGATCGACGAAGA
This sequence comes from Oxalobacteraceae bacterium OM1, assembly GCA_004570315.1. Classification (GTDB taxonomy): domain Bacteria; phylum Pseudomonadota; class Gammaproteobacteria; order Burkholderiales; family Burkholderiaceae_D; genus Noviherbaspirillum. The sequence goes on along the minus strand of SPQI01000360.1, from coordinate 2,101 downwards.
ACAGCGGAATGCCGGTCACGATGACGACGGCGACGCCCATGCCCATGCCGAGCAGGCCTGCCTGCCAGACCTTGTGCAGGTCGAGGCCGGCGCCGAGTGCAAAGGCGAAGAAAGGCAGCATGACCGGAACCGCCTTGCTCAGGAAGGCGCGCATGTCGCGATCGAGGTGGCCGAGCAGCATGCCGACGGCCAGCGGCAGGATGCTGCCGACGAGGGTCGGCCACGGAAATGCCGACAGGCCGGCCACGCCCAGCGTCACCATGGTCAGGAACGGGCCCGACTCGACGGACATGACCGAGTAGGCGCCGACGTCTTCCGGCTTGCCATACTGGCCCATCAGCGCCATGTAGAGGCCGCCGTTGGTGTCGTTCATCGCCGCGACGATGGCGAGCGTGGACAGGCCGGCGAACAAGCCGCCCGAAATCGGCGCCTCACCGAGGTAATGCCCCAGGATCAGGCCGAGCACGATGCCCATGCCGACCTTGACCGCGAACAGCGAGCCGCCCTTTTTCAGGATGTACGGCGTGGCCTTGACGTTGATGCTGGCGCCCATGCAGACGTAGAACACCGCGAGGATGGGTAGCGCCCCCGTGAAGAGCGCGCCGGTGAACGAGCCGAAGAATTTCGGCGTCTCCGGAAAGAAGGTCGTGATGATCGCTCCCAGCAGAAGCGGCACGATCATCATGCCGCCGGGGATGCGATCCAGAGTACGTTTGATTGGGATTTGGGCCATGTCTCCACCTGTCGTTAATTATCAGAGTCGCACTTCCTGCGCGGTGTGCGCATTCGGTATGCAAAGTTTAATGGATGTATTGCGCATTATGCGGATATTGCGCATTTTGTATTTTTAAATGTGACGAAAGCGCGGATTAGTTGCAATCTATGACCGCGTGAATTGCGCGATTCGCGCAATGTGGCGAAAGGCAATGATGTATACGGGAGGAAAGGATGGAGAGGCGGTGTCGCCTTTGCGGACAAGAAACTGCTCCTATACCGAAAGGCACACCGGGCACACCGGTGCGGCGCATCGTTCGCGCCCTGATGCTCAGCGCATCTCTTCGAGGATGCGCAGCGTCTCGTCGAAATTCCAGATGCGCCGGATCTCGATCACATCGAAGCGTCGGGCAATTTCCGGCGGGAAGGCGCTGTAGCGCGCATTGACGCGCACGATGCGGCGCACCGCCTCGTCGAGCTCGGGGCGGCCGCTGGAGCGGTTGATCACCACGTCCTCAACGCTGCCGTCGCTGCGCAGGGCAACGGTGACGATGGGATCGCCGCGCGCCCGGTCCTTCGAGGACTGCGCATAGTTTAGGTTGCCGTTGCGCTCGATCTTCATCTTCCAGCTCTCGACGTACATCCGCAGGTTGATGTCGCGCTCGGGCTGGCCGAACAGGGAATAACGGCGCGGATTCTCCGGCAGCGGCGGCAGCGGCACCGCAGGCCGCGCCGCGAGCGTGGATGGGTCCATGCGGCGCACTTGGTCGAGGGCGCGGGCGGCAAGGCTGCCTCCACCGCCGAGTCCGCGCGGCAAGGGTTCGGCGCGCTCACCCTCGCCCGGGCGGCTGTCGGCGGCCATGCGTTCGCGCTGCCGGGCAGCCTCTGCCTGGCGTGCGGTTTCGTCGCGCGCGGCCTGCTCCTTGGCTGCCTGTTCCTTTGCTGCCTGTTCCCTTGCCGCCTGTTCTCTCGCGGCCTGTTCCTGGGCGAGCCGGGCGGCGCGCTCCTCTGCTTCACGCTGCAAGGCGGCCTGCCGGCGCGTTTGTTCTTCCTGCTTGCGCGCTTCCAGCTCCATCGCCTCGCGCCGCGCCTGGTCTTCCCGCTGCACTGCCAGTCGCCGTGCTTCTTCCTGGCGCGCGAGGCGCAGACGCTCCTCCTCTTCCCTCTGCTGCAAGGCCAGTGCCTCGGCCCGGCGGCGTTCCGCCTGTTCCGCCTCCTGCTGCTTCTGCAGTGCGAGCGCTTCCGCGCGCTGTCGCTCTGTTTCCTGCTGGCGCTGCAACGCCACTGCATCGGCTTCGCGGCGGGCCGCCTCGTCCTGCTGCTGTTCGGCGAGCGCGGCATCGCGCTGGCGTTGCGCTTCGGCTTCCGCAGCCAGCCGGGCTTCGCG
>SPQI01000037.1 GCA_004570315.1 Oxalobacteraceae bacterium OM1 | reverse complement strand
GGCTGTGCCGGCTCGCGTGCCGTCGCGGCGCGCGTCCGGGCCAGGTCGCCGGCCGGAACTGGCACCGTGGGAGGCGGCGCGATGGGAAGGCTGGATGCGGGCGGGGCACTGAGATCGACGTCGAGCTTCAGCGGCAGCCGCGATTGCCCGCCTTGCCCCACAGGCCGGACGAGCAGCCAGCCGATCGTCGCTGCAAGCAGGATGGCCAGGACGATAACCACCCACCAGGCCGGGTGTATGCCGCGCCGTAAGGCGACAGCGCGCACCTGCTCGCCGTAGCCCGAGGCCGCCATCGTGTCGGATCTCCGCGCATCGAGATCCTGGAGCATTCGATTGATCAGGCTCATTGGAAGTACACCCATCCAGCACCGCAGCCGGCCGCCAGCAGAGCCGCCGCTCCCGCCGCATACCAATGCCAGGAGGGTTTGCGTGCGGATCCGGTGTCCTCGGCTGCCATGCGGACATGCCGCGGCGCCACCTGCTGTTTTCCTTCACCGTAGGTGAGCATCAGCGCCTTGTGCGCGAGCACGTTGACCAAGCGCGGGACGCCGCCGCTCGCAGCATACAGCGCGCGGACGGCATGGCGGTCGAGCAACCGGCTGCCCGTGTAGCCGGCAACGGACAGCCGATGCGAAACGTAGAACTCGAGGTCGTCCTTGGACAGGGGTCCGAGGTGGTAATGGAAGGTAATACGTTGCAGCAGCTGCCGAATGGCGTCATGCCCAAGCTTTCGGTCGAGTTCCGGCTGCCCGAACATAACGATTTGTAGCAGCTTCCGCTTCTCGGTTTCCAGGTTGGTGAGCAGGCGCAGCGCTTCCAATGTTTCCAGCGGCATCGCCTGGGCTTCGTCGAGGCACAGGATGACACGCTTGCCGTCGCGGGCGAGAACCAAGAGACGATGGTTGATCGCCTTCAGCAGTTGATGCTGGTCGACGTCCCGCTCCTGGGGAATTTCCAGCTCCTCCGCCAGCGCCAGCATGAGCGTGCGGGGCTCGAGGTAGGGATTCGGGATGTACGCCGTCACGAAGCTCTTTTCGAGCGACGCCATGAATTTTCTGCAAAGGAGTGTCTTGCCAACGCCGACTTCTCCGGTGATTTTGATGAAGCCTTCCCCATTCTTGGCCGCCACGAGGAGCGTGTTCAACGCTTCCTGGTAATTCGAGCAGGCGAAGAAAAAGCTGGTATCCGGCGTTATGCCGAACGGCAGTTCACGGAGTCCGAAGTGGGCCTTGTACATCGCTGCGGCTTACCTTTGCCAGGCATCCCGTGGTGCCAGTTGTTGAATTCGCTGTTCGGTTTGCAGAATGTCCTGGGACCAGGTTTCGTCGTGCACCACTGTCGGCTTCAGAAGGATGACGAGTTCGCGTTTCTGGCTCACCCGCGTCGTGTTCTTGAAGAAGGTACCGATGACAGGCAGGCTGCCTGCGCCCGGTACTTGGCTCTGGTCGTCGCTGGCGGCCTGCCGCATCAAGCCGCCGATCGCTACGATCTGTCCATCGCGGCCCTTGACGACGCTATCGGTTTCCGAGGTATTGCTTGAGGCGAGAGGCAAGCGCAGGGAACCGCCGACACCGAGGTCGATGTCCTTGTTGACCGTCTCGACCTGGCTGACCGACGGATGGATATGCAAAATCACGTTGCCGCGTTCGTCGATTTGGGGCGTGACGTCCAGGACCACGCCGGAGAAGAATGGCTGTAGCGTCACGCTCGGCGACGTGGTTGTCGTCGTACCTGTCGTTGTGGTGGTGCTGACGTTCGTTACGAAAAACTCGTCGACGCCGATCTTCAGCACGGCCTTCTGATTATTAAGTGTTGCGATCCGCGGACTGGAAAGGACGTGGACCGTGCCTTGCGATTCCAGGAAGGAGATCAAGGCGCCAAAATTGCTGGTCTGGAAAGCCAGGCCGAACAGGGAGCCGACGGCATTGGCATTCGCGGCGAGAGCGGCGCCTGTGGTGCCCGAAATGCCGACATTGCCGGCGCTCGACAATGCGGTGCGTCCACCGGAAATCGGCAGCGGCGTCAGAACAGCGCCGGGTGACAGCAAGCCAGCCGATACGGCGCTGTTGCCCCCGGTTCGGAAAGCAGCCCAATTGACCCCGCTCTGAAAACCGTCATTGAGCTGTACTTCGAGGATCTTGGCCTCGAGAATGACTTGGCGGCCAACCGAAATCTGCGTGGCCTTGAGATAAGCAGTGACATTGCGGAGCTCGTCGGGCATCCCGCGCACGACGACCACACCGGACTGAGGACTGATCACCACGCTGCGCCCTTCCTTGCCGCTGCCGACAATGGCTTCGAGCGCAGTTCTGAGCTCGACCCAGAAATCGCTGTTCGACGTCGTGCTGATCTTGCTCGTGTCCCGGGCGATGCCGTTCTGCGCGCCGGGCTGGTTGCCATTGTTCTGATTCAGATTCGGATTCGAATTCGGTGCGCTGCCATTCTGGCCGTTAAGCCCGTTGTTGACCGTACCGATATCCGCCACGTTCGTGGAGGTGACGCGGATATTGGACGTGCCGTTGCGCTGCCCGGTCAGGTAGTTGACTTGAAATACCTGCGTTTGCAAGGACGGCGGCCGAACCACAATGCGATTGCCCTCGACGCGATAGTCATAGCCGTACAGGTCCCGGATTGCATCGAGCGCTTCGAATAGCGTGACGTCCTTCAGGTTGGCGGAAATCATGCCGGTCACGTCAGGATGCACCAGCATGTTGTAACGGGTGCCGGATACGATAGCCATGAAGAACTGAGACGCCGGAACATTGTTGAAGGCGACGCTGAAACGCTCCTCCGCAGGCGGCGCCGCCTTTGGAATGTCCAGGTGCAGCGGCGGCAGCAGCGCTGCGGCTACCGCGTCCGGTTCGACCGGTTTGACCGACGGCTTCGCCGCCTTTTGAAGCTCCGCATCGATGAGATCGTATGTCTCCCGTTTCCCAGGAAACGCGCATGCCGCCAGACCCAGAAGTATCATTCCTGAGATAACTGTTCTCATCATTTTTTTCTCTCGTCGGACCGCCCGACTGGCGCATTGGGCCTCTGCGCCGAAGGTCTCTTCTCAATTCCCTGGTAGAGCTTCAGCGTCTCTATTCTGCTCTCCGATTTCAGTGCGACTTCGCTCTCGGAGATCCGCACCACCTTCGCATTGCGAAATGGCTCTCCTAGACCGACCGCAACCCCATCGATAATGGCCATGCTGTGATCTTTGCCAATGACGACGGACTGGAGCACCGGTTTGGCATCCGATCCGGCCGTCGTGCCCGTAGGTGCAGCACGCATCGGCGACGGCGGTGCAGTCGGGTCGGCCAGCGCCTCGGCGAAAACGGATCCGCACGACAGGAACAGCGCGCAGGCAAGTGCCGTCCGCACTCGCAGCTGGTTGAACGACATGGTCACAGGTTCAGCCATGTTTTTTCCAGGCTCAAGGTAAAGAGATTCATGGTCAGCCTGGCCTTGGGGTATTCGGTCACGGTGAGCTTGGCACTCTCCCAGAACAGCTGCCAGGGCATTGTCTCGAGTTCAGTCAAGCAGCGCGTGATGTCTCCATAGCTGCCCTGAATGACGATTTCCACGCCGTGCCGGTAAATCGCGCCGCTTTCACGCTCGGGCGCCGCGATCTTCACCGCCTTGACATCCTGCGCCGGCAACGGCGCATTGTCGGCGCTGGACGGGTCCGTCACTAAGTCTGCGGGCAGCTTCTTCAGCGAAACCAGTTCCAGCCCGGCATTGCGTCGCAACAGGTCTTCGAGGACCTGTGTCATTTTATCAGGGGAAATCAGACCTTTCTGAGTGGCAAGCAGCTCACCGTGCAGCCGGACGGACTGCAGCTTCAGTTCCTGAAGCCTCGTTTTCGCCGAGGCATCAGGATCGTTCCGGTGTGCCGCCACGCGCGCCTCGATCTCCGCCTGCACGGCCGCAATTTGCTCTTCATCCTGTTTGGCCTGTTTCGCCAGCTGCTCGTGCTGGGCCATGAGGGGATCAACGGCAAACGTGTTGACAAGCGCGACGAGCACCAGCGCAGCAATGCAGAACGCCATCAGGCGCTCGCGCGAACTGAGCGCGTCGATTCGCGCCGCCAGCTTCTGCCAATACAGCTTCATTGCGTGCCTCCGGACTGGAGTGCATGTACGCCGCCCTGCTCGGGCTGCTGCATGGTGGATCGAAGCACGAACGTCACGTAGGACGGACGCTGCGACATCGAAGGCTCGACACCCTCCTTGCCCATTTTGCTGCCGTCCGTTGTCTCCGGCAGCCCCATTTCGAGCGCCGCAAACGATTTGCCCTGCAGGGTAGGCTCGGTCTTCAAGCGCGCCAGGTACTGAGGTACCAGCTCCGGCCGCAACGCGTTGCCATGGAGTTCAATGTAGGTGCCGGCGCCGTTCAGGCGAAATTCCGTGAGCCACAGGCCGCTGATGCTTTGCCTGGCGAAGGCACGCAGGTATTCGGAATAGCCCTTGGAATTCCCGATACTTCCCCGCTGGACGACGTCGTAGGCCTGCCGCTGCACGCGCAGCTCGGCCTCCATCCGCTTCACATCCTCTTCGAGCGCCTTGTTCTTTTCGCGCGGGCCATAGTCGGCTGTGACCTTCGCCAGCTGCATGCGAGCGGCCTTGAGCTGCATCCCGCTGCTTTCCGCCGCAACGCGCATGTCGCTCAGCTGGAAGCGCGCATAGGCCACGACCACGACGGAGCCGAGCAGGACAAGCCCCAGTCCTTGAAGCATGCGAACCGCTGAAAAATACTTCTCGCGCTTGAGAAAGATTGGATTGAAGAGATTGATCTGCTGTGTCACAGCACCTTCTCCTCGTGCCGCAGGGCGCAGCCGATCGCCATGAACCAGCGCTGCTGCATGTCCGGATTACGCAGCTGCGGCACGGCCGACAAATCGAGCACGGCGTCCATATCGAGCGCCTGGACCGGCACATACAGGTTCGACCCGAGATATTGGCGGAGCCCTTCGCTGCGGTCGCCCGCAGGCGCCAGCAGCAGCTTGCCCACGGTGATGAATGGATATTGGCGCTCGAAATGATCCAGCGAACGCTGCAGCTCGAGTGTAATGCGGTCGTAGCGCGCAGTCATTTGCTCGTCCGTCCCCCCCGAAAGCTGGGCGGAACCGAGATCGAGGCGTCGCGACAGATACAGGTCGCCGGCAAAGGTGACGGTCAGGAGCCCGCCATCGGCGTCGAACGACAGACAAGCCACGCCGCGCCCCTCTTCCTGCAGCAGAGCGGAGATGTTCCGCTGCGCCATTTCGGGAATGTCGATAACGCTGATGGGAATGCCTGCGCTGCTGAACAACTCCTGCCGCTGCTGAATGATCTGGTTGCGCGCCGCGACGGCGTACATGGAGTGATTGCGCGACGGTGCGCTTTTGTCGCCCGGGACGTCCAATACGTCGATGGTGGCATCATCGACGTGGTAATCGAGCAAGTCCTTCAGGCGCCACCGCATGGCGGTCTTGAGCTCATCGGGTGGGACATTTGGTGCATCGACCGACAATAATTGATACTCGCCGTTGCCCAGCGCGGTGGTGCACTGGTAGCGTTCCGGATGGATCTCTTTGCAGAAACGCTCAAGGGCAGCGGACTGCGTGTCGCCCGACAAGGGGAACGCCGTCGCCAGCCGGATCACCGGCTTCGCATTGTTTGCGTCCCGCTCAGCATGGATGGCATAAACCCCATCTGCCCCTAGGCAAACGGCAAGCCATCCGTTTTTCTTGCTGGCTTTTTTGAACAGGCGCATTGACGTGACACAAGCTGTGGGACGATGAACAAACCACCTGAAGTTAGGTGATTAAGTTATTGTTGTCAATCAATTTTCCCACCACGCAACACATCAGCACCGCATAAATTTCCACAGGGAAATTCCCATGAGGGCGGGAGGCGCAGCTTAGTAAATTTCGCGCACGTAAATCACCGGAGATCCCTTGTAGCCTCCGAACGTCGCTCGAGCGCTCGGTCCCGAATTCGACGTGCCGTTCCATTTATATTGGAGCCAGCTTGGCACGACCGGCGCGACATCGACGTAGCCGTAATGCCCTGCCCCAGGCCCGGCATTGGCACTTGCCGAACTGGTTAGAATCAGCCGGCCGTTGCCGCCGAAGGCGCTTTCGCCGCCGCTGAAGATGCCACTGCCCGAACTTGTCAGGGCGCCGGCGGCAGTCCGCATCCGTGCCGCGAGGTCGGTGGAAGCGAGCTTGTTGGACGCGCTTGATCCATAGAATGTGAGCCCGGACGCGCTAGTCGGTACGGGAATGGCCGTGCAGTTGTCATAGCTGTTCGTGATCCATCCCAGTGAAGAATCCCAGTACTGCGCAATGAACGGCATGGAAAGCGGCAACAGCTCGGATCCGAAGGCGCTGCTCAGCTTCAAACGTCCGTAGCGCACCCGGGTGGTTGCCGAGGCCACGCTTGCCGCAGGCGTTATCGCCGCCCCGTTCAGAAAGGTGATCATCGATCCGTCGAGGTCGGTTACCGTTGTCGTGATCGCCAGTGCATCGTATGGACCGTCCGGCGAGGTCGAGCGCGAGAAGGTAAACGTCTCCGGCATCGCCGCTGCGCTCTGGACGATGAACGCCCCGCCGGTAACCGAACCCGTCGGTATGCCGCCCTTCCAGGCCACGGTGGGAAACGAGGGGTTCGCAAGCCGCGTGGTCAAGCCATTGGTCGTGCCATTGACCAGGTCGACGGCTAGGCCGACCGCCGCGACGCTACTCGAAAATGGCGGCACAAGAAGCTTCGTCGTGCTCCCGTTCGCACTCTTGGCACGGACGTCGATATAGATGCCGAGCGCATCGTTGTCCATATAGGTGAAGGACGCATTGCCGACGCCCGTGCACGCCGGGGTGAACTGCGCCTGCACTTCGTAATGGTCAGGATAGAACCGCCCGACCGGACCGAGCGTAGAACTGCCGATGTTGCACCCATAGCGACTGTTCGACAGCGCGTTGGAAATGCTCGACGCCGTGCAGTCGCCAGTCGTGCCGTGATCGACGTTGCCGACGATTCCGGTCACCTGGTCGACGGCGGTAAAGGTGGAATCCAGCACGGTGTTTGCCGCGACGCTGAAGGTGCCCACGTCGTTGTACTGGAATGTCCCCGTAGCGACGCCTCCCGTCCCCGCCGCAAATTTACCCGTCAGTTGGGATCCGGACGCCGTACCGACAGTGACTGCGCTGCCATCGTGCGCCGTCACCCCGGAACTGCCCATGACCGGTGTGCCGACGTAGCCACTCGTAATGGTGGCGGCAGAGGCTGCCCCATTTACAGCAGTGGCGGCAATGCCGAAATCCAGGCCGGCCGCCAACTTGGTCGAAGGCGGATTGTTCGGTGCGGCATTCGAGCCCGATGAAACGGCGGCAAGGTTCAACGTGGCTGGCCGTATCGCAAAATTATCCGACGAACAGACCGGGACGCCAACGCTCGAATCCCACATTCGCACCTTCACATTTGCGGCCGCCTGCGCATAGTTGAATGTGAAGGTGTGCCTGCCGCGGTCGCCGCCGTTTCCGGTGAAGGTATACGTTGTCGCCGGATATCCCAGGGTGCTGGTATTGGTATCCGTGCAGTTGCCGCTGGCCGCCATCGGATCGACGAGGTCGATCTTGACCGTTCCCTTGTAGTTGGTCGATATGCTGGTGCCGCCGCTCAAGGCGAGCACATCGAGATTGAAGGCCTGCCCTGCGAGCTTGGTATAAATCGGTGTATTGACGTTGGCGCCGTTTTCGACGGCGTCGAAGCAGGTGGATCGATACGTCAACGTGCAGGTGGCAGTCGAACCCGCATAACAGGTCGTGGCATTCGCGGTCGCCGACGATGTGGCGCCGAGCGTCAGCGTCGCAGTACCCGTTTGCGTAATGGTCACCTGAGTCTGCCCTCCCGTGAACGTAATGGGGCTCGCGGGACTGACCGAGGTGCCGGATCCGCCGGTTGCCGTGAAGTTGACCGTCACGCTTCCGCCATACAAGGCCGTGCAACTGATATCCGCGCAGGCCTTGATCGTTGCTGTGCTCGAGCCGCAAGCGCTGCCGTCCTGATCGATTTCGAGATGGTGCAGGCTGACTGTTTTTTGGGTGTAGGAACACACCTGCAGATTGGCGATCTCGTGAATGTTGTACTGACCGCCGGTCGCTCCCGTGAACGAGAGGTACCAGTTGGTCGGCACGCTCGCCTGGCCGGACTGTGCTTTTGCGTCGAATGGGGAGATGAGGTAGGAATAGCCGGATCCGGTGTCCCGCTCGACCGAAGTCATTGCATGCACGCCGTCGGAGTGATCGACGATCACCCGATATTTGTAGCCCGGCGCCGCGGTGGTGGAATTGGCGACGTCGAACGGCGGCGAAAGCGTCGTCGTACCAGTCAGGTAGGCGTAGCCCGAGTAGTTGGATCCGGAGCCGCGAATGGCGACCGAGTCGAGTGTGGTTCCCGGAGCGCTACCGCCGGTCCGTCCTTCGGTGTTGGAAGAGAAATTGCCGAATTCGTCGATGCCGATCCCGATCCAGCCGCCGGCAAAGCCAGGGTGCGTGATATCGGCGCCCTGATCCTGCCGCTTCGGCGCATACCCTAGCGAGCCGCCATATGCGCCGGCGACCGGGGCGATCGATGCGTCGGACAGCACGACCCCGACACCGTCGGCGCCGCTGCCGTTATAGGCGTAATGGAGAAACTCGACGACGACCTTATTGCCGGACGCCGGAAACAGGCGTTGCAGGGTGGCGTAGGTAGACACCGACGAGGATGCATTGGTCAGCCTTAACCTGCCGTTGACGATCTGCGGATTGCCGAAGGTGCCGCCCTGATTCCCGACCGACCAATCGGAGCTCGGCGTGCCGTTGCCGGTGCTGAAGGTATCGGTAAAGCAGGTCAGACCGCCCAAGGGTTTGATGACGATCGACTGGGTGGCGCCTACGTTTGCCGTCGGGCTTGCGGTCGCGGTCTTCGTGCCGGTCGTCGATACGGTGGCCACGCCGACCGTGTTCATCTGGATCGCCAAGCCTGCGGAGGACGCGGTGTCGACGCTTTCCGTCATTCCGGTCGGGGGCGTCCACGTGTCGACCGCCGCGATCGCATGCGACGTGATGAGAAGACTATTGGCTTGCGTGGTGGTGAGGCTCGGCGCCGTATGCGTCGTGCTGCTTGCGGTTGCCTGCCCGTTCTCCGCGTCGACGGGGAAACTGGTATCTGCGCCCGTCAGCGAAATGATCCCGCCGCTCGCTGCCGTGCCGCCGGACGCGGTCCAGGTATATGAGGCCGGTTCCGTACCGGATACCACGCGGTAGTAGGTCTGCAGGGTCAACGCGCTGTTCGAGCCCTGCACCACTTGCCGCACGAGCGTCCAGCCGCTCGGTGCGGTGACGGCGGCCGTGCTTGGACGGACCGCGATGGACGCCACCATCACATCGCCGCTCGCCGTGCCGGCCGGTACGGCAATCGCGAGGGTGCCGCTTTGCGCGCTGGCCTGGGACGACGCACGGAATCCCACCGTCTGTGCATGCGCAGCACCGCTCGCCAGAACAGCGAAGAGCATGACGCCATAAATCCATTGACGGACGAATGCCGGGAACGGAAACATAGCGAAGCGATTCGATGGCATCGGCGATTCCTTTCTATATCCGGATGTCGATGCGCCGCTCGACGTAGCCGGGCGTTCCGAGCGCGCCCAGCGTCGCGGTAGCGCTGATCGAAAACACACGGCTCGATACGGAAGCGCTCGCTTCGGTCACCGGCGTAGCAGTACATGTAATGACGACGGCGAACGGCTGAAGGTCGGCGGCGAGCGAAGGAAGAGTCGTTGATGCGGCCGGACACGCGCTCGCACCGTTCACGATCAACACCTGGTACAGCCCCCATTCGATCCCCGTCCGGGCAGCCTGGTAGGCGCGGCTGCCCTGTATATCTTGCGTGGAGGTGACCTGCTGGGTCGCCGTGAACGTCAGCATGACGGCCCCCAGCACGGAGAGCACGACGAGCAGGAAGACGGCGGCGACGATGGAAAACCCGCGCTGACGACGCCGCCAGGAAAATGGCAAAGATAGTGTCCGCATCATGGAACGTTGCTCACATGGACCTGATGAATTAGCGATACGGCTTCATTGCTCTGCGCCAGGGTCAGGCGCAGCGAGACGATTGCATAGCGCTGGAAAACGCTCGGCGCAGAATTGGCGGCATACGAGAACGAGCACTGCGAGACATTTTTTGCCAATACCGGCGTCGTGGAAGGATCGATCGCCTGGCAACCGGTTGGAGCGGCGACAAATCCATAACCGGAAATCCGGTAGAGGATGCCCGTACCGCTGCCGGCCGAATCCACTCCCGGGTTGCTGCACACATACGAGACCGCCTGATCTGTGCCGGGCACGACGAAGAAATGATTCGACGGCGACTCGTAGCCGAATTGGAACGCGGGCGACAACGGAATCCGTGCGGCGGTCGCACCCGTCCCGACGGTAGTCCGGACCGTATTGCCTGCCGCATAGGCGTCGGATGTCCCCGACCCGGTGTTGTTGATCACGATGTAGTCGCCTCGGGATGGTGCGGAATTGAGTCCGCCGAGCACATCGAACGCTGTATCGGCTGTCGTGAAATCGAGTGCGTCTTCGGTTGCGGGACAAGGTTGCGTGCTGCACTGGGCGCGGTAGCGGCCGCCCGTGGTCGTCGGGATGAACTCGATGCACTTGTCGCCCGCGTTCCGCACGCTGTTCGGAAGCGCCAAGCGCAGGTCCCGGCCGATCCTGCGCAGCGCCGTGTCGGCGGCGTCGGTCAGCTCAGCGCGCCGGGAGGCGTCGACGTAACCCTGAACAGGCTTCGTAATGAACACGGCGACCACTGCGGCGATCACGCTCGTCAATACGATGACGATGACGATCTCGACCAGTGTAAACCCGCGCGGCCGGCCCGAGAGGCGTATGGGACGATCAGAACGCGAACGGCGCATAGCGGAATCTGTACCCTGTCATGGAGATATCTGTGCCGATCGGGCCGGTGACCCGCACCGTGATCTTCAACACGGCGTCGACGTTGGCTGCCGGGATATTGAAACCTGTGGCCTCCCCTGCGCTGATCTGGCTGATGCTCACCGTGGCGTTGTAGCTTGCCAGGCCGGGTATCGCATTGAGCTGGTCGTCGATCGGTTTAATGCCCGTCATTGAGAAACCGGCATAGTCGTTGACGTTGTCGAACATCGGCGTCGTGGCATTGACGTAGTAGCGCGTTTCCGTGACGCCGCCCTGGGTTTCGGGCCCGAGGGTCGCGCTCTCGCTGTAGCCCGTGGTGCAGCTGGGCGACGGCGCATCCGGATTCTGGTTGGGGTCGTCAGGATCGCAGTAGGTGAACGGCTGCAATTCCACTTCTTCCAGCAGCGATTCCGCAATCGCGATTGCCTGCTTGCGGACGACCGGATCGGCGCTCTTCGCCGTGCTCATCTGGATGACCTTCAGGATGCCGGCCACGCCGACGCCGACGATCACGATGAACATGATCAGTTCGATGAAGGTGATTCCGGCCTGTCGCGCCCTACTGGTGAACATAGCCGGTCTCCTGCTCTACTGTGATCGAGTTGGCGGCGCCGCTCACCTGCATGGACTGCCTGCTGTTCGGCGACGGTTGTCCAAGCGCGTTGAACTTGAAGCCGCTCGGCGTCGCAACGAACAGCACGCTGCTCGTCTTGCCGCTGACCTTGTAAGGCGATGTGCCCGTCGGACCAGCCAGGTTCATCGAATCGGAAGCGACCGCCGTGCCGCAGGTGGCCGGGCTCGGCGCGGTAGCGATGGTGAGCGTCACGCTGTTCGACGTGAAGGCGACGCACACATCGCGTCGCTGCGCAATCGCCGTCTTTTGCGCGTAGCGCAGCGCGGCCAGGACTTCGTCATGGAAGCCACGGGTGTCGAAGGTATTGCGATCGAAAAGCCGCGGAAGCGCAACGACTGCCAGAATCCCCGTCAGCAGCATGACCATGATGAGTTCGATCAGCGTGAAACCGCGGCTATTCATTGCAATAATCGCAATCTTTTATATGGATTTGAATTCCCCGCGGAAAGTATAGACAATTCGGGCTCAGCATCCTACTAATCCTTGCACGCATGCACGCCTTGTCGCGCCCGAAAGCTGAAACTCCCCGCGCGAACCGGCACACTGCCCCCAGACGCCCCCGACGTCATGCCTCCTTGAAGAAGTCCCTCAAGGCGTCAATGACCCAATATTGTTGTTCCGGCGATAGCTGCGGCCCCATCGGCAGGCTTAACACTTCATCGGCCATGCGCTCCGCAATCGGCAGACTGCCGACGGATCGTCCTGCATCGGCATAGGCGGCTTGTCGATGCGGCGGGATTGGATAATGGACCAGCGTCCCGATTCCCTTGGCCGCCAAGGCGCGCTGCAGGTCATTCCTCACGGCCGTACGAACGACATACAAATGCCAGACTGGCTCTGCCGAAGCCGGACAAGCCGGCAGAGTCAGCGGCAGCCCTTGAAGTGCGGCGGCATAGCCGTCGGCGCATGCCGCGCGCCGCGCATTCCACGCATCGAGGTATTTCAGCTTAACGGACAGCGCAGCGGCTTGCACCGGGTCCAAGCGACTATTCACACCCTTGATGTCGTTGATGTACTTCGCCTGGGAACCATAGTTGCGCAACAGGCGAAGTCGCCTTGCTATCGCCTCATCCTGCGTCGTCACGGCGCCGGCATCGCCGAGAGCGCCAAGGTTCTTGCCAGGATAAAAACTCCAGGCAACCGCGTCGCCATGCGAACCGATTCGTCTGCCTCTGTAGCGGCTGCCGTGCGCTTGCGCGCCGTCCTCCAGGACGCGCAGGCCGTGCTGTCTTGCAATCGCCAGAATGGATTCGAGGTCGGCGGGCTGACCGTACAAATGCACCGGGATGATGGCCCTGGTGCGTGTCGTCAGTGCCGATTCGATTTTCGACGGATCGATATTGAACGTGAGGTTTAGCGGCTCGACCGGTACGGGCGTTGCGCCGCACATGCTGACAGCAAGCCAGGTCGCGATATAGGTATGGGACGGGACGATGACTTCGTCACCCGGCCCGATATCCATGGCGAGCAAGGCCAGCCGCAAAGCGTCCAGGCCGCTTGCCACGCCAACGCAATGAGCCGCCCGCACATACCGGGCGAACGCTTCTTCGAACGCCTCCACCTCGCTGCCGCCGATGTACTGGCCGGAGCGCAGCGAACGAAGCACGGCAGACTCGATTTCAGCTTGGAGCTCGTTGTAGCCTGCTGCAAGGTCGAGGAACGGAACATCCATGCCTATCGTCTCGCAGCGAGGAAAGCGTCGTAGTCGCGATAGTAGTCGGCCTCGTCGTAAAGATTGGAAGCAAGCACCATGCATACCGAACCCGAGGAGAAATTGTCGAGTTCCCGCCAGATCATTGGACACACATAGAGTCCATAGTACGAACGGCTGAGATGCATGCGCTTTCTGTCGCGGCCATCGTCGAGCACGACATCGAAGCTGCCGGACATCGCGATGATCAATTGATGTAGTTCCTTGTGCGCATGGCCGCCTCGCTCCGAGCCGCCAGGCACGTCGTAAAGGTAATAGACGCGTTCGATCGCGAACGGGATGTGCCGGTCTGATTCGATGAAGGTCAGATTCCCCCGGGGATCCTTAACCTTGGGAAGATCAATGATCCTGCAATTGTCCAGTCTTTCACCCATCGTTGCGGTCCTGTGATTCAAATCTCATGAGTGTGACGATGCTGTGAGTGTCGCTGTCCCTGCAAATTCGGTGATCGCTGCAGCTGACTCCGGAAGAAATCCGACATATTTGGGACGGATCGACATGTAGTCATGCACGCTGAAGGTAAAAAAATAATCGAGATCGTTCTCCCGAACGATCTTCGCGCCGAACCGCTTGTGAAACTCGACGACCCGGCGATTTTCCTTCCTGACGTCAAAGTGGCTGCGCTTGAGGCCAAGTTCACGAAAGCCGAATTCATACACCAGCAAAGCCGATTCGAGCGCTGCCTTTGGCGGTGCGCCGGGCCGCAGAATCCAACTGCCCCAACAAAACGAATCGGGCTGCAAATCATAGACGCGGATCGTGCCGAGCGGTGCGCCGCGCTTGTCTTCTATGATGAAATAGAACTGCCGGCGTTCGGCACGATAACGCTCGATCCAGATAAGCTGCGCATGCAGGTCGTCCGGCGTTTCGCTCAGGTAGGTGCGGCGTAGAGGGTCGCGGCGCAAACTGAAGACAAAGGAAGCGTCGCTTGCCGTCACGTCACGTAGATCGATTGTCCTGCCGACGATGCGTTGCTTGGTCATGACCATGTCGATCTCAATTCAGGCAAGTATGCCGATCTTGTTCGTCAGCCACTTGAACGGCGGTACGGAGCGCCCGGCGGGACGCCCGATGTAATCGCCCCACGTACGGAGAAAGCGTTCTTCGGCGTTCGGCTTTCTATCAACCACTTCAGACAGCAATACGCAAAACTGCGCCATGTCCGCTTCGCGTCCATAGAGATCGAGTACGATGGAGCATACCCGGGCAATCGTAGTTTGGCACTGTTCCTTATTGATCCACCCTCCGCGCCGGGCTGCAATGGCAAGGGAGACCCACGCCAGATGCCCGCATTTGAATTGCTTGGACATGGGCTGTTCCGTCTGCTGCCCGGGATTCATGCGGAAACAGCCCAGTTGCTCGTTGATGTAAGCGATCGGCGACCGGATGGCCGCGACGAGAAAGGCGCCGATGTCTTCAAGGCCGGCAAACGGGAGCCCGTCCAATTCGGATTTGAAAAACTCCGTAGCCATGTCGGCGCGGAACGTGGCGTTGGAAAACTCGCCGAGCCAGTTCGATCCTGTCGCTACGCTGGTGGCAAACAGGAATTCAGGATTGACGCTCACCACCCGGTCAGGATGACGGGCGACGACAGACGGAACGTCGAGCGTCCCTACCGGCTGGCCGGATTCGACGGCGTACCAGCGTCCACTGACCACGCACTCCGTTCTGCTGCGCGCGTGCGCTTCCAGATGGCGCTCGTAGAAATTCGGATAGATGACATCGTCGTCAAGCAAAAAGTGATACAGCTCGGTTTCACCCTGATACCGCTTCAGCAAATTGCAGAAATTCTCGAATGCGCCGGTGCGCGGCCCGACAATCACCTCGACGTTCATGTTCGCCGTGTAGTCCTTGAGCGAAGACGTCTCCAGCGCCCGAATGAAAGCTTGGTCGGGACTGTCGTCCGAGACGATGATCCGTGCCGGCTTGACAGTTTGCTGTCGCAGCGCTAGGAGCAAGTCGCCGAGATATTTCGGTTTATATGCCGGAATCAGTGTTGTAATTTGTTCCATGAGCCATCGGTCTGTTTGCAATGTAACGCCAGCCGGGAAAACGATCCGCTGGCGGCGCAGGCTTCATTCGCGATACTTTTCCAGATATCGCGCGTACGCGTCCTTCCAAGCTTCGGTCCCGAACGCACCGAGGCTTTCATGAACGATCGAGATCGGCGCCGTGCCCATGCGCAGCCCCTTCAGCTCGGCTTGCCTGCAGAAATCCATATCGTAAAAATGGAACTGGAAATTCGGATCGAAGCGAAGGCCGGACTCGACCAGAATTGCGCTGTCGGCCGCGAGCAATAGGCCATCAAGCAGGCGGCACTCCTGCCCAGGCGCGCCATAGTGGTCGACGTACGCGCATGGGCTTCCCTTCCCGTGGCCGACGACACCGCTAAAGTTGCTCCGGCTGTCCAGGGTAAATTTGTCGTCGAGAAAAACCCATGCCGGTTGCCGTGGAATGCGGCGCTTGTTGCCGACCACACCGACCACATCGAATTTCTTCAGGCCTTCGAGAAGGCGCGCAGGCCAGTGGAAGTCCAGCAGACCTACGTCGTCATGGACGAAGACCAACGTTGCAGGCTTATGTCTGGCGGCCTCGATGCTCTCGTTGTACACCGTCGATAAGCCGCGCGAATTTTCCGGATACAAGTAGAGCTCGAGCTCCGGCAAATATTTTTTGAGAAGGGTATACGAGCGTCCCAGCGCGGTCGTGCTCAGAAAACGTTCTCGACTTGCCCTGCTCGCACAGACCAGGCGAATCGGCTTAACGTCGACAGCGATGCTTTCGGCGTGATAGACGATGTGTTCCGTCGTCCGGTCTTTGGCCACAAAACCACTTTCCAGCGTTTTGTCCTCACACCATGCCTGCCACATCCTGCGGTATAGGCCCTCTAGGTCGGCGACAAATTGTTCCGGCTTGCAGAGGGGACTTCCTACCATCCTGGTCCGTATTTCGCCACGCAGACGCACAATACGCTCGCGGTCCTTCGCAAACGCAATCGCGCCGTCGATATAGGCCTGCACGTTTTGGAAAGCGAGTTCTTGCAAACCGATGTTCTGCAGCGCGGCGGACGTTTGTCGTGCCACGATGCTGTCGCCCGCCAGCGTAACGATCGGGACGCCCATCCAGAGCAGCTCCAGCGACGTCATGCCGCCATTGAATGGAAACGTGTCGAGCGCGATGTCGATGTCTGCACATTCGACGAGCATGGAATAGTGAGACGAGCGACCGCGGAGCTCCAGGCGCTCAGCCGGAATGCCATGCTGGGCGAAGCGGTCACGCAATTCGGCGCACGCGGCATCGCTCTCCAAGCCACCTGCCTTGATCAGCAGGATGCTGTCGGGCGCGCCCTTAAGGATGCTTGCCCATGCAGCAATGACAGGATCGACGAGCTTCTCCAGACGATTGAAGCTGCCGAAGCATACGCGTCCGTTTGCGAGCAGCGGTGACGGCGCGACCTCCGGCGCATACGCCGGTGGGCAAAAAAGGAAGCGCGTGTGCGGCAAGAAAACGGGGATCTCTGAGAAGAGCTGGATGGTGTCGGCCGGTGTCGTATAGGGGTCGGTGATGAAATAGTCGATGCTGGTCAGGCCGGTGGAATGGAAGTAGCCAATCCAGGTGGCTTGGACCGGCGCAGGTTTGCGCGCAAACACCGGCAGCCGGTTATACGCGGTATGCCCGGAGAGGTCGACCAGGATATCGATCTCATCCTCCTGAATGCGGTCTGCCAGTTCATCGTCGTTCATCAGGAGCGCATCGACCCATTCATCGACATTGCTGCGCAGTGCTTCTGTGACCTCATCGGCCTTCCGATTCATCGAATAGCAATAGACGCGCACGCGCGAGTGGTCATGATGGCGGAGCACGTCCTGCAGCAGAAAGCCAACCGGATGCTTTTCCAGATCGCCCGAGACATAACCGACTCGCAGCTGGCGGTTCGGATCCCGTTGCCGCAGCGCGAACGTGGACCTGTTGGCCACTGTTTCCTCGTAGCGCCGACTCCACTCGCGGTGGTAATCGAATACCTCTGCCGGCGTGAGATCGGGGAGGTAGGTTGTGTTGAAGGCAATATTCGAAAAAATGCCCGGCATGTCGGGATTTTCGAGAAGCGCCTGCTCGCTCAGTGAAATGGCTGCTCGATGGTCGGACTTGGCGTTCATGCAGGCAGCGAGACTCAGCAGTGCCGCAATGTTGTTCGGCTGCATGGCGAGCACTTTGCGGCACAGCGTCTCTGCGGCCTTCAGATCGCCGTTTGCCTGATGCGCGAACGCCAGCGAGGCGAGCCGCTGTGCGCTTTCCCCTTTGACGGCAATCTCATGCTCGATGTGGTGGATGGTCTCGCCCAGACGTTGGGTTTCGCCAAGCAGCGTTGCCAATCCCCATTGCGCTTCCGGAGACTTCGGATCGCACGCGAGCGCCTCACGGAAGCATGCGACTGCCGCGCGCGATTTCCCCGAATGCAAAAGAACATTACCCAAATTGACATGCAGTTCCGCCTGTTTGGGATATTGCTTGATGGCGGCGCGCGCGGCGGCTTCCGCATCTTTGAAGTTGCCCAGCTCGTAGAGCAGCGCGACACGATTATTGAGCGCCTGCAGCAGGTCCGGTTCGATCTTCAGGGCACGTTCGAACTTATCGAGTGCTTCGGAAAACGCGCCTTTCACCAACCACCATTCGCCGAGATTGTTCCATGCCGCGGCGTAGTCTCCGTCGAGGTCCAGCGCCTTCTTGTAGGCGCCGCGCGCCTCTTCCATGTCGGCGAGATGACGATGGGCTGCGCCTAGCGCGCACCACAACCGGGGATTGTCCGGAACATCCTTCAAAACCATCCGGTAGTGCGCAACCGCCTCTCGATGACGGCTGTTCGACATCAGTATCTGCCCCAGGCGGAGCGCTGCATCGACGCTCGCGCTTCCATTTCCGGATGTGCTGTTGCGATAGGATGCCTCCGCAAGGGAAGTCATTCCCTTGCGCTCAAGCCATCGGCCAAACCGGTACCAGATGAAGTGCGCGAAGTGCGCCAATGGAGATTTCATACGCAGCGGAAATTACTTGTTCCCGCCGACGAGAACGGACGCAAGCAACGCCATCAGCACTTGCTTGACGATCGGTGCCGCGTAGCCCTTGGCAAGAAGCTTCTGCTGGAGGCTGAACGCCAGCTTGGCGCGGCCGATGATGCCCAATCCGAGCCTCTGGCGTTCTTGTCCCGCCACGTCGTAAAACTTCTTCAGGTCGCTTTCGATCCGCGACTGAATCTCGCTGTCGGATGGTTTCTTTCCGTATTTCATGCGCGGGTCCAGCGGGACGGCGCGCTGAAATTCCTCTGCCAGTTTGGCGCTGGCTTCTTCGATAACAGATTTGGTCATTCCCATAATTCGGTCGGCCAAAAAGCCAAGAGGCGCGTCGCGACAGTGCGCGAGGCGCCTCCTGGATGGAGAAAGAACGGATCAGCTCGTGCAGATCAAGGTTGCGGACGCGGTCTTAAAGGTGCTCGCCGTCGTGCTCGAAATCTGGACTGTCTGTGTCGCGCCTGCGGTACCGCACGCTGCGCTTGCAGTTGTGATGCTGTAGCCGTTAGGCATGCCACCCACCATGATGCTGCCTGCCAGCGTCGAAGGAACGGCGGTGCCGCTGACTGCCGTACCCTTGGTCGAGTTGGCCGCATACGACGCGTAATTGACGGCGAACGCGGAGGTCACTGCGCCTGCCACACCGTTGATTGCCGCTTGTTCCGCATCCGACTTCAGATCAACGAACTTCGGCAGCGCCGTGGCTGCCAGGATGCCGAGGATGACGATCACCATGACCAATTCGATCAATGTGAAGCCGGCCTGCAGATTTTGCTTCATGCCCATAGTTTTTCCCTTAAGAATTAGAGGCCGCGGCCTCACACTGGAGAAGCCGCAGCCCCTCGGCGGAATAGATTCCGTTGGGAAAGCATGTTACCGAAATTCTGAGTACTGTCAACGAGACAAATCCATCACTAAAAGCGCCAGTCGCCAGCAAACAACACCATGCCGAGGCGGATCACTACGTAGCTGCCTCCGCCCACGAGGCATGCAGCCGCAATAACTCGTAGTACGACGTTGGAGTTGGTAATCGGGAAATATATTTGCTTAAATTTGCTCAAGAGCTGAGGGATAGAAATCCACTGGTTCAAGGCCGCCTCGAGTTCCTTGAGAATGCTCGGCTTCAAAGCCATGATTAGCCCCAGTGCCGCCCCGAGTACGCCGACGATCACAAGGAAAGCAACGCTGGCGTCCAGCACGCCCAGCGTGTCGTAATGAGCAAGCAACCCCAGCTTCTGGCGCGATGGCGCAATAAGAAACACGTAGACGACGTACCCGGATCCGGCGAACAGCGAGGTTCCGGCAAGGCGATGATGCCGGTACACGTAGCGCTCCAGCCAACGCGGACGGTCGAGTTCGGTTGTTAGCTGGTAGGTATCGATCCAGCGCGTCAGAAAATGGTTCGCGCGCGCAAGCCGCCGTGGCACCAGCAAGAGTCCGATACCGGTCAGGACGGCTACCACGGCGCCTCCCCACAGAAACAGCAGGAGAGACCGCCACATGATGTCGTTCATGATGTCCATGTTGATGTGTCCTCGCGCCGTATAGACGCGAATGACCTGATTGCGCCCCATCCTTGCTGTCCTGTTATCTGATGTCCCATTGATACGGCTCGACCTCCCTTAATGTGATCCCTCCGAGCTCCTTCACGGTTGCAGCTTCGCCGGGAAGCGGTGCGTTATACACGGGCACGATTTGGAACCGGACGATGCACTCTCCTCGCAAATTCGGCGAGAAATGGGCATCTCTGTGCACCAGGTAGACGACTTGTCTGTTTTTCAAGTCGTAATACCAGCTTCCGGTCGGGATGTCCTTGGGATCAAAGTACTCGCCTACGTAGTTGTGCTGCCTTTCGGCGAGAAGACTGAACGGATTGACCTCGGCCAGTTTGGGAATGTCGCCTATCCTGCCCCGGGTGATGAGGCCGGCCATCTGCAGATGAAGCGCACTGCGAAGTACGCCGGCCGTCTGTTCCATACCGGCTTTCTCGGCCATCTCCTGGTACATCGTAAAACGCTTCAGCAGGACGCCCGAAAATACGGCGACCAGCACGATGACGAGCACCAGCTCGAACAACGTGAATCCCTGTTGGCGGCCAGCGCGTCCTGGCCAAGCGGCGTCGGGCTGTCCTAAACGCTTCATTTGTTGAATGCCGCCCTGCCGAGGTCCCAGATCGGGAGGAAGATGCCCAGCGCCAGAATCGTAACGAGTATGCCGAGGCCGACCAGCAGAATCGGCTCGATGCGCGCACTCAGGGTCTTCACTTCGTATTCCACTTCCCGTTCGTACATGCCGGCAATTTCGTCCATTAAGGTGTCCATTTCGCCCGTTTCCTCGCCTACCGCAATCATTTGCAGCACGATGGGGGTGAATACGCCGGTGGTCACTGCGGTGCGCAGAACGCTTTCCCCGCGCTCGACGCCGTCACGCATCTGCTCGACGCGACGAGCGATGTAGGCGTTGTCCACGACATCGGAAACGACGCTCAGGGCGTGCACGATCGGCACGCCGCTGCGCGATGCGAGCGCGTAGCTGCGAGCGAACCGCGCCAGCGTGCTCTTCACGATAATGCTGCCGGCAAGGGGGAGACGCAGCTTGATGCGGTCCCATTGTAGACGGCCAGCCGCCGTGGCAATCCATGAACGAAAGCCGAAAAAGGCGGCGATCGATACCGCAATCATCAATGACCAATACCGGACGGTGAAATTCGAGGTGTTGATCAAGATCCGCGTCATGAGCGGCAATTCGGCCTTGAAATTGGCATACACCTGAGCGAACGCGGGGATGACGAACAGATTGATGATCACCATCGCGACAACCATCGCAACCACCACGAAAGACGGATAGCGCGTGGCCGTCCGCACCCGGTCACGCATTTCCCTCTCGAATTCGAGATGGTTGAAGAGCCGCATGAAGATTTCATCGAGATGGCCGGTCATCTCTCCGACCCGGACCATGCTCACGTAAAAGCTCGAGAACACGTCCGGGTGGCGGCGCATGGACACCGAGAGTTCACGGCCGGCGTCAAGATTGTCCCGCAGATCTTGCAGCACTTTTGCGAAAGCCTTGCTGATCGCCGACTCCTGCAGGCCGGCCAGACCGCGAAAGATAGGCACGCCGGCCTTGAGCAAGGTGTGCATCTGACGACTGAACAATTGCACATCCAGCGCACGCACCTTCTCTTCGAACAGCCTCGAAATGAAACCGGCCTGGCCGCTCTTGGAGGGATTGTTAGTCGCGACGATATTGATCGGGGTGATGCCGGTCGCAAGCAATTGGTCGGCAATTGCATTGCTGTCCGCGCCTTCGAGCACCCCGGTCATCAGCTCGCCGCGCCCGTTGCGCGCCTTGTATGCGAAGAACGGCACGTCAGTCCTCGATCTGGTTGCTGACCCGCATTGCCTCGGAGATCGAGGTGCGGCCGGCGGCTACCAGAGCAACTGCGTGCCGGCGCAGCGTCTGCCCGGCCATCTGGGCGTTCGCCACCTTGATGAAGTGCGCCGGGTCATGGTGTGCAGCAGCGTCCGCCACCGCTTCGGTCATTTCGAGCATCTCATAGACGCCGGTGCGCCCCCGGTAGCCGGTGCCGTTGCAGTGGGAGCACCCGCGCCCGTGCGCATAGCGGTGTTCCGCAACGGTGTCTCCGAGTTCTGCCTTCAGCCACTCCGCCTCGTTGGGCTTCGGCGCATACGGCTCCGTGCAGCTTTCGCAAATGACCCGCACGAGGCGCTGGGCAAGCACCGCCTGCAGCGACGTCGCGACCATGTAGCGCGGCACGCCCATATCGAGGAGCCGCACCGGCGTGCTCGCGGCGTCGTTCGTGTGTAGCGTGGATAGAACCAGGTGGCCGGTCAATGCAGCGCGCATGCCGATTTGCGCGGTTTCCTGATCCCGCATCTCGCCGACCAGCAGCACGTCCGGATCCTGGCGCAGCGCTGAACGCAGGACACGCGCGAAATTGAGATCGATCTTTTCGTTTACCTGCACCTGGTTGATGCCGGGCAGGCGGTATTCCACCGGATCTTCCACCGTAATGAGTTTGCGCTCGAGCGAATTGAGTTCTGCTAGCGCGCCGTAAAGCGTGGTGGTCTTGCCGCTGCCGGTCGGTCCGGTGACCAGTACCAGGCCATTCGGACGCTGCAGGACTGCGCGGAATTTTTTTAGCAGCGACGGCGGCATGCCGATCGAATCGAGCCGCAGCATGCCCCCGCCCTGATTCAGCAGACGCATGACGATCGATTCGCCAAACTGAGTCGGCATGGTCGAGATACGCACGTCCATCTGCTGGTTCTTAACCTTAACGGCAAAGCGTCCGTCCTGCGGCAGGCGCTTTTCCGAGATGTCCAGTTCCGACATCAATTTCAAGCGCAGCGCCAGCGAAGGCGCGATTTTGATGTCGGCCTCGGTCTGCAGGTGTAGCACGCCGTCAATCCGGAAACGAATTTGCAGGCGCTCGGCTTGCGGTTCGATGTGGATGTCCGATGCGCGCACCTGTGCGGCATCCTCGAACACCGACTGGAGCAGCTTGACGACGGGCGCCTCTTCCAGACCGGAGCTGGCGCCGACCAGTGCTCCGAAATCGACGTAACTGTCCCCGAGTTCCTGCTCCAGCTCCTTCGCAAGCCCGGTGATCTCGTCCGTCCGGCGATAAATCCGATCGATCGTCTGCAGCAGCTCGCCTTCGTTCACCACGGCCAGCTCGATGGAACGGCGCACTGTACGGGCGATTTCGTCGTAGGCGAACAGGTCGGTCGGATCGGCCATGCCGACCAGCAGCGAACCGTCGCGGTTCTCCAGGGCGATGGCACGGAACCGCCGCGCCTGCGTTTCCGGAATCAGGCGAACCAACTCCGGATTGACGTTGTAAAACTTGAGATTGATGTAAGGAATATTGAGCTGCTTCGCCAGCGCCCCGGAGATCTGCTCCTCGGTGACGAAGCCGTTTTCCACGAACACCCGGCCGAGCTTGCGGCCCGTGCGTTTTTGCTCATTCAGGGAGAATTGGAGTTGCTCTTCCGACAGCAGCTTCTGCTGCACCAGAATTTCACCCAGTCGGACCTTTTCCGGCCGTGGCATACGCGCTCTCCCGCTCCAGCTATAGACACTCGCGTATTGTAGCCAGATTCGCGTTTCCCTAGTGAATTGTTTTTAATGGGAAATTCGGCAAAAACAACGTTCAGCCGAGGGCGTCGCGGAAGTCGGCCAACAGGTCTTCGGTATCCTCGATGCCGACCGAAACGCGGATCAGCGATTCGGCGATGCCCATGGACGCGCGTCGCTCCGGGCCCATCTCGTAGAAGATCGTGTGCGCGACCGGGATGACCAGCGTGCGGGTGTCGCCGAGATTGCTGGTCGAGATGCCGAGCTTGAGGCGGTTAAGGTAATCGAAGCAGTCGATGTCCGCGCGCAGCTCGAAGCTCATGAGTCCACCGAAGGCGCGGAACAGCTCTGTGGCGATGCCGTGCTGCGGGTGCGACGGCAGACCGGGGTAATGCACGGCCGCGACGCGGTCGTCCGCTTCCAGCATCTGGGCCAGCGCCAGCGCATTGGCGCACTCGCGCTCCAAGCGCAGCGCCATGGTTTCGGAGCCGACGGCGATGTGGTGGGCCGCCTCCGGCCCAAGCGAACCGCCGAAATCGCGCAGCGCCTTGGCGCGCACCTGGGCCATGCCCCACTGCGGCGGATTAAAGCGCTTGTAGGTGTCGAGGATGTTCGGGAAGCGCGTCCAGTCGTACAGACCGGTATCGGTCAGGCTGCCACCAAGCGCATTGCCGTGGCCGGCGATGGACTTGGTCAGGGCGTTCACCACCAGCCCGGCGCCAACCGCTTTCGGGCGGAAAAGGTAAGGCGAGGTCATGGTGTTGTCGACCACGTAGAGGATGCCGCGATCGCGGCACAGCTCGCCGATGCGACGCAGGTCGGCGACTTGCGTCCGCGGATTGGCGATGGTCTCGACGAACACCAGCCGGGTCTTCGGCGTGATTGCCGCTTCGACGTTCTTCACGTCGGTCGCATCCACCATGCTGACGTCGATACCCTGCCCTGCCGCCGTCTGCCACAGGCTGTTCGTATTCCCGAACAGGAAGGCCGACGACACCACGTGATCGCCCTCGCGCAGCAGCGCCTGCACGATGGCGCCGATCGCCGCCATACCGGTCGCGAAACAGATCGTCGCCGTGCCCTGCTCCATGCGCGTGATCTTTTCTTCCAGCGCCGCGACAGTCGGATTGCCCTGCCGGCCATAGCGATAGCCCGGCTGACGTCCCTGGAACACCGCAGCGAGTTCGCGGGAGTCCTTGTACTCGAACGTGACGGAGGTGTGGATGGGTTTGTGCAGCGAGCCGTGCTCGATCGGCTTCTGGCGGTCGCTGTGCAGGATGGTGGTGGTGAAACCGTATGTCTTCGATTCGTTCATGGCAAACAAAAAACCCGTTGGGCACTCGCCAAACGGGTTCCATTTGCATGCATCCCCTTTAGCGGCATTTGTGTTGGGACTCGACCCCGGCGCCCGCAAGCAGTTGCAAATCGGCGCAGACCTTATCGTAACGCAAATCCATCGGGCTCGCCGTGTAAACCGCGTGTATCGAGACGAAGATGCGAATCAACGGATCGCCACGTCTGCGTGCGGCGTTCACGGCAAACGCTAGCATTGCCATGCTCGCAATCCGCAGCGCAATGACTACTTTTTTCAATCGGTACGGAAACGCCTCGGATTGCATAGTGTCAAATGCCTTACTCCCTTATCGGGCGACAATAATTTCCGGAAGTCATGTCGGCGCGCCAGCCGTCATGCGCCGCGACCCGTGCGGCCGTAACACGAACAAGGAGTCACGATGGCGACAATCCTGATCGTTGACGATCATGTATTGAATCGGCAGTTCCTGATGGTTCTACTTGGTTACAGCGGTCACCGGCTGATGGAGGCGGCGGACGGAGTCGAGGGATTGAAGGTCGCCGGCGCACGGCGTCCCGACCTCATCATCGCCGACATTCTCATGCCCAACATGGACGGCTACGAGTTTGTGACGCGTTTGCGCGCCATGCCGGGCGTCGGGCAAACGCCGGTCATGTTCTACACCGCCGCGTATCACGAGCGCGAAGCCAGCGTGATGGCGCTCGCTTGCGGCGTGCGCTGGATTCTGCCCAAGCCGTCCGCACCGGAACTCATCCTGCGTACCGTGCACGAAGCGCTCGGACTGCCGCATCACGCCGAGTTGCCGCTCGAGGCAACTCATCCGCCGGCAGAGGTGCCGCGCCTCGCGGAGATCGATAGCCAGCTGAACGAGTATCTCGTCGAACTCGAGACGAGCAGCCACATGGTGTCGAAACTGGCGCAGGATCGCTCCGCGCCCGACACTGACCTGCAAGGACTCGAGCAAGGCGTGCAGCGGCTGTCGAAAGCCTTATCGAGCCTGCAGGCGGTGAGCATGCGGCTCACCGCGTTGATCGAACTCGGCATCGAAATGGCGGCGGAACGCGACCCCGAACGCTTGCTCTCCATCGGGTGCCGTGTCGTTCAGGAGATCTGCCTCGCGCGTTATGCGGCGATCGGCATGCTCGATACGGGCGACACGCGCTTGAAGCACTATGTCACGCGCGGCATCGAAAGCGCAGTGCGCGCTCGCATGGCCGTGCCCGCGCCGCACGGAGGCGTGCTCGGCGAGGTGCTTGCCGCCCGCGCGCCCCGCCGCATCGGCGGCCTAGATGGCGATCCGCGCGCCCTCGGCCTGCCGGAAAGCCATCCGCCCGTCCACTCGCTGCTCGCCGTGCCGATCGCCTCGCAGGAGCGCTGCTTCGGCTGGCTCTACCTTGCCGACAAGCTGGGTGCCGACACGTTCAGCGAAGTCGATGAGCGTGCCGCTGTAACGGTTGCAGCGCAACTCGCCGTCATCTACGAAAACCTTGCGCTGTACGGCGAGATCCAACGCCAGCATGTGCAGTTGCGGATGGAGGTCGAGGATCGCAAGCGCGCGCAGGAAGCCTTGCGCAAGACGCTGCGCGCGCGGACGGTGATGGCCGAATGCAATCATGTGATGGTGCATGCCAGGGACGAGAAAAGCCTGTTGCAGGATATGTGCCGCACGGTGGTGGAAGCCGGACGCTATCGCATGGCGTGGATCGGCTATACCGACCCCAAGACCGGCGAAGTCACGCGCGCGGCCGAAGCCGGTAAGCCGGCACCGCGCGCGAGTCATGTCCGCACTGCGCAGTTCGATCCGCTCGCCCAACGCCCGGCGACGTCCGGCAACCGCTCCTGGATGGTCATCGATGTCCCGGCCGGCGCCGCCGAGGAAGCCGGCACCGATGCCGATCTCGACATGGCGGTGTCGCTGCCGCTGCGGGACCAGGGCAAGGTGTTCGGCGTTCTGACCATTTACGAATCCGAGCCCAATGCCTTCGATAGCGAACAGATCGCCGTGCTCGAAGAACTTGCGGACGACATTTCCTATGGCGTCACCAGCCTGCGTACGCGCGCGGCACGCGAGAAGGCGGAGCATGCCTTGCGCGCCACCGAGGAAAAGCTGTCGAGTATCCTGGACTCCATCGACAACGTAGTGTGGTCCGCCGACGAAAATCGCTTCCTGTATCTGAATTCTGTCGTCGAGAAAATGTATGGCCGGCCGGTCTCCGCCTTCTACCGGCGGCGTGATTTGTGGTTCGAGGCCGTGCATCCGGAAGAACGCATGCAGGTTCGCCGGGCGCATGCCGGACTCGCGCGCCAGCCGACCTTCACGCAGGAGTACCGCATCGTGCGACCGGACGGCTCGGTGCGGTGGGTCGAAGAACGGGCGCGCGCCATCCGCGATCGCAACGGGCGCCTGTTGCGCATCGACGGCATCGTCATCGACATCAGCGAACGTAAAGCCTACGAGGCGCGGATCGAATACCTGGCCGACCACGACGCACTCACCGGCCTCGCCAACCGCAACCTGCTCGGCGACCGCATCACGCAGGCCATGGCGCAGGCGCGCCGCAGCGGCACGATGCTCGCCCTGCTCTTCCTCGACCTCGATCGCTTCAAGGGCGTCAACGACAGCTTCGGCCATGCACTCGGCGATGCGCTGCTGCTCGAAGTGTCGTCGCGGCTCGCGCATGCGGTGCGCGAGGGCGACACCGTGGCACGCCAGGGCGGCGATGAATTCATCATCCTGCTCACCGGCGTACAGCGCCCGCAGGACGTGACCGCCGTCGCCTACAAGATCTTCGACACCTTCTCGCAACCCTTCCACATCGGCAATCACGAGCTTTTCGTCAGCACCAGCATCGGCGCCACGCTGTATCCGACCGACGGCGACGACATGCAGACGCTGCTGCGCAATGCCGACACCGCGATGTACCGCGCGAAGGAAGAGCGCGGCAACGCTTTCCAGTTCTACTCGCGCGAGATGAGCATCCGGGCACTGGAACGCGCCGAGCTGGAAAGCGCGTTGCGTCGCGCCCTCGAACGCGACGAATTCGAACTGTTCTATCAGCCCAAGGTGGCGACCAGCTCGGGACGCATTATCGGTGCCGAAGCACTGATCCGCTGGAACCATCCGGAGATGGGCCTGGTCTCGCCGACGCGCTTCATTCCGATGGCGGAAGAAATCGGGCTCATCGTGCCCATTGGCGACTGGGTCATCCACACCGCCTGCGCCCAGAACAAGGCCTGGCAGCGTGCAGGACTGCCGCCAATCAGCGTCTCGGTGAACTTGTCCGCGCGGCAGTTCCGGCGCGAGGGACTGGTGGAATCGGTGGCACAGACGCTGCAGGATCTCGATCTCGACGCGCGGCATCTCGAACTCGAACTCACCGAGAGCATCGTGATGAACAGCGCCGAGCACTTCATCCGCAAGTTGAAGGAATTTGAGGATCTGGGCGTGCAGCTGTCCATCGACGATTTCGGCACGGGCTACTCGAGCCTGAGCTATCTGAAGCGCTTCCCGCTGCACCACCTCAAGATCGACCAATCCTTCGTGCGCGACATCGCCACCGACGCCGACGATGCCGCGATCACCAGCACGGTGATTTCGCTCGGACATAGCCTCAACCTCAAGGTCATTGCCGAGGGCGTGGAGACCGAAGAGCAGGTGGCCTTCCTGCGCGACCACAACTGCGACGAGATGCAGGGCTACTACTTCAGCAAGCCCCTCCCGGCCGACCAGTTCGCCTGTCTGCTGCAGCAGGCGTAAACGAAAAAGCCCGCTGCAAAGGCAGCGGGCTTTTCAACCGGGCAAAGCGGACTCAGTCCACGCGCGCCAAGTTCAGGTTCAACTGCGAACGCACCGCGTCGTCCACGGTCGGCTTGGGATTGTTGCGGGCCGTCTCGACGCGGTCGAGGTAGTCCCGCGAAATGTCGCCGGTCACGTAGACGCCATCGAAGCAGGAAGCCTCGAAGCTCTTGAGCATCGGGTTCACATCCGAGATGGAACGCTTGAGCGCATCGACGTCTTGGTACACCAGCGCATCGGCCGTGATCTCGCGGCAGACCTCTTCCTCGGTGCGGCCATAGGCGATCAGCTCGTTGCGGGTCGGCATGTCGATGCCATAGACGTTCGGATATTTCACCGGCGGCGCAGCCGAGGCGAAGATCACGCGCTTGGCGCCCGATTCGCGCGCCATCTGCACGATCTCCTGGCTCGTGGTGCCACGGACGATCGAATCATCGACGAGCAGCACGCTCTTGCCTTTGAACTCCGCGCCAATGGCGTTGAGCTTCTGGCGCACCGACTTTCTGCGCTGCGCCTGGCCCGGCATGATGAAGGTGCGGCCGATATAGCGGTTCTTGATGAAACCCTCGCGATACTCGAGGTTGAGCTTCAGCGCCAGTTCCATGGCCGCCGGACGGGACGAATCGGGAATCGGCATGACAACGTCGATGTCGCCGGACGTGAACTCGCGGCGGATCTTCTCGGCGAGATACTCGCCCATCTTGAGACGCGTGGCGTACACCGAAGCGCCGTCGATGACGGAATCGGGCCGAGCCAGGTAAACGAATTCGAAAGCGCAGGGATTGAGCGCCGGGTTCTCGGCGCACTGCTGGTTGTACAGACGGCCTTCCAGGTCGATGAAGATCGCCTCGCCGGGCAGCACGTCGCGCAGGAAGCGGAAGCCCAGGCCCTCGAGGGCCACGGATTCGCTGGCCAGCATGTACTCCGGGCCCTTCTCGGTGTCGTTGAAGCCGATGCACAGCGGACGGATGCCGTACGGATCCCGGAAAGCCAGCAAGCCGTAGCCCGCGATCTGCGCAACGACGGCATAGGAGCCGCGCACGCGCTTGTGCAGCACCGAGACGGCCTTGAACAGTGCCGACGGGTCGAGCGAGTAGCCAGTCGTCGCCTGCTGGATCTCGTGGGCGAGCACGTTGAGCAGGACCTCGGAATCGGAATCGGTGTTGATATGGCGACGATCGTTCTTGAACATCTCGATCTTGAGCTGTTCCCAGTTCGTCAGATTGCCGTTGTGGGCGAGGATGATGCCGAATGGCGCGTTCACGTAGAACGGCTGCGCCTCTTCTTCGCTGGACGAACCGGCGGTCGGATAGCGCACTTGGCCGATGCCGGCATTGCCCGGCAGCGAACGCATGTTCCGGGTGCGGAACACGTCGCGCACGAGGCCGTTGGCCTTGTACATCGAGAAGGTATTGCCGTGGTTGGTGGCAATGCCCGCTGCATCCTGGCCGCGGTGCTGGAGCAGCAACAGCGCGTCATAGATGAGCTGATTGACGGGAGAGTGGGAAACGACGCCTACGATGCCACACATGGTGGACTCCTAACTAAGACAATTCAAAATTGCACATGCCGGGCAAGGTCGCCCGGAAGGAAAGGCTTGACGGTACGCGCGGCGGTTTCCGCCAGCGGGCTGAGCAAGGCCTCGCGCCAGAACGGCTGTTTCGGGATCGCCGTCATGCCGCATACCAATACGATTGCCAGAACGATCACTACGCCGCGCGCTAGGCCGAACAGTCCGCCGAGTCCGCGGTCGGCGAGCGAGAGACCCGCCGCCTTGACCGCGGCGTCGATCGCCATGGTCAGCAGCATCATCAACAGGCGCACCCCAATAAATAGCGCCAGAAACGCCACAATCAAGCGGGTCGCAGAACCGGGTACGGCTTCGGGCAGCCAGTGTGCCACCTGCTCGCCATAGGCGTTGGCGACGACGAAGGCAGCCACCCAGGCCAGCAGCGAAAGGATTTCCCTGACCAGACCTCGCAGCGTGCTGATGACGACCGAGCACACCAATACGAAGATGACAAGGTAGTCGAATACCGTCACGTCAGGTCAGGCGGTCCGTCACGAATCCAGAGGCACCAGCGTGCCGTTCAGGCCGAGCTTGACGATGCGGGCGCGCACCTTGTCCGCCTCATCCTTGTTCGCGAACGGTCCGACCCGGATTCGAGTGCGGTCGCCGGATTCGGTTGCAACCTTTTGGGTGAAAGATTTGATGCCGGCACCGTTCAGCTTGCCCTGCAGTTCATCGATCTTTTCCTTGGTGGCCAAGGCGGCAACCTGAATCACGTAGCGGGACTTCTTGTCGACCGGCTTCGGCGGCGCCTTGCCGTCGAGGAGTGCTTGGGCGCGTACGGCGTCGTCCTGCTTGGACTTCGCGTCGACTTTGGTGTCGGCCTTGTGGTCAGCCGTCTTG
>SPQI01000184.1 GCA_004570315.1 Oxalobacteraceae bacterium OM1 | reverse complement strand
GCGTGATCATGCATGGTGTGTTCATGGACGTGCTCGGCGTGGGCGTGCTGATCACCGGTGAATCGGGCCTCGGCAAGAGCGAACTCGGCCTGGAACTGATCTCGCGCAACCATGGCCTGGTGGCCGACGATGCCGTCGAATTTGCCCGCATCGCCCCGAACATGATCGAAGGCCGCTGCCCGCCGCTGCTGCAGAACCTGCTCGAAGTGCGCGGCCTCGGCCTGCTGGACATTAAGACCATCTTCGGCGAGACCGCGGTGCGCCGGAAAATGCGCCTGAAGCTCATCGTCCATCTCGTCCGCCGCAGCACGCTAGAAGAGAACTACGAACGCCTGCCGTTGCATTCGCAAACGCAGGAAGTGCTCGGCTTGGCGATCCGCAAGGTCATCATTCCCGTCGAAGCCGGCCGCAACCTCGCGGTGCTGCTGGAGGCTGCCGTGCGCAACACCATCCTGCAGCTGCGCGGCATCGATACGCTCAAGGAATTCATGGAGCGCCAGCAAAAGGCGATGGACAACGAATAGACGTCAGAATGCGACGTCGTGCATGCGGTATGATCGACGGATGCGCATCATTCTCATCACGGGCATTTCCGGTTCGGGCAAATCGGTCGGCCTCAATGCACTTGAGGACGCAGGCTATTTCTGCGTCGACAATCTTCCGCCCTCCCTGCTCCGCCAACTGGTCGCTACCCGCCTGGACGAAAGCGGCGACAATCTCGCGGTCGCCGTCGACGCACGCAGCGCCGCTTCGCTGGCCAGCCTGCCCGCCGACGTGCAGGCGCTCAAGGAGCAGGGCCATGACGTCAAGGCGCTGTTCCTGACGGCCAAGACCGAGTCGTTGATCACCCGTTTTTCCGAGACGCGCCGCAGCCATCCGCTGTCGCACCGCCTGCGCGCCGAAGGCGGCGGCGATACGCCCACGCTCACCGAATGCATCCTGCGCGAACGCGAGATGCTGTCGCCGATCGAGCAGATCGGCCACGTCATCGACACCTCTGGCCTGTCCGCCAACAAGCTGCGTGCCTGGATCAAGGATCTGGTCGAGACGGAACGCGCGCCGCTGACCATCCTGTTCGAGTCCTTTGCCTTCAAGTTCGGCGTGCCGCTCGATGCCGATCTCGTCTTCGACGTGCGCGTGCTGCCCAACCCCTACTACGACACCACGCTGCGTCCCTACACCGGCCGCGACGAGCCCGTGATCGCCTTCCTCGATTCGCAGGCGCATGTCGCCGAACTCCTGGCCGACATCCGCAATTTCATCGAGAAGTGGCTGCCGGCCTTCAAGAACGACAACCGCAGCTACCTGACCATCGCCATCGGCTGCACCGGCGGCCAGCACCGCTCGGTCTACATGGTGGAACAGCTGGCAAAGCATTTCCGCCAGTCCGAGCATGTGCTGCTGCGCCACCGGGAGTTGAGCTGACATGGAGTCCAACGCCTGGCTGCCGCTGTTTCCGCTGAAAACCGTGCTGTTCCCGGGCGGCGTCCTGCCGCTCAAGGTGTTCGAAGCGCGCTATGTCGACATGGTCCGCGAATGCATGAAGCATGAGGCGCCCTTCGGCGTGGTGCTGATTCGCTCCGGCCAGGAAGTCGGTGCCGCGGCCGAGCCGGAAGGCGTCGGCTGCCTGGCGCACATCACCGACTGGGACATGCCCCAGCTGGGCGTCATGCTGCTGCGCACGCGCGGCGGCCGGCGCTTTCGCATTCTGGAAACCCGCGTGCTATCCGACCAGCGGCTCGAAGCGCGCGTGGAAGCCCTGCCCGCCGATCCGGCACTGCCGGTCAGCGACGTGCATCTCAGCTGCGCGAAGGCGCTCAAGGTGGTGATCGACGACATCCACGCCAAGGGCAAAGCTGCCGAAGGCGCGGAATTCATTTCGCCCTTCGAGCAGCCGGCCAAGCTGGACGATGCCGGCTGGGTCGCCAATCGCTGGTGCGAAATCCTGCCCATCCCGTTCAAGGCCCGGCAAGCATTGCTCGAGCTGGATGACCCTGCCGCCCGCCTGAACCTGGTGCACACCTTCCTGCGCCAGCACGAGATCATCCGCGACTGACGCACTGCAGCGCATGCACTGCAGCATGCGCCGCCACAATCCTTCCGGCAATTTCCTTTCCCGTGCGCCACGCTTTTGTTTGCGCGCAAGATCGCGCACGCCCGTTCGTAGGATAAATAGCGGAGTTTCTTCGAAGCGAGTGCCACCATGGCCGGCATCCCCAACAACCTAGGCGCTGGATTGCATATGTTCCTGGACGACGTACGAGAGCCCTTGCGGTCCGAGTCGCTGGACCGCAGGAAATTCCTGCCCGCACGCAGCGGCCAGCTGTCGCCGATCAGCCTCGTGTCGCTGCTCTACGCTCTGAGCCTCTACCTCTTCTTCCAGCAAGGCGCCGTCAGCGGAATGACCTTCATCGCCGTTGCCGCCGTCGTGGTCGGCTGGGTATCGGTCTTCTATGCAGCGTTCCGCGCGGGCATTAACCAGCGCTTTGCCGATACGACCTTGCTCGTGCCGCAGATCGTTGCCGCACTGGCCACCATGCTGGGCGTTGCCTATCTCGAAAGCGCCTCGCAGGTCGCGCTGGTGCCTTTCGTGCTGATCGCCTTCTCCTTCGCGATCTTTCGCCTGTCGACGCGCTCGCTGGTATTGCTGGCGCTCGCCTTCCTCGGCAGCTATTTGTGCATCATCGCCTTGCACGCCAATCATCCCGCCAGTCCCCGCGCGCTGCGCATGGAATTGATGCAATGGTGCGTTCTGACGCTGAGCCTGCCCGGCCTCATCCTGGTCGGCAAGCAGATCCAGAGCCTGCGCCAGCTGCTGCGCGTGACACGCACGCAGCTCGAGCACTATGAAGAGAAGTCGGTGCGTGACGAGCTGACCGGCCTCTACAACCGTCGCCAGATCCAGATCGAACTGGCGCGCGCGATGAACGAAGCCGATGCGCGCGGCACACCATTCGCAATCTGCCTCATCGACGTCGACTGCTTCAAGGAGATCAACGACCGCAACGGCCATCTCGTCGGCGACGCCATCCTGCGCGAGTTCGCCCGCGTGGCGAGCACCAGTATCCGCGACACCGACGTGCTCGGGCGCTACGGCGGCGATGAATTCATCCAGATCCTCCCGGACACCGACATCAAGGGCGCAGTGATGCATGCCGAGCGGCTGCGCGTGCGTGCGCACTTCCTCGACTTCGGCAAGATGCTGGAACAGAAAAGCATTTCACTGTCGATCGGCGTCGCGCAGTATCGACGGGGCGACTCCACGACCGACCTGATTGCGCGCGCCGACGCCGCGCTCTACCAGGCGAAGCAGCTGGGACGCAATCGCGTGGAGTGGAGCGAGGACTGATCAGCCCAGCAGATCGGGCTCACGGAATACCGCCAGCAGCAGCTTCTTCACCGGCGCCGGCAGCGGCGCTTCGGCCAGGCGCGCGGTGTCGTACCAGACATGGCTGGCGGGCGTGACTTCGGCGGCGCGACTGGCAAGATGGACCCGGTACGGCGCCACATGCAGCTTGAAGTGCGTGAACACATGCGTGAACCGCAGCAGCGGCTCCACGCCGGCCGGGCGGCCGAAGCGCGCGGCGAAGGCTTCGATATCGGACAGCGACGCATCGTCCATCGCCACATCCATCTGCGGCAGCGACAACAGGCCGCCCCAAATACCGCTGTCCGGGCGCTGTTCCAGCAGCACATGCCCGCCATGCGTCAGCACCAGCATCACGGCTTCCCGCTCCGGCACGATCTTCTTCGGCCGCGGCACCGGCAGTTCGCGCTGACGTCCGGACTGCTGCGCGGCGCAACGCTCGGCGAGCGGGCAGTTCTGGCAAGCCGGCGTTCCGCGCGTGCACACGGTGGCGCCCAAGTCCATCAATCCTTGCGTGTACGCCTCGACGTCGCTCTCCGGCAGCAACGCCACCGCGCGCCGCCATAGCGCATCTTCCACCGGCTTCGCGCCCGGGAAGCCTTCCACGCCGAAGACGCGGCAGAATACCCGCTTCACGTTGCCGTCGAGGATGGCGGCGCGCGTGCCGTAAGCGAAGGCCGAGATTGCGGCCGCGGTCGAGCGCCCGATCCCCGGCAGTTCGGCCAGTGCGCCCGGATCGCTGGGAAACACGCCGCCATATTCGGCCACCACGCGTTGCGCGCAGCGATGCAGGTTGCGCGCCCGCGTGTAATAACCAAGACCGCTCCAATGCGCCATCACCTCTTCCGAACTGGCTGCGGCCAGCGCCTGCACCGTCGGAAAGCTGCGCAGGAAGCGTTCGTAGTAGGGAATCACGGCCGTCACCTGCGTCTGCTGCAGCATGATTTCGGACAGCCAGATGCGATAGGCATCGCGCGTGTTCTGCCAGGGCAGCGTGTGCCGCCCGTGCTGCTTTTGCCAGCGGATGACCGTGTCGGAAAAGGACGGATCCGCCAAGGCGGAACCGGCGCCCCCGTCGCCGGGCGGCGCCTTCACTGCGCGTTTCATGGAATCAGGCGGCGGCCTTGAGCAGGCTGAGTTCGGCGTGAATGGCCTGGTGGAGATCGTTCTCGAGCTGCTGCAACATGCGCTTCTGCTCGTCGATTTCGGCTTGCAGCTTCTCCAGCGCCTCGACCTTTTCTTCAAGGTCGTCGGTCGCCGAGTGAATGCGTTCGATCGACTGGCGGCGTTTCTTCAGCTGCGACTTGTGCTCCCAGATCTGCGCCTCGAGCGGCGCCATCACCACCTTGAGCCAAGCCTCGACGTCGCGATTGGCCTGCGTGAAGCTCTGCTTCACGCGCGAGGCGATCGAATCGAAGAACTTGGTCATCAGCGTGACCTGCGGCGTCGTGAGGATGACCGCCGTGCCGAACTGCTTGTGGTACACGCTTTCGATCATCTCGATCTCCTTGCGGTACTTGTCGAGCGAGAACGGCATCGGCGTCGACAGCGCGAGGCCATGTTCGGTGGAGAACTTGCGGTACATCACCGACATCATCTCGGTGATTTCCTCGGTCTTGCGCGAGGACTCGGCGAGGTTCGTCTGGATCTGCTCGAAGAAGCGTTTCACCGCCGCGCGCAGGCCGGTGGAGAACTTGCTCTTGTCCATGGCATCGCGGGTCTGGCGGACTTCTTCCTTGAGGATGTCCATGCCCAGGCTGGTGAAGACTTCGGTGGACAGCCGCGTGAACACCGCGCGCGTGCCTTGCAGCTTCAGCAGGCTTTCGTCGAACTCCTTCTTTTCGAGATCGACGCGCTTCATCATGTGTTC
The DNA here is from genome assembly GCA_004570315.1 of Oxalobacteraceae bacterium OM1. Classification (GTDB taxonomy): domain Bacteria; phylum Pseudomonadota; class Gammaproteobacteria; order Burkholderiales; family Burkholderiaceae_D; genus Noviherbaspirillum. The sequence continues at coordinate 26,375 of SPQI01000184.1, read as the reverse complement.
GATGATGCTCTGGTTCTTGCCGCGCAGGCTCTTCAATTCGACCAGCTGCTCCACCACGCTGCGTGCACGCGACGCGAGCAAGGCTTGCTTGGCAGTGCTCATTTCGCCAATGTCGGAGGCCAGCTGCGCACGGATGATTTCCTGCTTGCTGGGAATGAGCTCGCCGGAGAGCGCATTCTCCAGCTGCGGCAAACGCGTCTTCGCCAGCAGGGCGGCATCGCGATTCACCTTGGCCACCAACCCCTTCTGCGCCGAAATCGGAAACACCTGCTCGGGCGGCAGATGCAGCGTCTGCGCGACGGACGACACCTGGCGCGCGATCTGCTCATCCACCTCGGCGGGACTACGGAGTTCGTCCCACATGCTGTCGATTTTATTCAACACCACCATGCGGCCCGGACCGGTGCCGATATGGTCGCGCCAGACGTCGATGTCGCTCTTCGTCACGCCGGTGTCGGCGGCGAGAATGAACAACACGGCATGCGCGTTCGGGATCAGGTTGAGCGTCAGTTCCGGCTCGGTGCCGATGGCGTTCAGGCCCGGCGTGTCGATGATGACGAGGCCCTGCTTCAGCAGCGGATGCGGGAAATTCACGATGGCATGGCGCCATTGCGAAATCTCGACCAGGCCATCCGGACCGACCGACAGCGCGGCATCCGGATCCTCGTCGTCGAACAGCCCGTAGCGCTTGGCTTCCGCCGGCGGCACGCGCTTGGTCAGGCTGACCTGCTTGAAGGCTTCCAGCATGCCTTCGCCGGAGGAAATATCGAGCGGCAGCACGGTCCAGACCTGCTTCTGTTCCTTGTAATCGCTGGTGGACTGCGCTTCCGCGCGCGTCTCGATCGGCAGTAGGCGGATCGACGGCGGAAAGGTTTCGTCGTACATCAACTCGGTCGGACACATCGTGGTGCGGCCGGCGGACGACGGCAGGATGCGCTGGCCGTAGTCGGCGAAGAAGATGGCGTTGATCAGTTCGGATTTGCCGCGCGAAAACTCGGCGACGAAGGCAATCGACAGCTTGTCGTCGGCCATGCGGGCGAGCAGGCGGGAAAAGCGTGCGTCGCTGGCGGCGTCGGCCATGCCGGCGGAAGCGACCCAGGCGCGATAGCGCTCGAGCGCCGCGACCACGCCGCTGCGCCAGGTGCTGTATTCCTGGAATTTTTGAACGAGATTGCTCACGTTTTTCCCCTAGTCAATACGGCGAATCTAGCACCCTGTCCTATTTTTGACAATTTGGGCAGTAGAACGTGGAGCGCTGGCCTTGGCGGAACTGGCGGATCGGCGTGCCGCAAATCCGGCAAGGCTGTTCGTGTCTGTCGTACACGAAATAGCTCTGCTGGAAGTAGCCGGACTGGCCGTTCACCGTGAAGTCGCGCAGGGTACTGCCGCCCTGCTCGATGGCGGCGGCCAGCGTGGCGCGGATTTCTTCCACCAGCCGCGCGTAACGCGTCAGGCCGATGCGGTTGGCCGGTGTGCGCGGATTAATGCGCGCCCGGAACAAGCTCTCCGACGCATAGATGTTTCCCACGCCCACGACGATGTCGCCCGCCAGCAACACCTGCTTGATCGGCGCGCTGCGCTTGCGGGTCTCGCGGTACAGCAGCGTGGCGTTGAAAGCCTCGTCAAAGGGCTCGATGCCCAAGCCGCGCAGCAACACGTGCTGCTCGAGCGGCCCGTCGCCTTCGGCATGCCACAGCACGGCGCCGAAGCGACGCGGATCGGTCATGCGCAGCAACCGATCGCCGAGGGCAAGGTCAAAATGGTCGTGCTTGCCCGCCGCTGCATGCGTCGGCAGTACGCGCAGGTGGCCGGACATGCCGAGATGGACGATCAGCGTGCCATGGTCGAAATGGAGCAGCAGGTATTTGCCGCGGCGGCCGGTGGACCGGATAGTCCGGCCGCTCAGGCGTTCATGCAGGCGCTCCGGAAACGGCCAGCGCAGACCGGTATGGCGCAGCGTCACGCCGGTGACGATCTGCCCTTCGAGATGCGGCGCGACGCCGCGGCGTGTGACTTCAACCTCTGGTAATTCTGGCATGGGGGTTTTGCCTTGAACTTTGTTGCCTTGAACTTTGCAGGAAAACAATCCGGCGGCCCGCTTCCGGGGGTAGGTTACCCGAGCGCAGCGCAATTCCGTTGGGCGTAGAATGGAAACTTGCCCGGAGAGGATATTTACTTGAAAAAGACACTTCTCATTGTAGCCTTGTCGAGCGTCATGACGGCCTGCGCCACCCGCGGGACCGACAGCTTCACCCCGCTTGCCGACGCCTCGGGCAATGCCGCCGCCACGCCGAGCGCCAAGGTGGCCGCTGCCGCGCGTACTGGCTCCGGCACCGCCTCCGGCCGCAGCGAGCGCAAGACCGACGACGACCTGCCCAACGTCGAGCTCGACGAAGACCTGCTTTACAAACTATTGACCGCCGAAATCGCCGCCCAGCGCGGCGACTGGGAAACCGCCTTCGTCGGCGACCTGACCGCCGCCCAGCAGACCGGCGATCCGCGCCTGGCCCGGCGCGCCGCCGAGATTGCAATGGCTGCCAAGCAGCCGGATGAAGCCCTGGCCGCCGTACGCCTGTGGCGCAAGCTCGCGCCGGATTCCGACGAAGCGCTGCAGTACTACCTCAGCTTCCTGATCGTCACCGACAACCTCGCCGACGCCAAACCGATTCTCGAACAGCGCCTGAAGGAAGCCCGCCCGCAAACCCGCGGCCTGCTCGCCTTCCAGATCCAGCGCCTGCTCACGCGCACCAAGGACAAGGCGGCCGGATTCAAGCTGCTGCAGGACGTGCTGGCTCCCTACGGCGACATCTCGGAAACGCATCTCGCGCTGGCCCAGGGCGCGCACGCCGCCGGCGACGACAACCGGGCCCGCGCCGAAGCGCAGGCGGCACTCAAGGTGCACCCGGATTCCGAACTCGCCGCCCTGACGCTGGCCCAGGTCATTCCGGATCGCGACGCCTCCACCAAGGCTCTGGCCGATTTTCTGGCCGCGCATCCCAAATCCAGTGAAGTTCGCATGGCCTATGCGCGCATGCTGATCGAACAGAAGCAATATGCGGCCGCCCGCAAGGAATTCGAGTCCCTGCTGAAGGAAAAGCCGGACGACCTGACCTCGCTGTTCGCGCTCGGCGTATTGGGCGTGCAGACCAACGACTACAAGAGCGCCGAGAATTACCTCAACCGCTACATCACGGTGCTGTCCGCCAATCCCGACGACGAGCGCGACCCGACGCAAGCGCTGATGCTGCTTGCGCAGCTGGCCGAGGAGCGCGGCGATTCGGACGCCGCGCTGAAGTGGCTGCAGCAGATCGAGCCGGGCGACTCCTACCTGCTCGCCCAGATGCGCCGCGCCCAGATCATCGCCAAGCGCGGCGACGTCGAAGGTGCGCGCCGCCTGCTGCACGAACAGAACGCCAGCGGCGAAAAGGACAAGGCGCAGCTGATCCAGGCCGAAGGACAGATCCTGCGCGATGCCAATCGCCTGAACGATGCGCTGGCCGTTTTCAAGGACGGCGTGCGTCTCTATCCGGACAACACCGACCTGCTGTACGACTACGCGATGGCCGCCGAGAAGGCGAACAAGCTCGACATCATGGAAACCTCGCTGCGCCGGCTCATCCAGCTGGCGCCGCACAACCAGCACGCCTACAACGCGCTGGGTTATTCCTTCGCCGAACGCAACATCCGTCTACCCGAGGCTTTTGAGCTCGTGCAGAAGGCCCTGAGCCTGGCGCCGGAAGATCCCTTCATCATGGACAGCATGGGCTGGGTTCAATTCCGCCTCGGCAAGCTCAAGGAAGCGGAAGAGCTGCTGCGCCGCGCCTATACGCTGCGGCCCGATGCGGAGATCGCGGTGCATCTCGGCGAAGTACTGTGGGTGAAAGGCGAACGCGCCGACGCCCAGAAGCTATGGCGCGATGCCCGCTCCAAGGATCCGCAGAACGACACGCTGAAAAGCACGCTCGCGCGGCTGAACGTCAACCTATGACGCCGGTTCGCACTGCCCTGCAGGCCGGATCACTGGCCGGCCTGCTGCTGTTTGGCGGCTGCGCCGGTTTCGCCCCGAGCGTCGCTCCGTCCGTTACTCCCTCGCCTGCACAAGCCGAGCGCGCTTACGTCGACAACATCGAGCTCGCCGGCCGCCTCTCGGTGCGCTACCAGGGCCGCGACAAGGAAGAAGGCTTGCACGGCAATTTCAGTTGGACCCAGACCACGGCGCAGACCACCGTCAACCTGGCGACGCCGCTCGGCCAGACCGTGGCCGTCATCGAAGCTTCGCCTGACGGCGCGCGCATGCTTCAGCCTGGGCATCCGCCGCGCACCGCGCCCGACGTCGACACGCTTACCTCGCAAGCCCTGGGCTGGCCGCTGCCGGTGAGCGGACTGCGCAGCTGGCTGCAAGGCTTCGGCACGGATGGCCAGGGACGGCGCTTCGTCGCGTCGCCTGAGCATGACGAGTTCATCACCAGCGACGGCTGGCGCCTGCGCTACGCCGGCTGGCAGGACGACCAACCCGGTATCCCGAAGCGCATCGACCTCGCACGCAACACCGTCCAGGCCGGCGAAGTTTCCCTCCGCATCGTCATCGACTCATGGCAGCCACGCTGAACAACTGTCCCGCGCCCGCGAAGCTCAATCTCTTCCTGCATGTCACCGGCCGCCGCCCTGACGGCTATCACCTGCTGCAAACGGTGTTCCAGCTGCTCGACCATGGCGACACGCTGCACTTCACCGTGCGCCCCGATGGCGCCATGCGCAGGACGAACGATATTCCCGGCGTGCCCGAGGGAGCCGACCTCGTGGTGCGCGCCGCGCGCCTGCTGCAACAGGCGGCGCGCGAACGTAGCATTGACGCACCCGGGGCCGACATCACGGTCGAGAAGCGTTTGCCGATGGGCGGCGGGCTCGGCGGCGGATCGTCGGATGCGGCCACGACGCTGCTCGCACTGAACCATCTCTGGCAGACCGGTTTCAGCCGCGCCGAACTCATGCAGCTCGGCGTGCGGCTGGGTGCGGACGTCCCCTTTTTCCTGTTCGGCCAAAACGCCTTCGCCGAAGGCATTGGCGAAGCGCTCGTGCCCGTGCGGACACCGGGGTGTTGGTATGTGGTGATCGAGCCTGGCGTCACGGCCCCGACGGCGGCGATATTTTCCGCTCCCGATTTGACACGAGACACGAAACCAGTCAGAATTACGGACTTTTCCGAAGCGTCCAATTGCTTCGAAAAAAACGACCTGCAAGTCGTGGCAACCAGGCTGTTTCCGGAGATCGCACAGGCTATCGCGTGGCTGGGACGATACGGAGACGCAAGGATGACCGGTTCGGGAGCTTGCGTGTTTTGCGCGTTCGCGAGTGAACGTGAAGCGAGCGAGATAGTGAGCGCAGCGCGCGCCACTGCACCGGCACACTGGAAAGTCTGGCAAGCCCGCGCGATCGAGCGTCATCCGCTCTCGCACTTGGCTGATACAGCAGCGTCGTAGTCAAGAATTCGTTTGTAGTTTGCCGCCGTCGCAGGAGTCCGCGAGGCGCAAAAGACAAGCAACCGATTGTGTAGGGGAATCGCCAAGCTGGTTAAGGCACCGGATTTTGATTCCGGCATTCCAAGGTTCGAATCCTTGTTCCCCTGCCATTAAAATACAAAGAAAAAGACCAAGAAGCCGCCAGCGCTCGACGCAAGTCAGGTGTTGGCGGCTTTTCAACCTTTTAACCCGATTGCATTTAGGTGGTCCATGGCGCTCGAAAACCTGATGGTCTTTACCGGTAACGCGAATCCGGAGCTGGCCGCCGGTGTTGCCAAGCAGCTCGGCATTCCGCTGGGCAAAGCAGTTGTCTCGAAGTTCTCCGACGGCGAAGTAATGGTCGAAATCAACGAGAATGTCCGCGGCAAGGACGTGTTTGTCCTCCAGTCGACCTGCGCGCCGACCAACGACAACCTGATGGAAATCATGCTGATGGTCGATGCGCTCAAGCGCGCCTCCGCCGGACGCATTACCGCCGCCATCCCCTATTTCGGCTATGCCCGCCAGGACCGCCGCCCGCGTTCGGCGCGCGTCGCCATCTCGGCGAAGGTCGTGGCCAACATGCTGCAAAACGCCGGCGTCGAGCGCGTCCTGATCATGGACCTGCACGCCGACCAGATTCAGGGTTTCTTCGACATCCCGGTGGACAACATCTACGCGTCCCCGATCCTCCTGTCGGACCTGATCAAGAAAGACTATGACGACCTGCTGGTCGTGTCGCCGGACGTCGGCGGTGTGGTGCGCGCCCGTGCGCTGGCCAAGCGCCTCAATTGCGATCTGGCCATCATCGACAAGCGCCGCCCGAAGGCCAACGTGTCGGAAGTCATGCACATCATCGGTGAAGTCGAAGGCCGCAACTGCGTGATCATGGATGACATGGTCGACACCGCCGGCACGCTGACCAAGGCCGCCGAAGTGCTGAAAGAGCGCGGCGCCAAGAAGGTCGTGGCGTACTGTACGCACCCGGTGCTGTCCGGCCCGGCAATCGAGCGCATTGCCACCTCGCCGCTGGATGAGCTGGTCGTGACCGACACCATCCCGCTGACCGCTGCAGGCCAGGCTTGCACCAAGATCCGCCAGCTCACCAGCGCGCCGCTGCTGGCCGAGACCTTCAAGCGGATCGTCAAGGGCGACTCGGTGATGTCGCTGTTCGTCGACTGAGCAATTCGACGGCCGTTTGACCGGCGCGCCAGGCTGAAATCAGCCGGCGCGCCGTTGTAGTATCTGGATTTTCTTGAGTGCAAAGGTAACCTTGCGCTCAACTTCCCGGTAGCCCCTGGTCGCGGGGGCTGCCATCAACCTGGGCAACCGGGTCTGGAGCAGTGCTCCAGGCATTCGGGCCCGTATTTTTTGGAGTTACAAATGAAAGTAGTCGCATTTGCCCGTACGCAGCAGGGGTCCGGAGCGAGCCGCCGCCTGCGCAAGTCCGGCCAAACCCCGGCGATCATCTACGGCGGCACCGCCGCTCCGGTCGCAGTTGCCCTCGACCACAACGCGCTGTTCCACTCGCTGAAGAAGGAAGCCTTCCACTCGTCCATTCTGGACATGGAAATCGAAGGCAAGGTCGAGAAAGTCCTGCTGCGTGACTTCCAGATGCACGCGTTCAAGCAACTGGTCCTGCACGCTGACTTCCAGCGCGTCGACGCGAACCAGAAGATTCACGTGAAAGTGCCGCTGCACTTCGTGAACGCTGAAGTTTCGCCGGCCGTCAAGCTGGGCGGCGCCGTAATCAGCCACGTCCTGAACGAACTCGACATCACCTGCCTGCCGGGCGACCTGCCGGAGTTCATCGAAGTCGACCTGTCGACCATCGAAGCCGGCGCATCGGTGCACCTGTCGCAAGTCGCCCTGCCGAAGGGTGTGAGCCTGGTCCAGCACGGCGACGACCTGACCGTTGCTACGGCCAGCGTGCCGGCCGGCCAGGTGTCCGCCGACGACGCCGCTGCCGAAGGTGAAGGCGAGAAGAAGTAATCGCCCGTCGCGTGCGCACTGCGAGAAGCCCCGCTCCGGCGGGGCTTTTCTTTTGTGCCACGCGCCCTGACGCGGCCAAACCAGTTCCGCGATAATCGAGATTTTGCTTTCCAACCCAGGACACCATGCCCATCCGTCTCATCGTCGGCCTCGGCAATCCCGGCCCCGAATACGAACAGACCCGCCACAACGCCGGCTTCTGGCTGGTCGACAACCTCGCCGGCAGCGCACTTGCCCGCGAGCCAAAATTCAATGCACTGGCGGCCAAAATCAACATTGCCGGCCAGCCGGTGTGGCTGCTCGAGCCGCAGACATACATGAACCGTTCCGGGCAGTCGGTCGGCGCGATCGCAGGCTTCTACAAGATCGCACCGGACGACGTCCTGGTCGTGCACGACGAGCTCGATCTGCCACCCGGTGCGGCGAAGATCAAGAAAGGCGGCTCATCGGGCGGTCACAACGGACTGAAGGACATCACCGCTGCCCTCGGCACCCAGGACTACTGGCGGCTGCGCATCGGCATCGGACATCCGCGTACGCTGAACCTGAACCAGCCGGTTGTCGATTTCGTGCTGCACCGGCCGCGCAAGGAAGAGCAGCCCCTGATCAATGATGCGATCGCGAACAGCCTCGACGTGATCCCGCTGATGTGCGAAGGCAAGTACGAAGCGGCGATGATGCAGCTGCACACCGCGAAGTAGCATGGACCCGATCGTCATCCTCGCCGGCAAGAAAGCGCTGGCGCACCTGCGCGACAACGGCCTGCGGGCCCGTGACGTGGCCATCGTTCCTGCGGCCGCCGGCGGCCCGAAAGGGCTGATCTTCCAGAAGCTTGATCAATGGATGTTCGGCAGCTGGTTGCCCGCTGCGCCGCGCGAACGCACGCTGATAGGCGCTTCCATCGGGGCGTGGCGCATGGCGGCGGCCTGTGCGGCCGATCCCGTGGCGGCATTCCAGCGCCTGGGCGATCTCTACACCGAAACGACCTATCCGAAGAAGCCGTCCGCGCAACTCGTCACCGACTCCTGCCGCGCCGTGCTGCACGGCGTGATCGGCGGCCACGAAGCCGAGATCCTCGACCATCCGCATTACCGCCTGCATGTGATGACGGTCCGCGGCCGCGGGCTGCTTCATGCGCCGCGCAGCAAGGCAAGCGCCGCAACGGGATTCGGCCTGGCGGTGCTGGGCAATTTCGCGGCGCGCACACAATTGGCGAACCACCTCGAACGTGTGGTGTTCGGCGACGTGCGCGATCCGGTGTTCTGGCTGAAAGCGCGTTTCGATGCTTTCGACACCCATTTCGCCGCATTGAACCGGGACAGCCTTCCGGCCGCATTGCTGGCGTCCGGCACCCTACCCTTCACGATGAAACCCGTCAGCGGCATTCCCGGCGCGCCGCAAGGGACCTACTGGGACGGCGGCCTGATCGACTACCACCTTGCCCTGCCCTATTCGCGCGTCGCAGGGCATCCGGACGGCGGCCTCGTGCTGTATCCACATTTCACGACGCGAATGGTCCCGGGCTGGTTCGACAAGACCCTACCCTGGCGCCACGCCGCGCGCGGGCGGCATCGCGACTGGCTCGACAACCTCGTGCTGGTCGCGCCTTCGCCGGCTTTCCTGCAGACGCTTCCACGCGCCAAGCTGCCTGACCGCAGCGACTTCCACTATTACGGACTCGACCATGCCGCCCGCATCCTCAACTGGAAGCGCGCCATCGGGGAAGCCGAACGTCTGCGCGACGCGTTCGCAGCGTTCGTCGAGCGGCCGGACATGCGTCTGGTGAAGCCGATTTGAGCCTGACAGTTCAGCCTTATTTGAAGTCCCACTCCATCTGCGTCGCGACAGGAATGTCGCGCGCGGAGTCGTAGCAACGCGCCAGATAGTCGCTCAGGCGCGGCGACGGCGGAATGCCTTCCGCCAGCAGGTTATCGTTGCGGAAGACATAGCTCAGCTTGGCGAAACCGCCATACAGCTTCAGCGCGCGCAGCAAGAGCCTGTCGTTGCAGCCGGGGATGACTTCCCGCATGCGCGGCATCAGATCGGCGAGACCGCGCACGTCGGTCTGCCGGTAGGCCGCACCGACCGGCGTCACGCCCCGTGCCGCTGCCAACGCCACATCCACCTCGCGAAAACTCACACTGGACGCCATGCCGGCGGACAGATGGTAGACGTCGTGCGCCAGCTCCGGCTTGAGGGCGAGCGCCATGATCGATGCGGCGCACCAGTCGACCGGCACGACGTCGATGCGGTCATCCAGCGCGATGGTGAAGGCGCCGAGCAGCTGGGCCACGAGGAAGACCCAGAAAATGCTCTGCGACGGCGCGCAGCCCAGTGTGGTGTGGCCGACGACGATGGACGGCCGCACCATCACGACCGGCAAGCCCGGAAACTTGGCTTGCAACATGCGCTCGGCGAGCGCCTTGGAACGCGTATAGGGCACGAGATGGTCGGCTTCCGGACGCAGCGCCAGCTGCTCGGTGACGGTGCCGTCGTCCGACGCGCCGACCCCACAAGCCATCGCGGTGCCGATGTACAGAAAGCGCCGGAACGCCGGCCGCCGGTACAGCAGACGACCGAGCGCCAGCGTGCCGTCGACGTTCACCTTTTCCAGCGACGGATGATTCGAGAACGTGGCCAGCGCAGCAGAATGCACGCAGACGGACACCTGTTGCAGGCGCGGATCGGCAGATACGGTATCAAGCGTACCCAGGTCGCCGAACAGCAGCTGCGGAACGCCGATCTCGGCGGCTTCTTCGGACGTCGCGCCGAGCAGGCGCAGATTGGCACGGATGCGTTCCAGCGCATCGACGGAATCCTTCCCGCGCGCGAGCAGCAGCAGGCGCGAACCAAGCCCGCTGCGCAGCGCCTGCACGACCGTGGCGCCGCCGAGGAATCCGGTCGAGCCGGTGATCAAAATGGTGTCGTTCATTGTGAAGCTTTCAAATCAGTGGCTCAGTGGCGCCATGGCACCGCGCTTCGGACGTAAATCCAATGTAAATAAATGACCGTAAGGCGATACAAATCGTTACAAAACAGTGTAACAAGTTCCCGTGCAGCAAGCACTGTTTACAGGTGTCGTGCGGACACCACATCGACGGTTCAGGGCGAGGAATGCCTTTACAGATGCGCGCGGATTGGGCCGGCTCTCGCCGCCGGGTACAATAGTGGTCTTTTGGCCGGCATCTGCCGGCATCGCCCACTTCCCTCCGCCGCAACGGCGGAAGCTTTCACTGGAATTCGACACATGAGTCTCAAATGCGGCATCGTCGGCTTGCCTAACGTCGGCAAGTCCACCCTGTTCAACGCGCTGACCAAGGCTGGCATCGCCGCCGAGAACTATCCCTTCTGCACCATCGAACCCAACGTCGGCATCGTCGAGGTGCCCGATCAGCGCCTGCAGGCGCTGGCCGAAATCGTCAAGCCGGAGCGCATCGTGCCGGCAGTAGTGGAATTCGTCGACATCGCCGGCCTCGTTGCCGGCGCGTCCAAGGGCGAAGGCCTTGGCAACCAGTTCCTCGCACACATCCGCGAGACCGACGCCATCGTGAACGTGGTGCGCTGCTTCGAGGACCCGAACGTGGTGCACGTGGCCGGCAAGGTGAGCCCGCTGGACGACATCGCCGTCATCCAGACCGAACTGGCGCTGGCTGACCTCGCCACCGTCGAGAAAACCGTTCAGCGTGAAAGCAAGAAAGCCAAGGCTGGCGACAAGGAGGCGATCAAGCTCGTCGGTGTGCTGGAGCGCATCCTGCCCGCGCTGAACGATGCCAAGCCGGTCCGCGCGCTGGGTCTCGACGCCGAAGATCTCGCGCTGATCAAGCCGCTCTGCCTCATCACCGCCAAGCCGGCGATGTACGTCGCCAACGTCGCGGAGAACGGCTTCACCAACAACCCGCTGCTCGACCAGCTGAGCGCCTATGCGCAGGAGCAAAATGCGCCAATCGTCGCGATCTGCGCCGCCATCGAAGCCGAGATCGCCGATCTCGAGGACGAGGACAAAGGCGCCTTCCTGGCCGACATGGGCATGGAAGAGCCGGGCCTGAACCGCCTGATCCGCGCCGGCTTCAAGCTGCTCGGCCTGCAGACCTATTTCACCGCCGGCGTGAAGGAAGTGCGCGCCTGGACCGTGCCGATCGGCGCCACCGCACCGCAGGCGGCGGGCGTGATCCACACCGACTTCGAACGCGGCTTCATCCGCGCGCAGACCATCTCCTATGACGACTTCATCGCTTACAAGGGCGAACAGGGCGCGAAGGAAGCCGGCAAGATGCGCGCCGAGGGCAAGGAGTACATCGTCAAGGACGGCGATGTGTTGAACTTCCTGTTCAACGTCTGATCGGGACGCGCACGCAATGGCGGTCCTGACCGAGCTGAATTTATATCCGGTGAAGTCCTGCGCCGGCATTGCCTTGCGCGAGGCGACGCTCACGCCGGCGGGCTTGATGAGCCAGCACATCTACGACCGCGAATGGATGGTCGTCGATCAGCAGGGCCGTTTCATGACGCAGCGCGATTTTCCGCGCATGGCGCTGGTCACGCCGCGGCTGCGCTACGAGACGCTTGAGTTGCGCGCGCCTGGCATGTTGCGCATCGAAGTGCCGCTGGACCTGCCGCATCCGGATGACGCACGCGTCGTCCACGTGCAGGTCTGGGACGTCACCGTGCCGGCTTACGACTGCGACGAGACGACGGCCGCGTGGTTCACGGCCTTCCTCGGCGTGCCATGCCGGCTGGTGCGCTTCCATGCCGAGGCCAAGCGCCTGGCCAGCAGCAAATGGACGGGCGACGTCGAAGCGCCGACGCTGTTTTCGGATGGCTATCCCATGCTGGTGATTTCCGAAGGCTCGCTGGCCGACCTGAATGCACGTCTCGCGGCGCAGGGACGCGCGGCGCTGCCGATGAACCGTTTCCGCCCCAACGTCGTCATCGGCGGCGTGGAAGCGTTCGAGGAAGACTATGCGGCGTCGATCGCCATCGGCGACGCGGTGCTCAAGCCGGTCAAGCCCTGCGCGCGGTGCCCGATGCCGTCCGTCGACCAGGCGACCGGCGAGTTCGGCCCCGATCCGCTGGACATTTTGCAAACCTATCGCGCCAATCCCAAGGTCGATGGCGGCATCACGTTCGGCATGAACGCGATCCTGCTGCGGGGTGAAGGCACGCTGCTGCGCGTCGGCCAGGACGTGTCCTTGACGCTGGACTTCTGAACTCGGCTTGCGGGCGGTTGCCGCTGCCGGGGCAGCACGGTAGTATTCCGCGAGCCGGCCGCGCCGCGTCCGGCATCACCGCGGAGACCTCCATGTCGCACGAGCTGGCTGCCGAGAACCTGCGCCTGCGCAAGCAGCTGGAGCAGCTGCTCGAGACGGCGGAAGAAAATCAGCGCATCCTCGAGCGCTACCACGCCTTCGACCTGCAGTTCATCGGCGCCGGCAGCTTCCGCGAGCTGATCGACGCCCTCTTCCTCAGTTTTCCCGAAGCCGCGCGGCTCGACGTCGTGACGCTCGCACTGCTCGATCCGGATTACGACATTCGCCGCATGCTCGCCGAGCTGCAGATCAACCTCGCCGAATTGCCGCACCTGCTGTTTCTCGAAGAGGCCACCGAGCTGGGTGAGCTGCTGGCAAGCCTGTCGCGCCCGGTGCTCGGGACCTACGCGCAACACCTTCACGGTCCCATGTTCCCGGAGCCGATTCCCGCTCCGGCCAGCGTCTCCATCGTGCCCCTGCGGCGCCAAGATCGGCTGATCGGCTGCCTCGCCATCGGCAGCCACGACGCGACGCGCTTCGCCGCCGGCATGGCGACCGACTTCATCGAACACATGGCCGCGATCGTGGCGGTGTGCTTCGAGAACGTGATCAACCACGAGCGACTCAAGCATCTCGGCCTGACCGATCCGCTCACCGGTGTGAACAACCGGCGGTACGTCGAGCGGCGACTGCTGGAAGAAGCCGGCCGTTGCCGCCGGCAAGGCTATGCGCTGTCGTGCATGTACATCGACATCGATCACTTCAAGCGGATCAACGATCGTTGCGGGCACCAGGCGGGCGATGAGGTGCTGCGCGGCGTGGCCGGACGCATCAAGGCGGAACTGCGGCTGAGCGATGCGCTGGGCCGCTTCGGCGGAGAGGAATTTGTGGTGCTGCTGATCGATGCCGAGCTGCCCGACGCGATCGGTGTCGCCGAGCGCATCCGACAGAGCGTGGGAGAACTGCCGATGCTGTTATCGAATGGGGAAAGTCTCGACGTGACGGTATCGGTCGGCGTCACGACGCTGCAGCCTGCGGCAAGCACGGAGTCCGTCGATGAACTGGTTCGCCGATTCCTGCAGCGCGCCGACCAAGCGCTCTATCAGGCGAAGGAGGCGGGTCGCAATCGCGTGGTGGGCTGGACGGAAGGACGCGCGCCGCGGCAGGCGGCAGTGTCTGTACAAGCGGGAAAGGCCTGAGCCTCAGGCAGCGCGTTCGGATTGCAGGCGCTCATACTTGGCCTGCAGTTCTTCCTTGGTTTCGCGCCATGCGGGATTGAACGGAATGCACGCGACGGGACACACCTGCTGGCATTGCGGCTCGTCGAAGTGCCCGACGCACTCCGTGCATTTGTTCGGATCGATCACGTAGATTTCCGGCCCCATGGTGATCGCTTCATTGGGGCATTCGGGTTCGCAGACGTCGCAGTTGATGCAATCGTCGGTAATCATCAAAGCCATATCAATCAACCTGCAGTGACAACCGACGATTCCACCGAGCGCTTGCAAGCGCTCGAAGCGCGGCCCGGCGCAAAGCCGTGCTTTGCGCAACCCCGGACCACGTGTCGGTAATCATCAAAGCCATATCAATCTGCGGCGGTAGCTCTACTTCGAGCTCTCCACCATCTTCGCATTCTCCGCCATCTTGTCCTTCAACCACTTCTCGACTGACGGGAACACGAATTTGGAGACGTCGCCGCCGAGCGTGGCGATCTCGCGCACGATGGTGCCCGAGATGAATTGATATTGGTCCGACGGCGTGAGGAACAAGGTCTCGACGTCCGGCAGCAGGTAGCGGTTCATGCCGGCCATCTGGAATTCGTATTCGAAGTCGGACACGGCACGCAGGCCGCGCACGATGACGCGCGCGTCGTGCGTACGCACGAAGTCCTTGAGCAGGCCGGAGAAGCCTTCCACCTGGACGTTCGGATAATGGCCGAGCACTTCATTGGCAATGGTGATGCGTTCTTCGAGGTCGAAGAACGGGCGTTTGGCCTTGCTGTCGGCGACGCCGACGATGAGCTTGTCGAACAGGCCGGACGCCCGGCGCACGAGGTCCTCGTGACCGCGCGTCAGCGGATCGAAGGTTCCCGGATAAACAGCTGTGACCATTGCGGCTCCCTGCGCTTGATTCGTTGCCCGGTCCGCATGGCGCGGCGCCGATGCCGCAGCCGGTCATGACCGGTGTGTTCCAGCTGCCGATGGCCTCATTGCCAACCGGCTTGACGTGCGACTGCGCGACTGGAAAACGCGCATTATGCCTGAAATCCTGCTCAGCTATTGCGCCGCAGCAAGTGGTAGAACACCATGCCCGCCTTGTCCGCCCTCACCACTTGCCAACCAGCAAGCCACGCAGGCGCAGGCTCATTCTCGAGCGGCGTTTCGGCTTCAGCATATACCAAGCCCGAAGGCGTCGTGAGGCGCTCGCACAACGGCAGTATTTTTACGAGCCAGTCGCGGTGATACGGCGGATCGAGGAACACCAGATCGAAGCGTTCGCCGCGTGCAGCGAGCGACTGCGCGGCTGCCAGCGCATCGCCGCGCTGGATGCGTACATGGTCCGCGCGCAGCTTCGCTTTGGTGGCTTCGAGCTGACGCACGGCCGGTGCATGGTCTTCCACCAGGACGACCTCGGCGGCGCCGCGGCTGGCGGCCTCGAAGCCGAGCGCACCGGTGCCGGCGAACAGGTCGAGGCAGCGGCGCCCTTCCCAGGCGCCATCGAGCAGATAATTGAGCCAGTTGAAAACGGTCTCGCGCACGCGGTCCGGCGTGGGGCGCAGGCCCTCGGCATCGAGCACCGCCAGCGGCGTGCGCTTCCATTGCCCGCCGATGATGCGGACCTGGCGCGGCGCCGCGGCCGGCTTGGTCTTCGCGCGCATGCCTACTTCACGTCGCCGACGATCACCAGCGACAGCTGTTCCGGCGAGATCTTGCGGCGGAACGCGATCTTCACGTCGTCGGCCGTCACCTTCTCGACCTTGGCGGTCCAGGTGTCGAGGTAGTCGAGCGGCAGCTTGTAGAAACCGATTGCAGCGATGTTGTCGAGGATCTTCTTGTTGTTGTCGATGCGCAGGGCGAAGCCGCCGACGAGATTGTCCTTCGCCGCCTTCAGCTCGGCCGGCGTCGGCCCGTCCCGCAGGAAGCCCTCGAGCACGCTGCGCACCACTTTCAGCGCCTCGGCGGCCTGTTCCTTCTTCGTCGTCAGGCCAATCTCGAATGGCCCCGGCTGCGCCAGCGGATTGAAGTAGCTGTAGACCCCGTAAGTGAGGCCGCGCCGCTCGCGCACTTCGTTCATCAGGCGCGAGACGAAGCCGCCGCCGCCAAGCACGTAGTTGCCGACGATGAGCGAAAAATACTCGGCATCGCCGCGCTTCAACGCCGGCTCGCCGAGCAGGATGTGCGCCTGCGACGCCGGATGCTGGATGCGCTCTTCACGCGCCGGCTGCACGACCACATTGGGCAATTCCGGCAACGGCTCGCCCTGCGGCAGGCGCACGGTGAGTTGCTGCGCGATCGCATCGGCATCGGCCCGGCTCAGGTCGCCAATGATGGAGACGATGGCGCGATTGGCGACATAGTGGCGGCGATGGAACTCGACGAGATCCTCGCGCGTGATTGCGGTGACGCTTTCCACCGTCTCCTGCTTCGCATAGGGATGCGGCCCGTACAGCAGTCTCCAGAAGGCCTTGTTGGCGATCGCTTCCGGCTTGGTCTCGTCCTCTTTGATGGCGGCGATCATGCGTGCCTTGTCGCGTTGCAGGAAGTCGGCAGGGAAGCTGGGCTGCGCCAGCACGCGCGCCAAGAGGCTTACCGACGTATCGCGCTCGGTCTTGCTCGACAGCGTGCGCAGCGAGGCGCCCGCGCGATCGTTGCCCGCGCCGCCGCCGCGCTGGGCACCGGTGTCGGCGAAGGTGTCGGAGATTTGCGCTTCCGTCATGGCTTGCTCCTGGGCCGGCCCTTCGGCGCCTTGAATGCCGCGCGCCAGCATCGCATTCGTCAACGCAGCCGTGCCGGCTTTGCCTTGCGGATCGCGCCGCGAGCCGGCGTCGAACTCCACAGCAAGATCAACCACGGGAATGGAGTGGCTTTCGACGAACAGCACGCGCGTGCCGTTGGCGAGCGACCAGGTTTGAATCTTCAGTGCTGCTTCGGCAGGAGCGACGACGATGAAGCAGACGAGCAGGAAAATGCGCTTGATCATGGCGATATCCGTTTAGTGACGCAGGCCTTCGGGCGGCGGTGCTTTCTTTTCGGTGATGGGCAGCGGCACGAGCGTCGCGACGGTCAGCGCATCGTTGCCGAAATATTTCTTCGCAACGGCCTGCACCTGCGCCGGCGTCACCTGCTTGAGCTTTTCGATGATGCGGTCGATGTCGCGATACGACAGCCCGCTCATCTCCATGACGCCGATCTCCATGGCTTGCCCGTAGATCGAATCGCGCTTGTAGATCTGGCCCGCGACCAGCTGTGCCTTGACGCGCTTCAACTCCTCCTCGGACACGCCTTCGCGCGCAATCCGCTCGACCTCGCCGCGCAGGCGCTGTTCCAGCTGTTCGGTCGTCGTACCCGGCGTCGGCGTGCCGTCGATCACGAACAGCGACGGGCCGCGCGAGACGTTGACAAAGCTTGCGCCGACATTGACGGCGACGCGGTCAGTGCGCACCAGCGTCGCGTTCAGCCGCGCATTGTCATAGCCGTCGAGCACCGCGGCGAGCACATCGAGGGCATGCGATTCTATGTCCTTGTCGACATCGCGCAGCGTCGGCGCCTTGAATGCCAGCGCGACATACGGATTCTCGGCCGGCGCCTTCACTGTGACGCGCCGGATGCCGCGCTGCTCGGGCTCGACTTGCGGCCGCGTGACAGGCAGCTCCTTGCGCTTGATCGGACCGAAATAGCGTTGCGCCAGCGCGTAGACCTGTTTCGCATCGACATCGCCGGTCACGACCATGGTCGCGTTGTTCGGGGCATACCAGCGGTCGTACCAGTTCTTCGCATCCTGCACGGTCATGTTCTGCAGATCGCTCATCCAGCCGACCACCGGGTGGTGGTAGGGATGGGCGTTGTAAGACGCTGCATTGAGCTCTTCGTAGACCAGCGCGATCGGCTGGTCGTCGGTGCGCCAGCGCCGCTCTTCCATGACGACCCGGATCTCGCGGCCGAATTCGTCCTTGTCGAACACAAGGTTGGCCATGCGGTCCGCTTCCAGTTTCATCACCTGCTCCAGCTTGGACTTCTCGATCTGCTGAAAGTAGGCGGTGTAGTCCTTGTTGGTGAAGGCATTCTCACGTCCGCCGAGCGCCGCGACGCGCTTGCTGAACTCGCCGGGCTTCAAGGTCTTGGTGCCCTTGAACATCATGTGTTCGAGAGCATGGGCCAGGCCGGTATGGCCATTGACCTCGTCCATCGAGCCGACGCGATACCAGACCATGTGCGTCACAGTCGGCGCGCGATGGTCTTCCTTCACGATCACTTTCATGCCGTTCTTCAACATGAATTCCTGGGCGTCCAGGGCCTGCGCCAGAGGAGCGAACAGACTGACGGCGAGCAAGAGGAGCATGCGAAATTTCATACGGGTCGCTCTGATAAAATAGGGGGATGCCGGAAACGGCCTGTGTGCGATCGACCGCAGGCGAAAGAGTTTCCGATTGTATCTTCTTTCTGCAGCGGCGCTTTCCGCCCTGCCCTCCACCATTTCCCATGTTTAGTTTCTTCAAGAGAAAGCCGAAAGACACGCCTGCGCCGCCGGAAACGGTGTCAGTGCCCGAAGCCGCGCCTGAAGCGACCGCGCCTGCTGTCCCCGTGGCACCTCCTGCCCCTGCGGCGCCAGAAGCGTTCGCAGCGCAGCCCGCCTCTCCGGTGGCCGCGCCCGAACCCGCTGCTGCGCCGGCGCCGCAACCGCCCGAGGAAAAGAAGTCCTGGTTCCGCAAATTCATCCCGGGCGGTGGCGCGCAACAAGCGGATGTCGCGTCCCAACCCGCTCCGGAACCCGAGCTTGCCCCCGCACCGGCGCCCGCTCCTGTTGTCGCTCCTGCGCCTGCTCCCGTACCCCAGTCCGTCGCCGCACCGCCGCCCATGCCGGCACCGGCGCCTGTAGTACAACCGGTTCCTGCTCCGGTGGTAAGGCTCCAGGTGGCTCCGGAGGTCGAGGAGGAAGCGGAGATCGTGCCCGCGCCGCCGCCTTCGCCGGAAGAAAAGAAGTCATGGTTGCAGAAGCTGAAATCGGGCTTGTCGAAGACCTCGTCGAACCTGACTACCTTGTTCGTCGGCGCGCGTATCGACGACGAGCTGTACGAAGAGCTGGAGTCGGCGCTGCTGCTGGCCGATGCCGGCGTGGAAGCGACGCAGTCGCTGCTGGATGCGCTCAAGAAGAAGGTCAAGAACGAGAAGCTGACCGAGGCGCAACAGGTGAAGCAGGCGCTGCGCGAGCTGATCGTCGAACTGCTCACGCCGCTGCAGAAGCCCATGGTTCTCGGCCGTCATCAGCCGCTGGTGATGATGATTGCCGGCGTCAACGGCGCAGGCAAGACCACGACCATCGGCAAGCTGGCCAAGCATATGCAGGCGCACCACCAGTCGGTGCTGCTTGCCGCGGGCGACACCTTCCGCGCCGCAGCCCGCGAGCAGCTCGCGATCTGGGGCGAGCGCAACAACGTGACGGTGATCTCGCAGGAATCTGGCGACCCCGCGGCAGTGGCGTTCGATGCCGTGCAATCGGCCAAGGCACGCGGCGTGAACGTCGTGATGGTGGACACCGCCGGCCGCCTGCCGACCCAGCTCCACCTGATGGAAGAGCTGAAGAAAATCCGCCGCGTGATTGGCAAGGGCCAGGAAGGCGCGCCGCACGAGGTGCTGCTTGTCATCGACGGCAACACCGGCCAGAACGCCCTGGCCCAGGTCAAGGCCTTCGACGAGGCCCTGCAGCTGACCGGGCTCGTGGTCACCAAGCTCGACGGCACCGCCAAGGGCGGGGTGCTGGCGGCGATCGCGAAGACGCGGCCGGTGCCGGTGTACTTCATCGGCGTCGGCGAGAAGATCGAAGACCTGCAGCCCTTCGACGCGCAGGAATTCACCGATGCGCTCCTCGGTTGAACGATGATCGAATTCCGCGACGTTTCCAAACACTACTCCCGGGCGCATGCTGCCCTGTCCGGCATCTCGCTGACCATCGCGCGGGGCGAGCTGGCCTTCCTGTCCGGTCCTTCGGGCGCCGGGAAGTCGACCCTGCTCAAGATGATCGCTGCGATCGAGCGTCCGACCTCGGGCGCGGTGGCAATCAACGGCCAGGACATCACCCGCCTGAATGCGTCCGGCCTGCCCTACCTGCGCCGCAAGCTCGGGCTGATGCTGCAGCAGCAGGCGCTGCTGAACGACCGCAGCGTGGTGGAAAACGTCATGCTGCCGCTGCTGGTGACCGGCACGCGGCGGCAGGAAGCGGATACACGTGCCCGCGCCGCGCTCGACAAGGTCGGTCTGCTCGACAAGGCGGCCGCAGAGCCGCTGGAGCTGTCGGGTGGCGAGCAGCAGCGGGTGAGCATTGCGCGCGCCATCGTGAATCGCCCGCAGATCATTCTTGCGGACGAGCCGACTGCCAATCTGGACCGCGCCAGCGCGACCAAGGTGATGGACGCGCTCCACGCCTTCCACGCAGCGGGCGTGACCTGCGTGATCGCCACGCACGACGAGCAGATCATGCGCTCCGGGGACCGCATCATTCATCTTGAAGGCGGCTGCCTGAAGGAGGCGGCATGAGCGTCTGGCTCGCACAGCACTTCCAGGCGCTGGCCGGCGCGCTTCGTCAGTTCGGCCGCACGCCGGGAAGCTTCGCGCTCAACGTGCTGGTGATCGCGATTGCGCTCGCGCTCCCGTTTGCCGGCCTGACCGTGCTGGAAAACGTGCGGCCGGTATCGGAACAACTCGCCGTCGAGCCGGAAATCAGCATCTTCCTTGCGATGGATACGCCGCGCGAAAAGGCGTCGGCTCTGGGCAACCAGATCCGCCGTGTCGTGCAGGATGCCCAGGCGCCCGCAAAACTGGAATTCATTCCGCGCGAAAAAGCCCTGACGCTAATGCAGAACAAGTCCGGTCTGTCCGATGCCGTGACGGCGCTCGGCGAAAACCCATTGCCGGACGGCTACGTACTTAAGCTGGCCGGATTTCGCGACGGGTCCGATGCCGGCCGGATCGACACATTGGCTGCCCAATTGAAGGCACTTCCCGGCGTCGACTATGTCCAAGTCGATTCCGCGTGGGTCAAACGGCTGGCGGCCCTCTTGCATATCGCCAGGGTCGCGCTGCTGTTCCTCGGCGCGACGCTGGGTGTGGTGGTGGTCGCGGTGGCGTTCAATACGATTCGACTGCAAGTCATGACACAGCGCCAGGAAATCGAGGTTTGCCGGCTGTTCGGCGCGACCGACAGCTACATTTGCCGGCCGTTCTACTACACCGGCGCATTGCTTGGCCTATTGGCCGGCGCGGTGGCATTGGCGGTCGTGGCGCTGGCCTTGCAGCCGCTGAATCAGGCGGTCGCCGACTTTGCCCGGCTCTACGCCTCCGAATTCCGCCTCGCGCCCCTGGGGCCGACATCGTCTGCTGCCCTGCTCGGCTTGAGCGCCCTGCTCGGTTTGGCGGGCGCCGCATTGTCTGTGCGGCGCCATCTGTCCCGGCTGAACTGAGCTTCCCGCCGCGGCTTGCGCTAAAGCGCAGGGTTGTTTGATGCAACGCAACTTTTTACCGGGGTCCCGGCATAGAGTAGGTGGTTGTTCGCGTTGCACCATTGCAATAGCTGCCTGCTATGGCTTGTGTTGGGACCATTGATTAGCACTCTATCGATGAGAGTGCTAATATAGTTTGGTCCCGATGTTATCGAGTGCCATGGGCACCGATCCCCATCGGACAGCAAGGAGAAACAATGAAAGCATCTTCCCAGACTGCATTGGTTCCTGTTGGCAATCAGGCCCTGATGCCCGGCTTCTCGGGCAACCTGGGCAATATCGAAGCCTATATATCGGCGGTGAACCGTCTTCCCATGCTTACGCAGGAAGAAGAGGTGTCGCTCGCCCGCCGCTTCCGCGATCAGGACGATCTCGGTGCGGCTCAGAAACTGGTGTTGTCGCACCTGCGCCTGGTGGTGTCCATCGCACGCGGGTATCTCGGCTACGGCTTGCCGCACGCCGACCTCATCCAGGAAGGCAACATCGGCCTGATGAAGGCCGTCAAGCGATTCAATCCCGACCAGGGTGTCCGCCTCGTGTCGTACGCGATGCACTGGATCAAGGCCGAAATCCACGAATACATTTTGAAGAACTGGCGCCTGGTTAAGGTCGCGACGACCAAGGCACAGCGCAAGCTGTTCTTCAATCTGCGCAGCCACAAGGAAGGCCTGGACGCGATGACGCCGGCGCAGGTGGACGATCTCGCCAAGACGCTCAACGTCAAGCGCGAGGAAGTCATCGAGATGGAAACCCGCATGTCGGGCCGCGACATTGCGCTGGACGCCCCGTCGGACGACGAGGACGACAAGTTTGCGCCGATCGCCTATCTATCCTCGGATGCCAGCGAGCCGACGCGTGAACTCGAGGCCCGGCAATACGACCGGCTGCAATCGGAAGGTCTGGAAACCGCATTGGGCAAGCTTGACCCGCGTTCCCGTCGCATCGTCGAGGCGCGCTGGCTCGCGAATGACGATGGTTCCGGCGCGACGCTGCACGAGCTGGCCGATGAATTCGGTGTCTCGGCCGAACGCATCCGCCAAATCGAAAGCGCTGCCTTGAAAAAGATGAAGGGCACGCTCCAGTCCTACGCCTGAACGCGGAACCGCAAATAAAAAAGGCGCCTTCGGGCGCCTTTTTTATTGAATTTTGTGATTCAGGACAGCAACAACTTCAGATCGTGCGCAATCGGCTCAGGGCCTTGCCCGTTGCGAATGAAGAGACGGATGCGGCCTTGCGCGTCGAACACGTAGCTGCCGGCCGTATGATCCATGGTGTAGCTGCCGGGCGTCTTGCCGGGCACCTTCTGATAAAAGACCTTGAATTCCTTGGCGACGCGCTCGGTGGCGGCCTTGTCGCCGACCAAGCCGAGGAAGCGCGGGTCGAAGGCCGGCACATACTTGGCGAGCAACTCAGGCGTATCGCGCTCCGGATCGATGCTCACGAAAATCACCTGCACCCGGTCCGCCATGGGGCCAAGTTGCTTCATCACGGTTGCCATGTCGGCCATCGTGGTGGGACACACGTCGGGACACTGTGTGTAGCCGAAGAACACAACGACGGCTTTGCCGCGGAATTCGGACAGCGTGCGGACTTTCCCGTTGAAATCGGGCAAGGCAAAGTCCTTGGCGTAGTCGAGGCCAGTGACGTCGGTGTTCTGGAACGCGGGCTTACTGTCGGCGCTCAGGCGGTCGCAGCCGGCGATCAGCAGCGCGCCGGCCATGGCGACGACAGCCAGCATGGATAGGAGGCGCATGTCAGAACGGCAGATAGTGGTCTACCAGCAGCGCGGCGAAGAGCAGCGAGAGGTAGATGATGGAGTAGGCGAACGTCTTCCTGGCAAGCAGGTCGGTGTAATGGCGATAGATCTGCCAGGCGTACCAAAGGAAGATGGCACCGAGCACCATGGCACTGATCAGGTAGATGAGGCCGCTCATGCCGACCGCGAACGGCAGCATCGTGGTTGCCACGAGCGCGATCGTGTAGAGCCAGACATGAAATTGCGTGAACTGCATGCCGTGCGTCACTGGCAGCATCGGCAGACCAGACTTGGCATAGTCGTCGCGGCGATAGAGCGCGAGCGCCCAGAAATGCGGCGGCGTCCAGACAAAGATGATCAGCACGAGGATCCAGGCCTGCATTGGTACGTCGTTGGCGATCGCAGCCCAGCCGAGCGCGGGCGGCATGGCGCCGGACAGACCGCCGATCACGATGTTCTGCGGCGTGGCCGGCTTGAGAATCATCGTGTAGATCACGGCATAGCCGACGAAAGTGGCAAAGGTCAGCCACATCGTGAGCGGATTGACGAAATTAAACAGGACCCACATGCCCGCTCCGCCGATGACGCCAGAGAACGCCAGCGTCTGGGGAACGGTGATTTCTCCGCGTGCAATGGGGCGACGCGCCGTGCGGGCCATGCGGGAATCAATCTCCCGCTCGACGAGGCAATTCACTGCAAAGGCTGCACCGGCGAGCAGCCAGATGCCGACGGTGGCGGCAATAAGGATGCGCCAGTCGGGCAGCCCAGGGGTGGCGAGGAACATGCCGATGACCGCGCAGAACACGGCCAGCTGCGTCACGCGCGGCTTGGTGAGCGCCCAGTACTGGGCGAGGCGGTTGGAGCGAACGGTCAGCGTAGTCACTTTATCAGGCCGCCGAAAGGCGGAGATCAACGGCGGAAGGCGCGCGCGACGAGGCCACGCGAGCCTTGTAGTTTAACATGACGAGCAGGATCACCAGCAGCGCAGCGCCGCCGTTATGGGCCACAGCAAGGGCCAACGGCCACTGCAGGAAGACGGTCGACACGCCGATGAGAAACTGCACTGCAACGGCTGCCAGCAGCCAGCTTCCGCTGCGGCGCAAGCCGGGGATGGGCAGCGCCTTGCAGGCAGTCCATGCCACCGTCGCAACGACAAGCACGGCAAACATCCGGTGCGTCCAGTGGATCGCCGTCAGTGCAGCGAACGGGAGGTAGTCGCCGGCGGCCGTCTTGCCGAGATGGCGCCACAAGCTGAACCCGTGTCCGAAGTCCATGTTCGGCAACAGGCTGCCTTGGCATAGCGGAAAGTCCGAGCAGGCGAGCGCGGCGTAGTTGGTGCTGACCCAGCCGCCCAGCGCGATCTGCACGGCGAGCATCCCGAGCGCCACCAGTGCCGGCCGGCGGAGGTTTGACGCCTCCATCCCGATCCCGTCATGCCGGCTTTCCCGGGCGGCAAGCCAAGCCAGCATGCCCAGCAGCGTGAGTCCGAGGAGGAGATGCGTCGTGACGATGACTGGCTGCAGCTTCAGCGTCACGGTCCACGCGCCGAACGCGCCCTGCAGGCAGACGAAGACGAACAGGGCCAGCGGCAGTCCGGGGGCAAAGCGCTTGTCCGCGCCCTTGCTTTTCTTCCAGCCGCGCCATGCCGCGATGACAATGGCGATGATCAGGATGCCGACGGCCATGGCCGCATAGCGGTGGATCATTTCGATCCAGGCCTTGATGACCGTGACCGGACCGCTCGGCATGGCGAGTTCTGCCGCCCGGATATCCGCATGCGCCTGGAAGGGATTGGCCTCGCCGTAGCACCCCGGCCAATCGGGGCAGCCGAGGCCGGAGTCTGTCAGGCGCGTGAAGGCGCCGAACATGACGAGATCGAAGGTCAGGAACAGCGTGACCCAGACCAGTTTGCGAAATTTGTCCGGATCGCTCGATACCCACACGACCGACAACGGCAGCATGGCGACGAGCAATCCCGTAGCGGCGAGCTGGATCAGCATGGCGTCATCCGATGCGCGAAGCCTTCAGCAGCTTCGCGATGTCCTTCTTCATCTTGTTGGGGTCGGCATCCTTCGGAAAGCGCATCATCAGGTTACCCAGAGGATCGATCAAGTAAATATGGTCTTCGACCTGCGTGCCGGTATCGACGGGCAACCAGGCGCGCGCCGCGTTGCGGTCGGCGCGGAGCATGCGCGTGCCGTCGTATTCGCGCATGAGGACCGTGTCCAGCGGCTGTTCGTCGAGCACGAGCCAGACGCGTTCGATGCGATCCATCTCCCTGCCTTGCATCAGGCGCAACTGGCGCATGTCGAGCAGCTTGCGACGGCAAGCGTCGCCGCATGCGCCGGAATCGGCTTGCAACATGATCCACTTGCCCTTGAAGTCTTCCAGGCGTTCCGGTTTGCCGTCGAGCGCCGTAGTGCCCAGCTTGGGGATCGGGTATTGGCGCGGATCGAGCAGGTCCCCGTAATTGGTGCGGCCGCTCGGCTTGACTACGTAGTAGCTGAAATACGAGGCGATAAGCGGCGCCGCGCATATGGCGAGCACCAGGAAAAGCTTCCAGTTACCGCCTTCCTTAGGTTTGTTTTCTTGCACTTCGAAATCCCGTAACGACAAAAAAGACAATGGCAGTGGCCGCGAGGGCATACCACTGGAATGCATAGCCCCAGTGCTTGTCGACGCCCGCTGCAGGATGAGGCCAGTCGCGCACCAGCCCGTCTGCGGCTTCCGACGTCTGCTCGAGCACAAAAGAGGCAACCGGCAGGCCGCTCGCCTTGCGCAAGGCGCCGAGATCGACATCCTGCACGATGGCGCCGGCGCGCGGCGGGGGCTCGGCGCCCAATTGCAATGTATGGCCGGCGTCGCGCTTTACGACCCCTTGCACGGCGATTTCGCCGGGCGGCGTAGCGAGCGGCGCAAGCTTCGTGCGATCCGCGGGATCGCGCGCCACCCAGCCGCGCAGCACGAGAACGACCGCGTCACTCCCGGCAAGCCGGAAAGGCATCAACACATAACGGCCGGCGACGCCCCCATGTGGGCGATTGTCGAGATACAAGGGCCAATCGGCGATGAAGCGGCCGCGCACCTGCGCGCGACGGAATTCCGACGCCGCCGCATCCGGCAGGCGGGCGTTCAAGTCGAGCAGCGGCGCGCGCCCGCGCTCGGCCAGC